>JACQDQ010000380.1 GCA_016201015.1 Pseudomonadota bacterium | reverse complement strand
TTGCTAGGGCTCGCCTGATCGAAGCCCGGACCCAAGCCGCGGCGCGCGCCGTCGGCGGCGAGATATGTATTGTGTCCCCGAAATTCCAGTCGCAGAAGCGGTCGGCCGTGTTCGACGTCATCGCCAATCCGACCGACATCACGGTTACCTCGAGCAAGAAGTGATGACGGGGCGCGCAGCGCTGGGATTGGCTGCGGCCGATCATCACCACGCTCTTGCCTGCGGTGGCAAAGATCTGCTGCCTGCGGTGGCAAAGATCTGCGCCATGCCGTGGCCGATGATGCCGTTGCCGATGATGGCGACCGTCTTCAACGATTTGGGTGTCATGTGCGCGCTCCTTGCCCCAACATACTACCGACATTTCCCATCTGGCCGGCTTTCCGTGAGCGCGCGCGTCGCATCCCGGCCGCAGCGCCACGGCTTGCCGGCGTCGCGGGGGAGCCTCCGGTGAAGGCCCCGGGCGATCGGACGATGGCGCTAGGCAGCACGGTTGTCGGCGAAACGGCGACCGGTCGGCGTGCCGAGAAAATCGTCGAGCGCGATCTCTTCCTGCTTGATGAACCCGCGTTGCGGCAGCTTTTCGCCCCGAACCATCTCGATCACGGCGACAACCGACGCGGAGGTGGTCCAGGCGATCGCCGTCCGCCGGCCGCCGGCCACCTCGAGAGGATAGTAGGCGCGGACGAACTCCTTGCGCCGCAGACGCCCGCCGATGTCGCCCTCCGCCGACACGTGGACATAAACCACGTCATCGTCGACGGGCGGCTTGGCATGCGTGAGGATCTTCCCGGCAAGATCCCGCTGCTCGCGCATGAGCAGCTCGTGGAAGAAGAAGTTCATCAGCTTCGCATGGCCGGGATAGCGCATCGTCTTGTAGTCGATATTGTCGATCTTGCCGAGGAACGTCTCGCACATCGTGCCCAATCCGCCCGATGTGAGGAATGCCTCGAGCTTGACGCCGTTCACATACACCGTTTCGAGCCACTCCATCGGCGAGACGAATTTCCGGACGCCGTCCTCGATCACCTCGCAGTCGTTGAGATATTCGTTGACCACGCCTTCCGGCGACCAGTTGAACGCGTAGCCCAGCAGCCCGGTCGGATGCTGCGGCAGCGCGCCGACCCGCAGTCGGATCGAGCGGCAACGGCCGAACTCGCGCGAAAGGCTCGCCCCGACCATGCCGATGAAGCCGGGCGCAAGCCCGCACTGCGGCGCCATCACGCCCTTGGCGCTCGCGCTCATCTCGCGGATCGCCGCGGTGGTCGGCACGTCCTCCGTCAGGTCGAAATAGTGAATGCCGAGCTTGTGCGCCATCGACGCCACGCCGACATTGAGATGATACGGCAAGCACGACAGCACCGCCTCGAAGCCGGACAGTGCCGAAGTCAATGTTCCCGGCGTCGACATGTCCGCAGCGCGGACGGGATAGGGGGAGGATTCCCGCGCCGCGTCGGAATCGAAGCCCGTCACCGCGAAACCCGCTTGCTCCAGCATGCTCGCTGCGAGTGCGCCGACCCTGCCAAGGCCCAGGACCGCGATCTTGTCGAACGACATGATTGGCTCCCCCGATCTCAAACATCGCGCATTGCGCAAGCGGCTTGTGAGAGTAGTCCATCGCAGTGGCGCGGCGCATCGACGAGGGAGTATCGCGACTCATCGCGGCGGCATGCAATAGCCGCTTGCCGGTTCGGCCGGGAGGCAAACAGGAATCGCAGATGTCTTGTTGCGATGACATGCATTGACGCTCGCCGACCATCCGGCCTAGTGTGTTGGCAACTGCAGGACGCAAGGGCCTGCGACCACTCCCGCTTCCGTCGGACTTTGGGCCGACATCTGATCATGATGGGAGGTATCCATGGCAGATCTCCATAGCGAGATGCCGTTACTCGTTGCGTTCGTCGATCTCACCCGCTTCATGGCGCAGAGCCAGCGCGTCGGCGACGCCGACATCGCCGCCACATTGGACGGTTACTATGAGCGGGTGGCGGCGGCGGCCGAATGGTCAAGTTCTTCGGCGACGGCGGTCTGGTCGTGTTCAGCGAGGACGACGTGGACCGTGGCGTTCAGGCGCTGCTGGACCTCAAGGATTCGATCAACAGTTTCATGGACGAGCAGGGCTGGGACTGCCGGCTGACAGTCAAGGCCCATTTCGGCCCCACCGTCGCCGGTCCATTCGGCGCGGCGGGCGCCAAGCGCTACGACGTGATCGGCAAGACGGTGAACACGACGGCGACGCTCGACGCGACGGGCGTCACCTTGTCGGTGGCGGCGTTTCGCAAGCTCGGTCCGGAACTCCGGCGGCGCTTCAAGAAGCACACGACAAGCGTCACGTATATTCGCAACGAGGACCCGCGACGGTTTCGCTGAGGGCTGCCGCTCGCGGGCAATTCGCCGCGTCGGCGCCGTCTGCCGTTTGAGACTGCGCTCGTCTACGGCTGCCGGCGGGATCGCTCCAGCCGGCGGCGATGCCGCGCGTTCGTGGCGGCCGTCCGCATTGCCAATACTGACCGATATAAGGTCTAGTAAGGACGGGGACCACGGGGGGACAACGGCATGAGCGTGGCGCGAGCGGATCCGCAGCGGCTGCGCCAGGGCATCAGGGCGATCTTCGCGGCCGGCGGCTGCGCCGAAGGCGAAGCGCGCGATGTGGCCGATCATCTGGTCGAGGCCAACCTGGTCGGCCACGACTCGCACGGCGTGATCCGCGTCGCCAAATACATCGATTGGCAGAAGCGGGGCATGGTGCTGCCCAACCAGGCGCCGAAGACCCTGCGCGACGAGGGCGTGTTGCTGCTGCTCGACGGCCAGTTCGGCTACGGCCAGTCGGTCGCGCGCGCGGCGCTGCGCAGCGGCATCGCGCGCGCCAAAGCCGCGGGGGTGGCCGTTCTGGCGCTGCGCAACGTCGGCCATCTCGGCCGCATCGGCGCCTGGGCCGAGCTGGCGGCCGCGGCGGGACTGGTATCGCTGCATTTCGTCAATACCTCGGGTTTCGGCATCCTGGTCGCGCCGCATGGCGGCAGCGACCGCCGCCTGTCGGCCAATCCCATCGCCGCCGGCGTGCCGATGCCGGACGGCCCGCCGATGATCCTGGACATGTCCACCTGCGTCATCGCCGAGGGCAAGATCCAAGTGGCGCGCAACAAGAAGGAACCGCTTCCCGCCGACGCCGTCGTGGACGGCAAGGGCCAGCCGACGCGCGATGCCGAAGCGTTCTATGCCAACCCGCCCGGTGCGATCCTGCCGATCGCCGGGCACAAGGGCTCGGGCCTGTCGCTGATCTGCGAGGTGCTGGCCGGCGCGCTGACCGGCGGCGGATCGAGCCATCCCGACAATCCCACGGCCAAGCGCCTGGTCAACAACATGCTGTCGGTGCTGATCGCCGCCGACGGGCTATGCGGCGAGCCCGCCTTCGCCGCCGATGTCAGGCGGCTCAAGGATTGGGTCAAGGCGTCGCCGCCGATCGCGCCGGGCGGCGAGGTGCTGATACCCGGCGAGATCGAACGGCGCGTGCGCGCGGAACGCGAGAAGAACGGCATCCCGCTGGATGACGCGACCCGCGCGCAGATCGCCCGCGCCGCCCAGGCGGTGAACCTGGACCGGGCCGAGATCGACAAGTCTATGGCCTAGAGCCAGCCAAGGGGGAACAACGATGCAGAAGAATCCGGTGCGCGCGAAGCTGATGCAGGGTGGTACCGCCCTCGGCCAGATGGCGTTCGAATTCTTCACGCCCGGCCTGTGCCAGATCATGGCCAACGCCGGCGCCGAGTTCGTCATCCTCGATACCGAGCACAGCGGGGTCGGCATCGAGACGATCAAGAGCCAGGTCGCCTATGCGCGCGGCACCGGCGTCATCCCGATGGTGCGCGTCACCGGCACGCATTACCACCTGATCGCGCCGATGCTGGACGCGGGCGTCATGGGCATCATGGTGCCGATGGTCGAGACCGCGGAGCAGGCGGCGAAGATCGCGTCGTGGTGCCGCTATCGCCCGCATGGCGTGCGCGGGCTGGCCTTCGGCATGCCGCATGACGACTACGCCGGCGGCGATCACGTCGCGGCGATGAAGGCGGCGAACGAGCGCACGCTCGTGATCGCGCTGATCGAAACGGCGGCGGGGATCGAAAACGTCGAGGCCATCGTCGCCACGCCGGGCATCGATGTCGGCTGGATCGGCCATTACGATCTGACCAACGCCTTGGGCATCGATGGGCAATTCGACCACCCGCGCTACAAGGCGGCCGTGAAGAAGCTGGCCGCTGCCTGCAAGCGCCATGGCAAGGCGGCGGGCTTCCTGTGCGGCGATGTCAAGACGGGCAGGCGCTACCTGGACTGGGGCTTCCGCATCCTTTGCTACGGCACGGACAGCTCGGTCTACCAGCAAGCGCTCAAGGCAGGGATCGACGGTCTGAAGGCACATAGGAGTTGACGGGATTCGGCGGCGCGGGTCTTGGCGATCCGCGACGACGATGCGATCTTCGCTGATCGAGGATCGGCGTTTCGGAAAGCGACAAAACCGGAGGAAATGATCATGAAGTTCGTGACACGATTGCTGGCCGCCGCCACCGCGGCGTGCCTGCTGCTGGGTCTCGGCATCGGCCAAGCCGACGCCCAGGTCCTCGACCGCATCATGAAGGAGAAGAAGATCCGCATCACGGCGCAGGTCGACTCGGCGCCGTTCGGGATCCTCGACAAGAACAACAAGCCGACCGGCTCGGAAATCGAGACCGCGCGTCAGATTGCCAAGGATTTGGGCGTGGAATTGGAACTAGTGCAGGTCAGCGGCCCGCAGCGCATTCCGGCGCTGCTGTCGGACCGCGCCGATCTCGCCATCTCGTCGCTGTCGATCACCACCGACCGCGCCAAGACGGTGTGGTTCGCCAGCCCGCACGGCGCTCTCAGCATCGTCATCGGCGGCGCGAAGAGCGTGAACATCAAGAGCGCCGCCGACCTGGCGGGCAAGAAGATCGGCATGACCCGCGCCACGCTGGAAGAGCAGGAAGTGCCGAAGATCGCGCCGCCCGGCACCAATATCGTGTTCTTCGACGAGCACGCGGCGACGCAACAGGCGCTGCTGACGGGGCAGATCGACGCCATCGGCTGCGCGGCGTTCCTGATCAACGACCTGGCGAAGAAGGCGCCGGACAAGGGCATCGAGACCAAGTTCACGGTCGCCACGGCCTTTTATGCCGTGGCAGTGAAGCCCGGCAACTACGATCTGCTGCAATGGGTGAACACTTGGGTGTTCGTCAATAAGCTGAACGGCGTCCTGGCCAAGATCTACGAGCAGAATACCGGCGTGAAGCTGGTCGACCTGCCGACGCTGTAAGCCGGCCGGCCTTTCGCTGGTTCGAACGGACCATGTCCCGCTCCATCGCCGCACAAACGGTGGGGCGGGGCGGCCCGACAGGCATCGATCCCGCCCACAGCTTCCGTACCGGCGCGTGACCTACGTCTTCCAGTTCGGCATCGTCTTCGACAGATTCGGCGAGTTGCTCGAAGGCGCGTGGTTGACCGTTCAGCTCGCCGCCATGGCGCTGGCGCTCGGCATGGCGGTGGCGCTGACCTGCGCCTATCTGCGCACCGCGGGTCCCAAGCCGTTGCGCATGCTCGTGGTGGCGTATGTGGAGGCGGTCCGCAACACGCCGTTCCTGGTGCAGCTCTACATCGTTTTCTTCTCGCTGCCGCAGCTCGGCGTGCGCTTCGAGGCGAACCAGGCGGCGCTGGTGGCGATGGTAGTCAATTTCGGCGCCTACGCCACCGAGATCGTGCGCGCGGGCATCCAGTCCGTGCCGGTAGGCCAGATCGAGGTGGGCCGGGCGCTGGGGTTGAAGCGGTTTCAGATCTATCGCCTGATCGTGCTGTTCCCGGCGATCAAGGCCGTGTTCCCGGCCTTGGCCAGCCAGTTCGTGCTGCTGTTGCTGGGCTCGTCGGTGGTCGCGGCCATTTCCGCCAAGGAGCTGACGGCGATCGCCAACACGTTGCAATCCACCACCTTCCGCGCGTTCGAGGTTTATATCGTGGTGGCGGCGATGTATCTCGCCATCGCGGTCGGGTTCCGGGCGTTTTTCGCGGCGGTCTATTGGTTCGTCTTCGCGCGCGGGCGGGAACGCTGACATGCGCACATTCGGGGCCAACGAGTTTCTGTTCATCCTGACGGCGATGCAGTGGACCGCATTGCTGTCGCTGCTGGCTTTTGCTTTCGGCGGGCTGGTGGTGCTGGCGATCGCGATGCTGCGTATCTCGAAACGGCCGCCGCTGCGGCTCTCCGCCGCCGGCTATATACAGCTCTTCCAGGGCACGCCGCTGCTGATCCAATTGTTCCTGGTCTACTACGGACTCAGCCTATTCGGTCTCAGGCTCGATGCCTGGACCTCGGTGACTATCGCCTACACCGCCTATGCGGCGGCGTTCCTCGGCGACATCTGGCGCGGCTGCATCCAGGCGGTGCCGCGCGAGCAATGGGAGGCGTCGCGCGCCCTGGCGCTCAGCTATTTCCAGCAGCTGCGCCTGGTGATCCTGCCGCAGGCCGTGCGCATCGCCATTCCCCCGACGGTCGGGTTCATGGTCTCGCTGGTCAAGGCGACCGCCGTCGCCTCGATCATCGGCTTCGTCGAACTGACGCGCGCCGGACAGCTGATGACCAACGCCACGTTTCAGCCGATGATCGTCTACCCGATCGTCGCCGGCCTGTATTTCACGCTGTGCTGGCCGTTGTCGGTGTGGGCGCAGCGGCTGGAGAAGGGAATGCGCGTCGGCAATGCATTGGGCACGGGAACATAGGGGAAGACCGGATGAGCAAGGCAAGGATCGGCTATATCGGCGTCGGCCTGATGGGCCACGGCGCGGCCAAGAACATCGCCGCGAAGGACTATCCGCTGACGATCATGGGCCATCGCAACCGCGCGCCGGTCGACGATCTGGTGAAGCGCGGCGCGAAGGAGGGGAAGAGCGCGGCCGAGCTGGCACGGGCGAGCGACATTCTATTCCTGTGCCTGCCTTCGTCGGTCGAGGTCGAGGCGACGGTCTACGGCGCCGGCGGCGTGCTCGAAGGCGCCCATGCCGGACTCATCGTGGTCGACAGCACGACGGCCGATCCCAATTCGACGCGGCGCATCGCCGGCGACCTCAAGGCCAAGGGCGCGGCGATGGCCGACGCGCCGCTCGGCCGCACGCCCAGGGAGGCCGAGGCCGGCACGCTCAGCACCTATGTCGGCGGCGATCCGCAGGTGATCGCCACGATCAAGCCGGTGCTGCAATGCTACGCCGACACCATCGTCGAGGTCGGCGCGCTCGGCATGGGGCACACGCTCAAGCTGATCAACAATTTCATCTCCATCGGCAACGCCGCGATCATCGCCGAGGCGGCGGCCACCGCCGCCAAGATGGGCGTCGACATGCGTAAATTCTACGAAGTGATCTCGGCCGGTGGAGCGAACAGCAAGATGTTCCAGATGGTGATGCCGTGGGTGCTGGAAGGCGACGACAGCCACCTGAAAGGGCCGCTGCGCATCGCCGGCAAGGATCTGCGCTTCTACACCAAGCTGGCGGAACAGGCGCCGGCGGCGGCGTTCATCGCCCAGGCGGTGAACCAGACCTTGCATCTGTTCAACGTGCGCGGCCACGGCGACCGTTTCCTGCCGGTGCTGCCGGGCCTCATCGCCGACCTCAACGGCGCGAAGATCCGCGATCTGTAGTCTGCGCCGGTGCCGGCCGAAAATGTCCCCGTCGTAAATGATCTTTGGCGGTCTTGGACCGTGCGCAATCGCGGCGACCTTAGGATCGCCTCATCGCAGGGACCGTTGAAGGCTGACATTCGGCCTTAGGCGGATCGGTCGGCTGGTTGCAACCAGAGAAAGCGCTTCACCCAGGCGTATCGCTTCGCGTCGCAGCACCGGCACGGCCTTCTCAATCATCGCCGCGACCGTGTAGCGATGCGCCGGGACCGTGACATTGATGGCGGCGATGGTCGCGCCGCTCGCATCGCGCACCGGCATGGCGACGGCGCGCTGGCCGATTTCCACCTCTTCGTCCTGTGTGGCGTATCCGTCGCGTCGCGCCTTCAGGATGATCTTCCGTAACCGCTTGCGATCGGTGATCGTTGCCGGCGTCCGCGGCGTCAGCTTGGCGCGGGCGAGAAACTCGTCCAGTGCGGCGTCGGGCAGGGCCGCCAGCAGGACGCGCCCCATCGACGCGCAGAAGGCCGGCAGGCGGCCGCCGACGCCGACGAAATCATAGACGACACGCATCGAGACGACCCAGGTGATGTAGACGATCTCCTCATCGTCGAGGATCGACAGCGAACAGGCCTCGCCGATGTCGCGTGCCGCGGTTTCCAGCATCGGATGGGCGAGGCGCCAGAGCGGCTGCGAGGATAGATAGGCGTATCCCAGTTTCAGCGCCCGCGGCTGCAACTGGTACAGCCGGCCGCCGCCGCGCACATATCCGAGTATTTCCAGCGTGTGCAAAATCCGGCCGACCGCGCCGCGGCTGAGCCCGGTGCGCCGGGCGATGTCGCTGAGACTCATCGCCGAATGCGCTTCGTCGAAGCATTCGATCACCGACAGGCCGCGCGCCAGCGCCTGCACGTAATCGCGGTCGTCTTGGGGCATTGACTTCATATCTGACTCCGGCGAGACTTTGTCCGCATACCGGATGATTGTCCGCATAGCGGACAAAATCAAGTCGAAAAGTCGGGCCGGGGGCCCAGTCGGGGGGATCGTCATGATGATCGGCAAGCCGGGCCCAGCCCGGACCGCAATCTGCACGGCCGATGCGCGCTCAATCACGGTTCGCGGCCACGATCTTGCCAGCGAGCTGATCGGCGCGGTGAGCTTCGCCGAATTCTTCTTCCTGCACATCACCGGCAAGCGGCCGACGGAGAATCAGCGCTTTTTCCTCGATGCCTTGCTGATCGCCATCGCCGAGCACGGATTGACGCCGACGGTGCAGGCGGCGCGGATGACGCTGGCGGCGGCGCCGGACGCG
>JACQDQ010000374.1 GCA_016201015.1 Pseudomonadota bacterium | reverse complement strand
TCGATGGTCGCCGTATCGCGATTGAATTTGACGTCCAGCGGTTCGCCTGATTTGGCGTCGAGATAGCGGCCGTCCAGCGCGCCCCAAGTTTCCTTCGCGATCGTCATGGCCGGCAGGCGGCTCCGCGCGAGATCGCTCGGGCTGGGTTCCGGCAGCTCGCCGTCGAGCGCGATGTCGATGATTTGGTAAAGCCGCGTGTAGGGCTCGGCATCCTCGCGGTTTGACAACAGGACCAGACCGAAGTCGCGCTCCGGCACGCGGGCGAACATCGCCTTGTAGCCGGGCAGCGATCCGCCATGGCAGAGCACGGTGACGCCGCGATGGCCGCGCACGCCGAGGCCGAGTCCATAATGCACCAGGCGTCCATCGTTCAGCTGGCCGCGCTCGGCCATCATGTCGAGCAGCTTGACGCCGCCGACGCCGCCGGCGCGGAACATGCCCTGCCACCGCATCAGATCGGGCAGATTGCTGACCAGGCCCCCGGCGCCGGCGATGCCGAACGCCCATGCTCCTTTCACCAGCTTGCCTTCGTGCGGGATATAGGCGTCGGCCAGATCGGGCACCACGATCGTATTGCTGTCGCGCAACTGTGTCGCCGCCATGCCCAGCGGCTGCCAGATATTCTCGGCCAGGAACTCGGCGAAGGGGCGGCCGCTCACGCGTTCGATCACCAGCGACAGCAGGTTGAAATTGATGTTGGTGTAGACGCAGCGCTGGCCGGTCGGCCAGCTCATGCTGCGCTGGTTGAACAGAAGATCGAGCAGGTCCTTCTCCGAGCGCGGATAGCGGAACCAGACGCCGCGCAGCGTCATGGATTCCATCGAATCGCGCAGTCCCGAGGTCATGGTGAGCAGGCGCCTCAGGCTCAGCGGCGCGGGCACGGCCAGTTCCGGCACGTGGTCGCGCACATCGCCGTCGAGCGAGAGCTTGCCTTGGCGATGCAGCAGGACGATCGCCGCGCCGACGAAGGTCTTGGTGATCGAGGCGATGTGGAATCGCGTGTCGGGTTGGATCGGCACGCGATGCTCGACATTGGCCAAGCCGTAGCAGCGCTGATGTATCAGCTCGCCGTTGCACACGAGGGCGAGCGCGCCGCCGGGCTCGCCCTTCTCCGTCCACTTGGCGAACAGCGCGTCGATCTTGTCGGCGCGGTCGCGGCTCAGGATTGTTCCGTTTCCTCTCATAATTTCGCTCCCAGGATCAGCTCGAGCAGTCGCCCGACTTGGTGCGCGGCGACCTCGCGGCCTTCGATGTCGGTATCGACGCGGTGGACGACGACCAAGTCTCGGTTCGGCACGACCAGCAGCACGTGGCCGCCGACGCCGCGCGCCGAATACGTGCCCTCCGGCATGATCGCACCGGGGAAGTGAATGCCGTTGCGCGCCACCCACCACATATAGCCGTAGGCGCCATAAGTCCCGGCATCCGAGTAGGGCAGCACGCTTTGCCGCACCCACGCCTCCGGCACGATCTGGCGGTCGCCCCAGCGCCCCAGCCGCAGATAGAGCAGCCCGAAGCGCGCAAGATCGCGTGCGCTCAGGCGGAAAGGATAGGCGCGATGCATGGTCGCCGGCAGCAGATCGACATATTCGCCGTCCTTGCGCCCATCGTCGTAGCGGAAGTCTTCGAAGCCGCAGGGCACGGCGATGCGCTCGCGGAATGCGTCGAAGATGCCGGCGCCGGTCATGCGTTCGAAAATCGTGCCGAGCGCATTGAAGTCCCAGTTGTTGTACATCCAAAAGGTGCCAGGACCGTGGCTGTCGCGCGCCTCGCGGATCAGCTTCATGCGCTCGCTCTCGAAGCCGGTCGGATGATAAATGCCGGAACGCGCAAGCAGCAGATCGTAGACCGTCGCCTGCTTCTCCTTTTCCGTCAGTCCCTGCCGGTCATCGATGCCCAGCTCGCCGAGCGTCTTGTGGAGGTCGATCTTCCCTTCGGCCGCGTAAATGCCGTAGAGCGCCGACAGCAGGCTCTTGCGGATCGAGTGGCACTTGTAACGGTGATCGAGCGGTCCCCAAGCGCGGACGACTGCGCCGTCCTCGACGATCATGACCGCGGCCGAGCCGACGGTGCCGGCATGTGCCTCGGCATGCGCCAAACGCTCGGCAGACCAGCCGGCGGAAGCTGGACTGGCGATGGACTGCCACTGCGGCCGCGGCACTCCGACTGGGTCGTAGTCTCGCGCGACAATTGGCGGCACGGCATCCGGCATGAAGTGGCCTCATGACTGAATTGGCATGGCGGGACGGACCGCCATCATAACAATTCGACCGCGCCACGGCACCGTCTCGGCTCGCCCTGTCCGGTGAAACGTTGTCGCATCCCGGCGCCGCACCGCCTAGCGACTCCCATTGTGTTCTCGATCCGTGACGCGGATAATCGAGCGGACAATTGGACATAAGGCGCTACAGCGCCAGCCAACCTGAACAGGGGAATTCAAGATGTTGAAGCGACATTTCGCATTGGCCGGCGCGCTGGCGCTGGCGATCGCCGCCCCGGCGAATGCGGCGACGCCGAAAGACACCTTGGTGATGGCGTGGAACCTCGACGCCCTCATCACCTTCGATCCGGCGCAGATCGCCGAGATCTTCGGCAATGACATCATCCGCAACGTCTGCGATCCGCTGGTCGAGTACAAGCTCGACGACGTATCCAAGATCGAGCCGAAGCTCGCCGAAAAATGGGCGGTGTCGCCGGACGGACTCAAGATCACCTTCACGCTCAGGCCCGACCTCAAATTTCCATCGGGCAAGACGGCAACGGCGCATGATCTCGCCTGGTCGATGCACCGGGCGCTCTATCTCGGCTTCGGCGCCTCGGCAAATCTGACGCAGTGGGGCTTCTCCAAGGACAAGGCCGAGCAGCAGATCGTCGCCGCCGACGATCGCACGCTCGTGGTCAATCTGGACAAGCCCTATCCGTTGCAACTCATCCTATCCGCCGCCTTCTCCAACCAGGTGACGCAGCTCCTCGACAAAGAGGAGGGCATGAAGAACGCCAAGACCAATGACGGCAAGAGCGACTACGGCAACGCCTTTTTCAAGACCGGACCCGTGTGCGTCGGCCCCTTTCGCGTGCGCACCTGGAACGTCAACGACGTGGTCATCCTCGAGCGCAACGAGAACTACTACGGCACGAAGCCGCATCTGCGGCGCGTCATCATCCGCCACGTGCCGGAATCCGGCGCGCAGCGGCTGCAGCTCGAAAAAGGCGACATCGACGTCGCCCGCCTGCTGAACGCGGACGACCTCAAAGCCGTCTCGACCAACAAGGACGTCCACATCGAGCAGACGGTGATGCACGGGTATTCGTACCTTGCGTTCAACGCGCTTGACCCCATTCTGTCCAACCCGAAAGTGCGGTTGGCCTTTCGCTACCTCATCGACTATGACGGCATCACCAAAACGATCGTCCAGTATCTCGGCGCGCCCCGCGCCAGTCTGGTGCCGACCGGCGCCTATGGCGCGCTCGACACGAAGGCGGGCCAGCCGTTCAAACTCGACCTCGACAAGGCAAAGCAGTTGTTGGCCGAGGCCGGCTATCCGCAGGGTTTCACCAAGAAATTGATCGTGTCCGCCAATAATTTCAATCCGGCGGTCGCGCAGCATGTGCAGGCCAACGCCGCCAAAGTCGGCATCAAGCTCGAATTGGAGCAGATGGCGGACGCCAATCTGTTCACGCGGGCGCGCTCGCGCGATTTCGAGGTGCTGCAGATTGGTTGGGGCGCCGGCTATCCCGACGCCGACAGCATGATCTCGCGTCACGCGGTCAATCCGGACAACCGGGCCGAAGCGAAGCTCGCGCAATATCCAAGCTGGCGGTCGAGCTGGCAGGACCAGAAGATCAACGAGATGGCCGAGGCAGCCAAGATGGAGCGCGACGCGGCAAAGCGCATCGCCATGTATAGCGAAATACAAAGATACATGATGGAAAATGGACCAATGGCCTACATGTTCCAGACCGTCCGTTCGACCGCGATCCGCAAAGAGGTCAAAGGGTTCATGATGAACCCGTTCCACGTGTCCTACAGCACGGCACAGAAGTAAACCGGCCGATGGCCGTTGCCGACGCCAAGCGGGCCGCCGCCGCCGGCACCCGCCGTCGGCCGCCGCCCTGGGCCAAGGCGGCGTGGCGTATCGGCTCGTCGATCGTCGTCACGCTGCTCGGGTTGCTCGCCCTCACCTTCTATATCGGGCGCATGCTGCCTTACGATCCGGTGATCTCCATCGTCGGCGAGCAGGCCGAGCAATCGACCTACGACATGGTCTATCGCCAGCTCGGTCTCGACCGGCCGCTTTACGTCCAGTTCGGACTGTTCGCCCGCGACATGCTGTCCGGCAATTTCGGCCAGGCGCTGTTCACCGGCAATCGCGTCGCCGACGACCTCAAGCGGGTGTTCCCGGCGACCGTTGAGCTCGCCACCGTCTCGATCTGCATCGGCGTACTCATCGGCGTGCCCGTCGGCATGCTGGCCGCCGTCTTCCGCGGCAGCCTGGTCGACCATGTCAGCCGTCTTATCGGCCTCATCGGCTATTCGAGCCCGACCTTCTGGCTCGGCCTGAT
>JACQDQ010000373.1 GCA_016201015.1 Pseudomonadota bacterium | reverse complement strand
GGGCGAGGGCGTCGGCCTGGTCGGCGAGTCCGGCTGCGGCAAGACGACGATGGGCCGGCTGCTGCTGCGGCTGGCGTTGCCGACCGCGGGCCGCGTCGCCTTTCGCGGCCGCGACGTGGCGGCGCTCAAGGGCCCGGCTCTGGCCGAGTTCCGCAAGCGCGCCCAGCTCGTCTTCCAGAATCCGTTCGACGCGCTCAATCCGCGCTTCACCATCTACCGCGCCGTCGCCGAGCCGTTGGTCAATGCCGGCGTGCCGCGCGCCGAGCACCGCGCGCGCATCGTCGAGGCGATGCGCCGCGTGCACCTTTCCGACGTCGACGTGCATTTCGACAAATACCCGCACCAGCTTTCGGGCGGGCAGCTGCAGCGCGTGGTGCTCGCCCGCGCGCTCGTGCTCGAGCCGGCCTTCCTGGTCGCCGACGAGCCGGTGTCGATGCTCGACGTCAGCGTGCGCGCCGGCATCCTCAACGTGATGCGCGAGGTGCGCGACACGCTCGGCCTCACGGCGGTCTACATCTCGCACGACCTCGCGCTGGTGCGCTATGTGTGCTCGCGCACCCTGGTGATGTATCTCGGCAAGGTGGTGGAGGACGGGCCGACCGAGGACGTTGTGCGGCGGCCGCAGCACCCCTACACCCAGGCGCTGGTCAAGGCGGTGCCGGTGCCGCATGTCGAGCAGTCGCACGAGCCGTTGCCGATCGCCGGCATGCTGCCCGACGCGCGCCGCGCGCCCACCGGCTGCCGCTTCAGCGACCGCTGTCCGCGGGCCATGCCGCGCTGCGTTGCCGAGGAGCCGCGGCTGCTTGAAACCGCGCCGCGGCATCAGGTCGCCTGCCACCTTTACACCCAGTAGCAGAGTTTTGATGAAAGGAACGCAGCAGACTGAAACTCGATCGCTCATCCTCCCCGTCATCACCGGGCCGCCGCTCCTGAGCGGGGCGAAGGAGCGGCGAGTCCCGGTGATCCACGAATTCCTCGATAAGAGACGTGGATGGCCGGCACTCGCCACTGCGTGGCGGCCCGGCCATGACGATCGAGGAAGTGAGCTGGCGTGCGCTGAATTATCCGATCAACGGGAGAATTACGATGTTGTCGCAAGTGAAACAGATCCTCGATGACGTTTCCGCGGATGCGCCGTGGGAGCTGGTCGAGACCTTCGCCAAATTTCCGCGCTGGCAGGCCAACGACGTCAACCGCTCCTGCGACATGCTGGTCGAGCGGCTCGGCAAGTTCGGCGTTCCGGTCAACGTGCTCGAACCCGAGCTTTACCTGTCGATCCCCCATACGGCGGAGGTCAAGGCCAACGGCACGACCTATCGCGCCAAGCCGCCGGCCTACTCGGTGAGCAAGCCGGAGGTCATCGAGGGCGAGCTGGTCTATGTGCCGGCAACCTACGCCAAGGGCGTCAACACGCTGTTCCACAGGAATCAGGCCGCCGTCTCCGCCGACCAGATGAAGGGCAAGATCGTCATCTCCGAAGGCTTCGCCATGCCGATGAAGGTGAGCGAGTTCGAGCAGGCGGGCGCGATCGGCGTCATCGCCGTCAATCCCGGCGTCGACATTCATTGGGGCATCTGCACCTCGATCTGGGGCACGCCCGACCTCGACGATTTGCCGCGCAAGCCGAAGATTGCCGTGGCGGCGGTCAACAACCCGGACGGCAAGAAGCTCATCGAGCTGGCCGGCACCGGCAAGAAGGTGCGCATCTCGACGCGGCTCGAGGAAGGCTGGTTCCGCCAGAAGCTGCCGGTGGTCGAGGTCAAGGGCGCCGAGACTCCCGAGAAATTCGTGCTGCTGCACGGGCACTACGATTCCTGGGATGTCGGCGTCGGCGACAATTCCACCGGCGACGCGACGTTGCTCGAGATGGCGCGCGTCTTGTGGCAGCATCGCGACAAGCTCAAGCGCTCGGTGCGCATCGCCTGGTGGCCAGGCCATTCCACCGGCCGCTATGCCGGCAGCGCGTGGTTTGCCGACGCCTTCGCCATCGATCTCGACGAGAACTGCGTGATGCAGATGAACTGCGATTCGCCGGGCTGCCGCTGGGCGACGACCTTCAAGGACATATCCTGGATGTCGGAGACCGAGGCCTTCGCCAAGGAGACGATCCGCGAGGTGACCGGCCTCGACTCGCACGGCGAGCGGCCGCACCGCGCCGGCGACTACTCGTTCAACAATATCGGCCTCAGCGGCGCACTCATGCTGAGCTCGACCATGACCGACGAGTTGCGCGAGGAGAAGGGCTACTACACCGTCGGCGGCTGCGGCGGCAACATCGCCTGGCATACGGAGAACGACACGCTGGAGATTGCCGACAAGGACATCATGGTCCGCGACATCAAGGTGTATCTGGCCGCCGCGGTGAAGATGGCGAATGCCGAGGTGCTGCCGCTCGACTGGCGGGCGACGGCGCGCGAGTTCCTGACGACGATCGATCGTTATCAGAAGGCGGCCGGCAACTATTTCGATCTGACGCCCGCTCGGCGCGCGGTCGAGGAGCTGGCAGCCAGCCTCGACGCGTTCTATCAGGCGGTTGCGGCTAAGCGGGTGCCGCCGGCCAGGGCCAACGCGGCGATCGCGGAGCTCGCGCGCGTATTGGTGCCGATCAATTTCACCCGCCAGCCGCGCTTCCGGCACGACCCGGCGCTGCCGATGCCACCGCTGCCGACGCTCGCAGTCGCCACCGAGCTGTCGCAACACGCGGGCGACGCGCTCGGTTTCGCGCAGACGCAGCTCACGCGCGGCCAGAACCGCGTCGTCGCCGCGATGCACGAGGCGCGGCGGCGCGTCGAGGCGGTGATGGATTGATCCGCGATCGTTTAGAGACATTGTAGGGGCGGGTTTCAAACCCGCCCCTACGACAAGGCGAATTGAGGGCCATCATGACGCAACCATCCAACGCCGCAACGCCGAAAACCTGCGATCCGGTCACGCTCGAGATCGTCAAGGGCACGCTGCGCGCGGCGCAGCTCGAGATGGAGGCGCTGCTCGAGCGCACCGCCATGTCGCCGGTAATCCGCGAGAAGAAAGA
This sequence comes from Pseudomonadota bacterium, assembly GCA_016201015.1. Taxonomy (GTDB): domain Bacteria; phylum Pseudomonadota; class Alphaproteobacteria; order CACIAM-22H2; family CACIAM-22H2; genus JACQDQ01. The sequence goes on along the minus strand of JACQDQ010000373.1, from coordinate 17,343 downwards.
TTTCTTCGCCGGCTATTTCGACCCCAAGGGCGAGCTCATCACCGGCACCACGCTGCCGCTGTTCGGCCATATCATCCAGCCGATCTTCGAGCATTATCCGTCGCAGACCATGCGGCCGGGCGATCTCTATTGGTACAACGACTGCTACATGTCGAAGGGTGGCGTGTCGCACTCGCCCGACCAGGTCTTCGCCGGCCCCGTCTTCTTCGACGGCGAGCTGGTCGGGTTCTCGCAGTCCTGGGCGCATTTCAACGATATCGGCGGCGCCTGGCCCGGCTCGATGTCGCCGACCGCCACCGACATTTTTCAGGAGGGCATCATCATTCCGCCGGTGCGGCTCTACCGCGAAGGCGTGCTCAACGAGGAGGTCTTCCGCATCTTCGTGCGCAACAGCCGCTTTCCCACCGAGCTGCAGGGCGATTGCCGCGCGCTCACCGCCGCCGTGCGGCTCGGCGAGAAGCGCTACATCGAGATGTTCGAGCGTTTCGGCCGCGACCTGGTGCTTGACGCCTTCCGCAAGCTCAACCAGCAGACCCGCGACGGTGTGGTCAAGCAATTGCGCCAGACCTTCCGCCCCGGCAGCTACGCCTTCGCCGACTCGATCGACGGCGACGGCCAGGGGCATGGCCCCTTCACCATTCGCATGCGTCTCGATGTGACCGCGGACCGCATCTCGATCGACGCGACCGAGACCGACGACCAGGCGCCCGGCCCGGTCAACTTCCTGATGAACCCGGCGGTGCCGCGGATGGTGTTCGGCATCTATGCCATGGGCGCCGATCCGACGCTGTTGATCAACGAAGGCGCGATGCACGCGATCGACGATGTGAAGCTGCGCCCCGGCAGCCTGCTGCAGCCCAATTTTCCGGCACCGCTCAACCAGCGCGGCCTGACCATGATCCGCGTGCAGAGCATGTGCGCCGGGCTGATGAACGTGGCCAGCGGCGGCAAGGCGCCGGCGGCGACAACCGCCTACGCGCTGCTGTTCTTTCGCGGCAAGGACCCGGTGACCGGCCTGCCTTTCCTCTGCACCGACGGCGTCGGCGTCGGCCATGGCGCGCGGCCCTTCGCCGACGGCCACGACGCCGTCTACCACGTCGCCCAGGAGAACAATCCGGCGGAGTTTGTCGACGTCACCTATCCCGCACGCCTCCTGCGCTACGCCATGCGCATGGATTCCGCCGGGCCCGGGCGCTTCCGCGGCGGCTGCGGCGTCGTCCGCGAGGTGATGTGGCTCGGCGTCGACGCCATGCTGGCAACACGCTTCGACGGGGTCGTCTGCCCGCCCTGGGGCGTGGCTGGCGGCAAATCCGGCCGGCCCGGCCGTTGCTTCGTCAATCCCGGCACGCCGCGCGAGCGCGAGGTGGGCTCGCTGGCCGAGGGCATCATCATGCGCAAGGGCGATGTCGTGCGGATCGAGACCGGCGGCGGCGGCGGCTGGGGCCATCCCTTCGATCGCGAGCCGGAGCGCGTGCAAGAAGACGTGCTCGGCGACTATGTGAGCCTCGATGCCGCGCGCGAGGATTACGGCGTCGTGCTCGATCCCGACACGCTGGCGATCGATCTGGCGGCGACCGCACGGCTTCGGCGCGAGCACCGGCCCCCCGCGAAGCTGTTCCACCAGCGCGAATACCGCGACCACATGGAGCAATAGCGCCGCCTTCGCCCGGTTCATTCAACACGCATTATCCGAACGGAATTCCGATCATGACGACCCACAGGGCGCCCGCCGACGGCGCAGCCGGCGCGGCGGTTGCCGTCGATATCGGCGGCACCTTTACCGACATCGTGCTGTTCGATCGCAACCGCACGCGACTGGCCAACGCCAAGGTGCCGACGACGCCGGCCGACCCTTCGCTCGCCTTCGTCGAGGGAATTGTGCAGGCGCTGACCCAATCCGGGCTCGCGCCGGCCGATATCGGCCAGGTATTTCATGGCACGACAGTGGCGACGAACCTGATCCTCGAAGGCAAGGGCGCGCCCGCCGCGTTGCTCACCACCGCCGGGTTCAAGCACGTGCTGGAGATCGGCCGGCACGACGTGCCGCGCAACGCGAATCTCTTCACTTGGGTCAAGCCCAAGCGGCCGGTGCCGCCGCAGCGCATCTTCGAGATCGCCGGGCGCCTCGATTCCTCCGGCGCCGAGCTCACGCCGCTCGATGAGGCGGCGATCCGCGCCGCCGCCAAGAAGATCAAGGCGATGGACGTTCGCGCGGTCGCCGTGTGCTTCCTCCATTCCTATGCCGATCCGGCGCACGAGCGGCGCGCTCGCGATCTCATTCTCGCCGAGCATCCTGAGGCGCTGGTATCGCTCTCGTCCGAGGTGCTGCCGATTCTGCGCGAGTACTAGCGCAGCATGGTGACGATCCTCAACGCCTATGTCATGCCGGCCGTATCCTCCTATGTCGCGCGGCTGGAGGAGCGGCTCAGCGAGAAGCGCATCGCGGCGCCGCTCCTGCTGATGAAATCCGGCGGTGGCGTCACCGGCACCGAGGCGATCCGCCGCGAGCCGGTGCAGACGGCCCTGTCCGGTCCGGCGGCCGGGGTGCTCGGCGCCATGTTCGTGGCGCAGGCGACCGGCTTCCCCAATCTCATCTCGATCGACATCGGCGGCACCTCCGCCGATATCTGCCTGGTCAACGGCAGCGAGCCGGCCGTCACCATCGAGGGCAAGGTTGGCGGCTGGCCGATGCCGTTGCCGATGATCGACATCCACACGATCGGCGCCGGCGGCGGCTCGATCGCCGCCATCGCGCCTTCGGGCGGCCTGATGGTCGGCCCGCGCAGCGCCGGTGCGGTACCCGGTCCCGCCGCCTATGGCCGCGGCGGCACCGAGCCCACGGTCACCGACGCGCATCTCGTGCTGGGACATCTGCCGCCGCATCTGCTCGACGGCCGCGTCAAGCTCGATCGCGCCGCCGCCGCCGCCGCAATTCGCGACAAGGTGGCGACGCCGCTCGGCCTCTCGGTGCCGGAAGCGGCGCGCGGCATCCTCAACGTCATCGACAACAACATGGTCGGCGCGATTCGCGTCGTCTCGGTCGAGCGCGGCCACGATCCGCGCGACTTCGCGCTGGTTCCCTTCGGCGGCGCCGGGCCGATGCATGGCGGGGCGCTGGCGCGCCTGCTCGGCATCAAGACCATCGTCGTCCCGCCGGCGCCAGGAGTCCTATCGGCGCTTGGCCTGCTCGTCTCCGATTTGAAGTCGGACTATTTCCGTACCTGCCTGCAACGCCCGCCGCATCATGACCTGGCGACGATCGAACGCGTGTTCGCTGAGATGGAGCGCGAGGCGGAGGCGTGGCTCGACCGCGAGGGAACGCCGCAAGCTGGCCGCCACATCGCGCGCCAGGCGAGTCTGCGTTACATCCAACAGGGCTTCGAACTGACGGTTCCGTGGCCGGGCCGCGAGACGAACGAGGCCTCCCTTGCGCAATGCCTGGCCAATTTCCACCGCCTGCACGAGCGTCTCTATACCTTCGCGCAGGAGGACACACCGGCGGAAATCGTCACGTTGCGCGTGACCGCGATCGGCCGGCTGCCCAATCCGTCGCTGCCGCGCCTGCCCGCCGGTATTCCGGTCGAGGCGGCGCTGATCGGCCGGCAGACGATCGAATCCGCCGACGGCGCCGCGCAATGCCCGGTCTACGATCGAACCAAGCTCGGAGCCGAGGTAATGCTGCGCGGACCCGCCATCGTGCAGCAGCTCGACGCAACGACCCTGATCCTGCCAAGCCAGGAGGCGACGGTGCATCCGTTCGGCAGCCTCGTCATCCGCGAGGTGGGGTAAGGCTCCACCCCTAACTTGTCACCGTCGGCAGCGGCAGCGACCGCAACGGGACCGGCGACGACTGGACGATCGACGTGGTCGTCTGGCCGTGGATGAGGAATCGGTCGAGCTGCTTCTCGAGCGCTTCCATGTCGGCCACGTGCAGCTTGAGCAGGAAGCAGTCTTCGCCGGTGATGCGGTGGCATTCGACAACCGCCGGCGTGCGCTGCGCCAGCTCGGCGAGCTTGGCGTGCTGTCCCGGCATCGGCCGGATGCGCACATAGACCGCGACCGGCAGCCCAAGCGCGCGAGGATCGACATCCAAGCGGAAGCCGGCGACGACGCCATCGTCCTTGAGGCGCTGAACGCGCTCGGTTACCGCCGGCGAAGACATTCTGACGCGCCGCGCCAGCTCCGACATCGACATCCGCGGATCGGCGCAAAGCTGCTGCAGCAGCCGGTGATTCACTGCGTCCAACGGCCCTGCCTTCGATTTTGAGGAGTGGGCACGCGCATTCGAAATTTTCTTAAGCATTTTGTCACCTGTACCTTATCTAACCCATGGATCGACGCAGATTCGCCTGCAATCATATATCATGGTTCGCGACTCAGATGGCGGTCATGCGGTGACTGCACGGCCAACAACAATAAACCGCGCCATCGCGGCGACGCCGCCGCATGCGTTCTTTCTCGTGAGCGCCGTGTTCCACTATCTCGGACCGGCTTTTGCCGTGTTGCTGTTTTCCTATGTCGACGTTCTTGGCGTCGCCTGGCTGCGGATCGCCAGCGCAGCGATCGTCTTCGCGCTCTGGCGGCGGCCGTGGCAATTCATCATGCGGTTGCGACCGGCCCAGCGGCAGACGCTGATCGCGCTGGGCGTAGTTCTCGCGGTCATGAACGCCTGCTTCTACCTGGCCATCGATCGGCTGCCTCTGGGCACCGTCGGGGCCATCGAGTTCTTCGGGCCCGTCGCGCTGACCGCCGCCGGCACCCGAACGCGCCGGAACCTCGCGGCTCTGGTCGTCGCCTTGGCCGGCGTATCCGCCCTCACCGACCTCCGCTTCGCCGGCGAGCCGCTGGGGTTCGTGTTCGCATTCGCCAACTGCGTGTTATTTGTCCTCTACATCGTCCTCGGCCACCGCATTGCTCAGGATGGGGCCGTCGATGGCGTGGACCGGCTCGGCGCGGCCATGCTGGTCGCGCTTGCGGCGATTACGCCGCTGGGCGTCGCCGGCGCCGGCACCGCCTTCCTCGATCCAAGACTGCTGGCGGCGGGAATCGGCGTCGGCGTCTGCTCATCGGTGATCCCCTATGTTTGCGACCAGTTGGCGATGGCACGGCTGCCGCGCGCAACCTTCGCTTTGCTGCTCGCCTTGCTGCCCGCGACGGCAGTGGTGATTGGCGCATTGGTGCTGCGGCAGATGCCGACAGCGGTGGAGTTAGCCGGCGTCGCGCTCGTCGTCATCGGCGTGGCGCTGCATCGTGGCGAGTCGTAACGGATCAGGATTCGGCGTCGAGGGTTGCGCGCAGCTTCGCCGCGAGGTCGGCCTTACGGTAAGGCTTGCTCAACAGGTTCTTGAATTCTTCGGCGCGCGGCCCGCTCTGCATCGATGCCTTGGCGAAGCCGGAGGTCAGCAGCACTTTGAGCCCCGGACGCAGTGCCCGCGCCGCGCGGGCAAGGTCGCCGCCGCCCATGCTGCCCGGCATCACCACGTCGGAGAAAAGGAGATCGACGCCCTCGCCCCGCTCGAGGATATTGAGCGCCGCTTCGGCGTTTGTGGCCTCTATCACGCGGTAGCCGAGCTCGCCAAGCTGCGTGGCAACGACCATGCGGACATCCGGGTTATCCTCGACCACCAGGATTCGCTCGCCGCTCTTGGCCACCGGGAGCGAAGTCGGCTTGGCCTCGGCAGCATGCGCCGCGCCATCCGTAGCGCGCGGCAAGTAGAGCCGCACCGTCGTGCCGTGCTCCAACTCGCTGTAGATCTTGATGTGCCCTTGGGACTGGCGGGCAAAGCCATAGACCATGCTGAGTCCCAAGCCGGTGCCCTCGCCCGGCGGCTTGGTGGTAAAGAACGGCTCAAAGGCGCGTGCCAAGACATTCGGCGCCATCCCCGTGCCGGTGTCCGAAACCGCGAGCATGACGTAGTCCCCGGGTACGACGTCCACGTTCTCTCCGGCATAGCGCTCGTCGAGCTGTTTGTTCGCGGTCTCGATGGTGAGCCGGCCGCCACCGGACATGGCGTCGCGGGCGTTGATGGCGAGGTTGACGAGCGCCGACTCGAGTTGCGCCGGATCAACGAAGGCCGGCCACAGATCAGGCGCCAGCACGGTCGCGATCTCAATCTGTTCGCCAAGGGTCCGGCGCAACAGGCCCATGATTGCCGCTACAAGCTCGTTGATGGCGATCACCTTGGCATCGAGCGCCTGGCGGCGCGAGAAGGCGAGGAGCTGTCGCGTCAATTCGGCGCCGCGCAGCGAGGCCTTGAGCGCATTCTCCGCGAAGTCCGCGGCTTGGGGATCGGCATGCAGCCGATCCCGCAGCAGGTCGAGATTGCCGATCACCACGGTCAGCAGGTTGTTGAAGTCGTGTGCAATGCCGCCGGTGAGCTGGCCAACCGCCTCGAGCCTTTGCGAGCGGCGCAACCGCTCCTCCGCCACAATGCGCTCGGTCATGTCGCGGCCGATGAAGAAATGCTGTTGCTCGGGTTCCGACCACACGCCCGTCCACGCCAGCGACACGACGCGGCCGTCCTTGCGAATGTATCGGCACTCGAAGTTGCGCATGAGCCCGCCGCGGCGCGCCAAGCGCATCTCCGCCCGCGTGCTCTCGAGATCTTCGGGATAGAGGATTTCCGCGGCGCTGCGACCGACGAGCTCATCGGGATGATAGCCCAGAATCGCCATGGAGCTTGGGCTGACCCGGATGAAATCGCCCCGGCGGCTTACGACCAAAATCAAATCCAGTGAAGTTTCGAAGATGCGTTGGTTGATCGAACGCGCCGCCTCCAGCTTGCGCAATTTGTCGAGGGTCGCACGGTGGCTGTTCCGCTCGGCCGAGACGTCGCGAAAGAAGATCGTGTAGCCGCCGGGATGCGGATAGCCACGCGCCTCCAGCCATCCGGTGGAAATCTCGGAATAGGCCGTGAACGCGACGGGCTCGCCGTCTTTCTTCGAGGCCACGCAGCCGGCTTGAAACGGATCGTTGGGATCGCAATTCAGCGAAGAGAAAATTGCCTTACCGGCAAGTTCGCCCGCATTCCGATTCCACATGCGCTCTGCTGCCGCATTGACAAACGTGATGCGCCACTCGTTGTCGACCGCAACGAATCCATCGGCGATGCTAGCCAGAACGTCATCGACCTGCACTTGGATCGTACGGCCTCCTGCTGCTGTCCCGGCCGAAACCTCATACGCTGGTGCAATGATTATGGAAGCCGCCGAGGATTCGTGTGGATACGGCGCGAACCTCATGCAAGTCCGGCCGATGCGCGGACGCGTCCGCGGCCAGGGAAGAGCTGCGGATAGCCGGGCGATGCAGTCGAACGGACCTCTCCGCCCGGACGACGGCGACGATACGAATTGGTGCTGGGAAGCGCCCATGGCACCAAGCGATGATCCGTCGGTGGACGCTGCTCAAGACGGGTCGCTTGGCCGCATGGCGAAGACGGATCGTCTCTGCCTCAATCCGAGCCCGCGACTTAATTGCGTTCGCCACCATGCTGACAAGAAGATCGATCGGCCGCCGCATCACGGAGAAGTATAACCACGCCGGGATTCCGGGTCCACGCTTAACCGGATTTCCGCGATCGCCCGCCCGCGATTGACATAAGGCGAAGCAACGCCTAGCGTGACCATATGGAAGCCGTTCGCATCACGCATCTCGCGAAGTGCCGAAAGTCCCGGATCGAGACGGGGCTCAAGGGTCTTTGCATGCGCTGATTCGGACGTCGCGCGCAGGATCAACGAGGCCCCGCCGGAAACGGACGGGGTTTTTTCATGCCCTTTTCCACCGGCGGCGCCGCAAACAAAGGAGATGGGCATCATGACTGGCAACGTCGCTCACGGCCGCACGCGCCTCGACGGAATTTGGCTACCGCTCATCACGCCGTTCAAGGATGGGGAACTGGATGAGGCGGCGCTCACCGCCTTGGTGCGTCACTACGTGAAGTCGCCGATCGACGGATTGATCCTCGCCGCGACCACCGGCGAATCGCTGACCCTGGACCCGGAGGAGACGGAGCGGCTGGTCGCCCTCACGGCGGCGACCGCCGTCGGGCGGCTGCCCCTCTATCTCGGCCTGTCGGGCAGCGATACCCGCAAGCTGATGAAGACGCTCGCGCACACGCGAGAATGGCCGGTCAGCGGCTATCTCATCACCTGCCCCTACTACACGCGCCCGTCGCAGGAAGGGCTCCGCCAGCATTTCACTGCGCTCGCCGAGCACAGCGACAAGCCGATCATCCTCTACAACATCCCCTACCGGACGGGGGTCAATATGGCGAACGAGACGTTATTCCGCCTCGCCGAACTGGACGCCGTCGTCGGTGTCAAGGATTGCTGCGCCAACCAGGCGCAGACCTTCGATCTGCTGCGCGGCCGGCCGCCGGGATTCGCGGTGATGACAGGCGAGGACGCCTTGTTCCTCTCCGCCGTCGCGCACGGCGCCGATGGCGGCATCCTCGCTTCCGCGCATGTCGATCCGGCCGCCTTTGCCGAGACGCATGGCGCGCTGCTTGCCGGCGACCGGCCGCGTGCCCTGCGACTGTGGTCAGAGTTGGTCGACGTCGTCGGCTTGCTGTTCGCCGAACCTAGTCCGGCGCCGATCAAATATTGGCTGTGGCGCGAAGGCTTGCTCCCGTCCCCGGAGGTCCGGCTGCCGATGACCACGGTGAGCGATGCGCTCGCCGCGCGGATCACCGAGATGATCGAATGCCGGTCGCGACGAACCGCCGTAGCGGCGCGGGCCTAAGCGGGCGCGATATTGCGGATCAGTTGCCGACCAGCGTGTTGCACTCGGCGATCTGGTCACCGGAATAGACCGGCATGTAGCGCCGGCGGATCGAGGCGATGAGGCCCTTGCTCGGCGCCCGCGGCCGCTCGACCACGGCACCGTGCAGATCGATGATCTCGCCGAGCACCTGGCCCTTGCGCACGACCGCACCGGGCTTGACCAGCGGCCGGAACAAGCCGCCGCTTGTGCTGTAGACGAGCAAGCCTTCGCGCATCATGCGATAGGATTTCTGCCGCGCCGGCTTGCCCGGCAGAATGCCGATCGCCTGGGCGACGCCGCGAATCGCTGTGACGTAGCTGGCGATATGCTCGTCCGGCACCTGTGCGCCGCCGCCGCACTCGACGATCAGCGCCGGCTTGCCGCGCTGCGTCAGGATGGTGAACATGGCGCCGCCGAGCCATTCGTCGCGCGCCGCCCAGATGTCGCGAGTGCCGGCGGCGCGGGCCAGCCGCCCTGCTTCCAGTGACGCCGGCGAGCCGTCGTCCCAGTAAAGCGCGTAGAACGGCACCAGCGAGCGGTCGCCGCCGGAATGGAGATCGAGCAGCACGTCGGCGGTGGCGGAAGCCGCCTCCATCAACGCGTGCGCCGTCTGCGCCGAATGCGGCCCGTCGGCGCTGCCGGGGAACACGCGGTTCAAGTTGGTGGTATCGATCGGCGTGTTGCGCGAGTAGCCGCGGAATGCCGTCGGGTTGGCCAGCATCACGGCGACGATGGTGCCGCTCACCTTGCGCAGGTCGAGCTTTTCCAGAAAGCGCAGGATGCCGACCACGCCGCCGACTTCGGGGCCGTGGATGCAACCTTGCACCCACAGCGTCTTCCCCGGCTTGGCGCCGCAGGCGATGGTGACCGGCGCGGTGATCGCGCGATCGGGGTAATAGCCGACGACGAGCTCCCCGGTCGTGCGTTTGCCCGGCTTGGCCACCGCCGTGCCGACCTTGATTGCCGCCATGGCTCAGCCCTCCCCCACGACCTGAATCGTCTCGGCGATCATCGTCCCCGAATAGACCGGAAAATAGCGCTGCGGCAGCGCGGCGATATAGGCGGGGCCGTTGGGCGAGCGCGGTTCTTCGACCGTCTTGCCGCTGAAATCCATAACCACGCCGAGCCTTGCGCCCTTGGCCACGACCTCGCCGATCTTGACCGACGGCACGAAGAACCCGCCACGACGGCTGAACACAAGCAGCGCCTCGCCCATGACGCGGTAGCGCGGTTGCCGCGGCGCCTCGCCCGGCACGATGCCGAGTGCCTGCGCCATGCCGGTGAGCGCCGTCACAAAGTTCTCGATTTGCGATTCGAGCAACGGCCCGCCACCACCGCATTCGATGATCACCGCCGGCTTGCCGCGCTTCGTGGCGTGAGTCAGCATCGCGCCGTCGAGCCACTTGTCGGATGAAGCCCAGATGTCCGGCGTGCCGGCGGCACGGGCGAGCCGCGCCGCTTCCTCGGATGCCGGCGAGCCGTCGGCGCGGTAGAGGGCGTAAAACGGCACCTCGTGACTGTCGCCGCCGGAGTGCAGATCGACGACGGCGTCGGCAACCGCCAGCGCCGTCTTGAGCAGGATGCCCGCGGTCTGCTGCGAGTGGTAGCCCTTGGCATCGCCGGGAAAGGCGCGGTTGAGGTTGACGCCGTCGATTGGCGTATTGCGCGCATAGCCGCGGAACGCCATCGGATTGGCCAGCATCACGGCGACGACCGCGCCGCTCACCTGCGCCAGATCGAGGCGCTCGAGGAAACGGATGAGGCCGATCGTGCCACCGATCTCCGGGCCGTGAATGCAGGCCTGCACCCACAATGTCTTGCCGGGCCTGGCGCCGCGCGCCACCGTCACCGGCGAGGTGACCGGGCCATCCGGATAGTGGCCGAGCACGAGCTCGCCGCTCCTGCGCTCCCCCGCCTCGACCGCGACCGTCCCAACCTTGAGCGTCATCGCCGACCTTCCCCCTCTCGTCGCAACTCTCTACTCATATACCGTTGACGATGCGGCCGCGCTCGGCGACGACGCGCCCGTTGACCAGCACCTGGCGCATATTCGACGCCACTTCAAGCGCGCGCGGGTTGGCGACAGCGTCGCCGTCGACGACGATGATGTCGGCGCGCTTGCCGGCCTCGAGCGAGCCCGTTTCCTCGTCGATCTTGAGCATGCGGGCCGTCGTCCGTGTCGCCGTGGCGATCGCCTGCACGGGAGTTAGGCCGCAATCTACGAAATGCACGACCTCGCGGCCGGCGGAGCCGTGCGGCGTCAGCAATGAGCCGGCATCGGTGCCGCAGGCGATGCCGACGCCGGCGTCGAACGCCGCCTTGACGTATTCGTGATGCTTGCTCGTCCGCTGGCGCACATTGTCGATCATGTACGCCGGCAACCCGGCCTGCGCGCCGTGCCGAATGATGCGGTCCATGACGGTGAGCGTCGGCACGTAGTAGGCGCCGCGCTGCGCCGCCTCCGCGGCACATTCCTCGTCGAAATGCATCCCGTGCTCGATCGAGCGGCAGCCGGCACGGATGCTGCGCAGGATGCCGGGCCGGTTATGTGCGTGCACCGCGACCGGCAGACCGGCGATGTGCGCCGTTTCCACGGCCGCGTCGAACTCGCTCGGCGTGAACTCCTCGGCATCGATGCGGCCCTCCGGATCGATCACCCCACCGGTCTGGAATACCTTGATCCAATGCGCGCCCGCCTGAATCTGGCGGCGTACCGCCTTGCGCACGGCATCGACGCCGTCCACCACGTCGCTGATCTCGCCATGCGACATGCACAGCCAGCACGGCAGAAGCTGGCCGTGCCCGCCGGTGGTGGTCAGCCCCTTGCCGCAAGGCACGATGCGCGGCCCGACCGCCACGCCGCGGCGGATGGCGTCGCGTGCCGCGATGTCGAGATGCGCGACGTCGCTCACCGTGCGGATGGTGGTGACGCCGGCGGCAACCGTGTCGCGCAGGTTCGCCGCCACGTCGAAGGCGATGCGGCCGATCGAGCGGCCGGTGAGGTCGGCGACGAGGTCCGACGGCGCATTGAGCGAGATATGGACATGCGCATCCATGAGGCCAGGCAGCACCGAGGCGCCGGCGGCGTCGATTCGCACCGCGCCCGGCGGGATACGCCGCGCATCCTCGCGGCCGACATAGGCGATGCGCTCGCCGTCGATGAGGACGAGGCCGTTGCGGATCGGCTCGGCGCCGGTCCCGTCGATGATCTGGCCGCCGACGATGGCCTTGGCGGCCGGCATCATACCTCGCGCGGATTGACGCCGATCTGGATCAGCGTATCTCCTGTCGTCATCATCGGGCCCGGATGCAGCGTGAGCACGATGCCGCTCGCCGGCGCGCGTGCCTCCTCGACGAGCTCGCCGTAGAGATCGTAGAAGCGACCGACCACGTCGCCCTTGGTGATGCGCTGGCCACCCAGCACCGTTGGGCGGAACAGGCCGCCCTGGCGCGAGTTGACCCAGGCGAAATCGGCGACATAGGTGAGCTTGCCGCGCTCCGCCGGCTTGCCGGGCACGATCCCCAGCATCCGCGCGACATTGACAAGGCGATCGGCGCTGTCGGCGACGATCCGGTCATCGAAGGCCGGCCCGAAGCCGCCGGATTCGACGATGATCGCCGGGATGCCGCGCTTCGCCGCGTTCATGAAGGCCGAGGCGCCCAGCGTGGTCGGCGGCGCCGGCAAGATCACGTCGAAGCCGTAGGCGCGGGCCAACCGCTCGCTCTTCTTGCCAACCTCGCCCTCGACATTGGCATAGAGCAGCCAGCGCGTTTCGCGCACATAGCCGGTATGGAAGTCGATGAGGTAGTCGGCCGTCTTGGTGATCGCGCTGAAAATGGCATGGCCCATCTGCTCGGTCACCGTGCCGTCGGCGCTGCCGGGAAAATTGCGGTTGAGGTCGCCGGTGCCGTGGATTTCGAACGGGCTCGTGCGCTTGCCCGCCTGGAACGCCGTGATGTTGAGCGCCGGCACGGCAACGACGTTGCCGCTCATCGCCTTGGCGTTCAGCCGCCGGATGAACTCGTGAATGATGAAGGTGCCGGCATATTCGTCGCCGTGGATGCACGCTTCGACCCACAGCGTCGGGCCGGGCTTGGCGCCGCGAACGGCAATGACGGGTATTTGCAGCGGCTGGCCGTCGGGCAGCTCGGCGAGCTGCAGCCAGCCGGTGGCCTTGGTGCCTGGCTTGGCCGTAGCCGTGCCGACGACGAGCGGCCGGTTGGTCTTCGGCTTGGCCGATTTCTTTGCTTTCGACTTCGCGGGCTTTTTCGCAGCCATATGTGGTGTTCCTTGGATGCTGGAATTCGACAGTCAGGCCGGACGTGGCTCGAGACCGATATGGATGAGCGTATCGCCGCTCACCAAGGTCGGGCCGGGACTGATGGTGAGCACGATGCCGCCATGCGGGGCGCGCACTTTCTCGCGCAATGCGCCGAAGATGTCGTAGATCCGCCCGATCTCGTCGCCCTTGGCGATGCGGTCGCCCGGCATCACGCTGTTGCGGAACAGGCCGCCGCGGCGGCTGCGCACCCAGGCGAAATCCGAGACGAAGTGAACGCCGTTGTGGCGCGTGACCGGCCCGTCGATGAGGCCGATGGACCGCGCGACGTTGCGCAGGCGTTCCGCCCCGTCGGCCACCGCCTCGTCATCGAAGGCCGGGCCTTTGCCGCCGCACTCGACGATGAGGCCGGGAATGCCCTTCTGGATCGCCGCCTGCATATAGGCCGCCGTCGTCAGCTTGGTCCGCGGGGCCGGGAAGGTGGCGACATAGCCCCAGGCGCGCGCCATGGTCTCCGCCTTCTTGCCGACCTCCCCTTCGAGGTTGGTGAACAGAGCCCAGCGCGTCTCCTTCAAATGGGCCGTATGGAAATCGACCATGTGGGTGGCGACGCGCGAGAGCTCGGTGAAGATGGCGTGCGCCATCTGCTCGGTGAAGGTGCCGCCTGGATTGCCCGGGAAGACGCGGTTCAAGTCTCCGCCCTGATAGATTTCGAACGGGCTGGTGCGGCGATTGAATTGGAACGCCGTGAGGTTGAGCACGGGGAGCGCGACGACCGCGCCGGCCAGCTGCGCCGGATCGAGGCTTTGCAGGAACCGGTGGATGAGGAAAGTGCCGCACTGCTCGTTGCCGTGAATGCAACCCTGCAGCCACAGAGTCGGACCCGGCTTCGCGCCGCGCACGATGATCACCGGAATTTCCAGCGGCGCGCCATCGGGCAGCACGCCGATCTTGAGCTTGCCCTTGCCGCGGGCGCCAGGCTCCGCGCGCGCCGTGCCGACACCTAGTTCGTCCATGACCGTTTCCTCGCTCCCCTCGACCCGTTGTCAGATGCGTATGATTTTCCGCAGGCCTACCAGACGCTCGATCACCAGCCCCAGCGCGATGATCATCAACACCTGCACGCTGGTGATGGCGGCCACCACCGGCGTGCTCTCCCACTGCAAGTAAGTGAAAATCTCGATCGGCAGCGTCGTCATCCCCGGACCCGACAGGAACAGGGCGATATAGACGTCGCCGAAGGAAATGATGAACGCGAAGATCAGCGACGACAGCAGGCCCGGCGCGATCAGCGGAATGACGATCTCCCACATCACGCGCAGGCGCGAGGCGCCGAGCGTGCGGGCGGCGAGTTCCACGCCCGGGTCGACCGCCTCCAGGCTGGCGAGAATGCCGGCCACCGTGAACGGCACGCAGACGATGACGTGGCCGAGCAGCAGCGTGAGCAGCTCCGGCAGCTCCACGACGGTCAGCATGACGAGCAGCGAAATGCCGATCAGAATATGCGGAATCATCACCGGCAGCATGGCGAGCGATTGCACCAACTCGCGCCGACGGACGACGAAACGGCGCGCGGCGTAGGCCGTGAGGAAGCCGATGGTCGTGGCAAAGACCGCGGCAAGCGCGCCGAGCCACAGGCTGAATTGGAAAGCCGAGGTAAAGCTGCCGCTTGCCGCGAATTCGCGATACCAGCGCAGCGAGAAGCCGCGCGGCGGAAAGGCGCTTGCGGTGGTCGGGTTGAACGAGGTGAAGATGACGACAATGATCGGCGCCAGCAGGAAAATATAGGTGAGGCCGACCGCCATCGCACCGGCGATGGTGCCGATGCGGCGATGCAGGGCCGCTCCGCGCGCCGCTCGCGGCACGCGCCCGAACCCGGTACTGGCGGCCATCTCAAGCTGTCGCGCCACGACGTGCCCCGCGGAAATAGAGGAAGATGACCGAGAACTGGCAGACCACGAGGATCGAGGCGACGGCCGAGGCGAGCGGCCAGTTGAGGACGGTCAGGATCAACTCGTAGATGGTCTGCCCCAGCATCTGCATGTCCTTGCCGCCGAGCAGCTGCGGCGTCACCACCGCGCCGGCCGACAGCGTGAAGACCAGCACGGAGCCCATGACGATGCCCGGCCGCGACAGCGGCAACGTCACCTCGAGGAAGCTGCGCACGCGGCCGGCGCCGAGCGTGCCGGCGGCACGTACGAGATTGGGGTCCTGGCCGGCGAGCGACGAGAACAGCGGAAACACCATATAGGGCATAAGAATGTGCACGAGCGCGAGAATCACCGCGAATTCGGTGTTGAGCATCTGCACCGGCTTGTCGACGACGCGCAAGAACAGCAGCAGGTTGTTGACCATGCCCTCGCTGCCGAGCAGCACGATCCAGCCATAGGTGCGGACGATCACGCCGCTCATCAGCGGCGCGATCACCAGGAAAAGAAGCACGCCGCGCCAGGCTCCGGCGTGGCGCGCGAGAAAATACGCCAGCGGGTAGCCGGCGAGCAGGCTGAATGCGGTCGTCGTCGCGGCGATGCGCAGCGTGCGATAGACGATGTTGCGGTAGTACGGATCGAACAGCAGCCGATCGTAGTTCGCCGTGGTCAAATTCGGCCGATACATCTCGAACGCAGTGTATTCGTAGAAGCTGAGCAGCAGAAAAAAGCTGATCGGCGCCAGCAGGAGCAGCGTGTAGAGCAGCGTGATCGGCGACAGCAGCAGGCGTCCGAAGCGGCGGTCCCCGGTCATCGGCTCACGGTCCCCGCGGAACCATGCGGCAGTCGACCGGCGCCACCCACACGGTGGCGCCGGGAGCGACGTCGCGATAGGCGTTGAGGCTCGGCTTCTTGGCGCGGAATTTGAGCCCGGATTCGACGGCGACGATGAACGACACCTGCTCACCCGAGAAGACGCGGTCGATCACGGTTGCGCGCACGGAATCCGGTCGGTCGTGCGGCGACAGGCTCACTTCGACCCGCTCCGGCCGCACCAGCAGATAGACCTCGTCGCCCATCTTCACGCCGTCGGCGCGCGGCACGCCCTTGAAGCGAAAGCCGCGCGACGCTTCGACCTCGGCCCCAGTGCCGTTGAGCGCGACGACGCGCCCATCGATGAACACCGCCTCACCGATGAACTCGGCGGCGAAGCGGCTGGCCGGCGCGTCGTAAAGCTGCTCCGGCGTGCCGATCTGCTCGATGCGGCCCTGATTCATCAACACGACGCGGTCCGACATCTCGAACGCCTCTTCCTGGTCGTGCGTGACGTTTATGGCGGTGATGCCGAGACGCTTCTGGATGTCGCGCGGTTCGAGGCGCATGCGTTTGCGCAGCACCGCGTCGAGGTTCGACAGCGGCTCGTCGAGCAGCAAAATCTTCGGCTCGACGACGAGGGCGCGCGCCACGGCGACGCGCTGTTGCTGCCCGCCGGAAAGCTCGCGTGGCAGGCGCCGCTCGACGCCGGGCAGCCCCACCACATCGAGCATGCGCGTGACGCGCGCCTCGATCTCGCCGCGCGGCACCTTGCGCATGCGCAGGCCGAAGCCGACATTGTCGAACACGGTCTTGTGCGGGAACAGGGCGTAGTTCTGAAAAACGAGGCCGATATCGCGGTGTTGCGGCTCGACGCCGGTTACGTCGCGCCCGCCGATCTCGACATTTCCCTCGTTCGATTGCAACAGGCCGGCGATAAGGTGCAGCGTCGTCGTCTTGCCGCAGCCGCTCGGGCCGAGGAGGGTGACGAACTCCCCCTCCTCCACCGCGAACGAAACCGGCCCCACGCCAAGCGTCGTGCCGTAGCGCTTGACGACGTCCGTCAGCTTGAGGATCGCGGCAACCACGACCGTCGCTCGATCAGCCGGCCAGCACCTCCTTGTTGAAGCGCTCGGTCACCTGGTCCTTGTAGGCGAACATCGTCATGTAGTCGAACTTCCGTTGAATCTTGCCGTAAGCCTCGAGATCGCCCTCGGTCATCTCCAGGTATTTGAGGTCCGCGGGCAAATTCTTCATCGCCTGCAGATTGGTCGGCGGATAGCCGGTGAGGCGCGAAAACTCGATCTGGCGATCGGGATCAAGCGTCGTATTGACGAGCTTCGCGGCGAGTTCCTCGCTCGCCTTGCCGCGATTGGCGATCAGCGCGGTGTTCCAAATCCAACTCAGGCCGCCCTCCTTCGGAATGACGAACTCGACCGGCGCGCCCTTCTGCTTCGCCTGCGCTGTACGGGCCGAGAAGAACGGCACGATCCAGACTTCCTCGGCCGTGAGGAGCTGGATCGCGTGCTCGACCGTGTTGGCGGCGATGCACTTGTTGTCC
>JACQDQ010000372.1 GCA_016201015.1 Pseudomonadota bacterium | reverse complement strand
GACCTTGCCCGCTGCCTGCAGGCAATGGGGGCCGATATCAGTGGCATCGGCACCGACACGCTGCATGTCCGCGGCGTATCCCGGCTGCACGGCGCGCGCCATGAAATCATTCCCGACCGCATCGAAAGCGGGACCTACGCAATGGCCGCGGCGATCACCGGCGGCGACATCGAGCTGACCGGGGCCCGGCTCGATTTGATGACCGCGGCGGTCGAGGTGTTGCGCAGCGCTGGCACGACAGTGACGCAGACCGAGCATGGCGTCCGCGTGCAACGTTCCAACACCGCGCTCGCCGGAACCGACGTCATGACCGAGCCGTATCCGGGATTTCCGACCGATCTGCAGGCACAGATGATGGCGCTGATGACCACGGCCGAAGGCGCTTCGATGATCACCGAGACGATTTTCGAGAATCGCTTCATGCATGTGCCCGAGCTGCGGCGCATGGGGGCCAATATCAACCTGCACGGCACCTCGGCGATGGTGCGTGGCGTCGGCAAGCTCACCGGAGCGCCGGTGATGGCGACCGATCTGCGAGCCTCGGTCAGCCTGGTTCTCGCCGGGCTGGCTGCGGCAGGAGAGACGGTGATCGGCCGCGTCTACCATCTCGATCGCGGCTACGAACGCGTCGAGCAGAAACTGGCGGCGTGCGGCGCCGATATCGAGCGCGTGCGGGAGGCGAACCCATGATGAGGGGCGGAATCAAGCTGCGCGCGACGGATGCGGAGGACTTCCAGGTACTCTCAGCCATCCTTCAGGATGCCCTGATCCCGGTGCGCGAGGTCGCATACATTTCGGCGGAGCGGCGCTTCGTGCTGGTGGGCAGTCGCTTCAAATGGGAGAACTGTTCGGAAGCGGCCGACGCGCCGGTTCACCCGGTTGCGCCCCCGCCTGCGGATGATCTCCCCGACGCCGCCTTTGCCGACTGTCAGGCTTACGAGCGCGTAAACTGCGGTATCTGCTTCGAAAACGTCACGCAAGTGCGGCGCCGGGGCTTCGATCCGCGCGATCGCAATCGAATTCTGGAGCTGCTCACGGTATCGATCGAGGCGAGCGCGATTACGCTGGTCTTCGCCGGTGGCTGCGCACTGCGGCTCGAGGGCCCGGATATCAAGTGCCGAATCGAAGACCTTGGCGAGCCGTGGCCGACCCCGTGGCGCCCGCGACACGCCATCGGCGAGACCGCTTGACATACCCTTCGCCGCCGCCCATCGGCGCGGCGGCTCCAGCCGCAGGAGCCATGTCCGTGGCAGCCAACGAAAAGCTGGTGCTGGCTTTGCCGCAGGGCCGCATCCTCGCCGAGGTCGTGCCGTTGCTCGCGCGCGCCGGCATCGTGCCCGAGCCCGAGTTCGACGCGCCGGCGACGCGCCAGCTCCGCTTCGCCACCAATCACGCCGGGCTCGACATCATCCGCACGCGCAGCTTCGACGTCGCGACCTTCGTCGCCTTTGGCGCGGCTCAGCTCGGCATCGCCGGCAATGACGTGCTGATGGAATTCAACTTCACAGAACTCTACGCGCCGCTCGATCTCGGCATCGGCCGCTGCCGCATCAGCGTGGCGGAGCCGGCGGACCTAATTGCGCATGACGATCCCGTGCGTTGGAGCCATGTCCGTATCGCCACCAAGTATCCGAAGCTGACGCGCCGCTACTTCGCCGCGCGCGGCGTGCAGGCGGAATGCGTCAAGCTGAACGGCGCGGTCGAGCTGGCGCCCGCGCTCGGCCTGTGCCGGCGCATCGTCGACCTCGTGTCGACCGGCGCCACGCTCCGGGCCAACGGTCTGGTCGAGATCGAACGCATCGCCGAGGTGACCTCACGTTTGATCGTCAACCGCGCGGCGTTGAAGGTTCGCCACGAACAGGTCTCGCCCTGGATCGAACGGATCGCCGCCGCCGCCCGAGCGGCCCGTGCCGCGTAGGCTGGATTCGCGCAAGCCGGGCTTCGCCGCGTCTTTTGCGGCGCTGCTGACCAGCCGCGATGCGGCTGGCGCGCGGGTCGATGCCAAAGTCGCGCGGATCGTCGCCGATGTTCGCCGTCGCGGCGATGCGGCGCTTATCGCCTATACCCGCAAGTTCGACGGTGTCGCGTTGACGCCGGCGAAACTGCTTGTGTCCGCGCGCGACATCGACCGTGCCGCCGCGTCATGCCCGCGCGCGCCGCGCCGCGCGCTCGAGCTGGCGGCGCGGCGCATCGAGGACTTTCATCGCCGCCAGCTTCCCGCCGATCTCGACTACACCGATCGGGCGGGGCTGCGCCTGGGCGCGCGTTGGACGCCGATCGCGGCCGCCGGCCTCTACGTGCCGGGCGGCACGGCGGCCTATCCGAGCTCGGTGCTGATGAATGCCGTGCCGGCCAAGGTCGCCGGCGTCGAACGCCTGGTGATGGCGGTACCGGCGCCGCACGGGGTGCTCAATCCGCTCGTGCTTGCAGCCGCCAGAATCGCTGGTATCGGCGAGGTCTACCGCATCGGCGGTGCGCAGGCGATCGCCGCGCTCGCGTACGGTACGGCGACGATCGCACCGGTCGACAAGATCACGGGGCCAGGCAACGCCTATGTAGCAGCGGCCAAGCGCCTGGTGTTCTGGACCGTTGGCATCGACCTGATCGCCGGACCGTCGGAGGTGGTCATCGTCGCCGACCGTCGGAATGACCCGGAGTGGATCGCCGCCGATCTGCTCGCCCAGGCCGAGCACGATGCAGCCGCACAATCGATCCTGATCACCGATGCGGCCGACTTCGCCGACGCGGTGATGGCCGCGGTCACGCGCAAGCTCACCGCTCTGCCGCGCCGTGCCATTGCCGGGGCGAGTTGGTCAAAGCATGGCGCAGTCATCCTGGTCGGCGATTTGGCCGATGCACCGCGGCTCATCGATCGCCTGGCGCCCGAGCATCTTCAGCTTGCCGTGGCGCGCCCCGAGCGCCTCGCCGGCGCGGTGCGGCACGCCGGCGCGATCTTCCTCGGCCGCCATACGCCGGAAGCGCTCGGCGATTACCTAGCCGGCCCGAACCATGTACTGCCGACCGGCGGCACGGCGCGTTTCTCCTCGGGCCTCGGCGTTCTCGACTTCATGAAACGGACCTCGCTGATCGGCTGCACGGCCGACGGCCTCGCCCGGCTGGGCCCGTCGGCGATCGCGCTGTCGGAGGCCGAGGGGCTCGGCGCGCACGCGGACTCGATCGCCGTCCGCTTGCGCCAGACGGCGAAGCGTCGCGGAGCGCAAACGTGACCGAGGCACGCCAGCGCATCACTAAGATTGACCTCGATGAGCACACGGTCGTCCGCCGCAATCTCGACGTCGAGCACGAGCGATCCGTGGCGATCTTCGACCTGCTTGACGGCAATGTTTTTGCGCCCGTCGGCGATTTCGCCGGTCCCTATCACTTGCATCTCGGACTCGAAGAGAACCGCCTCGCCTTCGACATCCGCAGCGAGGCAGGCGAAGAGCTGACCAAGGTCGTGTTGCCGCTCACGCCGTTTCGCGGCATCGTCAAGGACTACTTCACGGTATGCGAGAGCTATTACGCCGCGATCAAGCGGTCGAGCCCGACTCAGATCGAGGCGCTCGACATGGGTCGGCGCGCACTGCACAACGAGGGATCGCAGCTCCTCGCCGAGCGCTTGGAGGGCAAGATCGGGCTCGACCTCAACACCGCGCGCCGGTTGTTCACGTTGATCTGCGTGCTGCACATCCGAGCGTGATGAGGCGCGGATGGCCCGACTGCCGGGAAGCGTCCTGTTCGCCTGCACGCAGAACTCGATCCGCTCGCCGATGGCCGAAGGGCTGCTTAAGAAGGTGCACGGCAAGCGGCTCTTCGTCGATTCGGTCGGCGTGCGCGGGCTGGACATCGATCCCTTTGCCGTGGCGGTGATGGAGGAGATCGGCGTCGATCTGCGGTTCCATCGCGCCAAGACGTTCGCCGTATTAGCCGACAGTTCGTTCGACGTTATCGTCACGCTGTCGCCCGAGGCGCATCACCGGGCGCTCGAGATGACCCGGATCATGGCCTGCGAGGTCGAGTATTGGCCGACCTTCGACCCGACGATCGTCGAAGGCAGCCGCGCGGCGCGGCTGGATGCCTACCGCGCGGTCCGCGACGAACTCAGGCGGCACATCCTCGCGCGCTTCCCGCCGGTTTCCGCACCCGACATGTGAGCCGCCGCGCGGGCCATGGCCGTGCGGTCGGTGGCGAATTTTCTCCACTCGCCGCTGGTGTGCCTTCGGCGCCTCCGGCGATGATCCTGCAGTTAGCGTCGTCACCGTGAACGATTTGTAGAAGGAGCGTTCGATCCCACTTGACCCCAGCCCGGTCCGGGGTCACTTTCCTGTCAACCTTCCCAATTGCCCAAGGGGCCCAATGGCCAAAGAAAGCTTGATCGAATTCTCCGGCACGGTCACAGAACTGCTGCCGAATGCTATGTTTCGGGTCCGCCTCGACAATAACCACGAAGTGCTCGCCCATACCTCCGGCAAGATGCGCAAGAATCGCATTCGCGTGCTGGCCGGCGATAAAGTCAACGTCGAGATGACGCCGTACGATCTGACCAAGGGTCGCATCACCTTCCGCTTCAAGTAGCGCCGGCGTCGCTCCCGACGGGGAGGCGTCGTCTTGCATCCGGTCATTCTCGCCTCGGCGTCGCCGCGCCGGCTCGATCTGTTGCGTCAGATCGGGATCGTGCCGGATATGGTCGACCCCGCGGCAATCGATGAGACGCCAGACTCGCGCGAGCTGCCCGGCAAGCTTGCCCTGCGTCTCGCCGTCGCAAAGGCAGAGGCGGCAGCGCAGCGCCATCCCGAGGCAATCGTGCTCGCCGCCGACACCGTCGTCGGCTGCGGGCGACGCATCTTGCCCAAGGCAGACGACGAGACCGTGGCGCGCTCCTGTCTTGAGCTTCTGTCGGGTCGCCGTCACCGCGTTCATGGCGGCATCGCGATCGTCGCGCCAGAACGGCGCGCGGCACGCCTCGTCGTCACCATCGTGCAATTCAAGCGCCTGACGCCGGACGATATCGACGCCTACATTGCCAGCGGCGAATGGCAGGGCAAGGCCGGCGGCTACGCGATCCAGGGCCAAGCCGCGGCATTGGTCCGGTCGATTCACGGCTCCTACAGCAACGTGGTCGGTCTCGACCTGTTCACCGTTGCCGCCCTGCTGCGCGGGCTCGGGCGACGCCTCTGACGGCGATGCGCGCGCGTGTCGAAGAAGTTCTGGTCGAGAGCAGCGATGATCGCCTGCGTGCGGCGGTCGTTGCCGGTGGCCGACTGGTGGATCTGCTGGCAGAGCCGCGCAATCGCGCCGGGCGGCCGGGTAACGTACATCTCGGCCGCGTCGTGCGCGTGATGGAAAATCTTGGCGCGGCATTTCTCGACATAGGCTTGGCGGATGCGGTTCTGCTCGATCGCGGCAAGGCGCGGCTGGCTGAGGGCCAAACGCTGCTCGTGCAGATCGTCGAGCCGCCGACAGGCACGAAGGGCGCGCGCGTATCGCAACGTATCGCGCTGTCGGGCCGCGGCGTCGTGCTTCTGCCCGGCGGCCGCGGCATCACCGCCTCGCGCCGGCTGCCACGCGACCTGGCCCAGCGTCTCGTCGAACTCGTGGCCGGATTCAAGCAGGCGGACGAAGGGCTGATCCTGCGCACCGCGGCGGCAGATGCAACGGGCGACGCCATCGCCGCCGAGATCGCGGCGCTGCGGGCAACGTGGTCCGAAATCGCCGCGCGAGCGGAGAGGGTAACGGCGCCGGCCTGTCTTCATGCCGAAGACGCGCTTGTCGCGCTCCTCCGCGATGTCGCCGGGCTTGCGCCGCGGCGGATCGTCTTCGACGACCGCGGCTGCCTGCGGGCGGCGCGCGCCCACGCGGGGCGCGTCTATCCCGAGCTCGCCGATCGGCTCGAGTTTGCCGACGATCCGCTGTTCGACCGCTACGACGTCGCGGATGCTTTGGCGGCGAGCGAGGAAGCGCACGTGCCTCTAAAGTCGGGCGGCATGGTCACGGTCGAGACGACGGCGGCGCTGACCGCGATCGACGTCGATGTCGGCGCCGGACCCGGACCGATGGCGACCAATCTAGAGGCGGCAGCGGAGATCGCGCGTCAACTCCGTTTGCGCGACGTGGCCGGACTCATCGTCGTCGATTTCGTGCGCATGGGCGCCCGCGACGAAAGCGAGCGGGTGCTTGCGGCGCTGCGCCAGGCCGTTGCCGACGATCGCGTGAAGCTGCAGGTGCTGGGCTGGACGGCGGCCGGCCTGGTCGAGCTCATCCGCCCGCGCGCGCGCGGCGCCGGGGTGATAGACTGATGCGCATGAAGAAATGCCCGATCTGCGGCCGCCCGGCCCAGCCGGATCATCGCCCGTTCTGCTCGCGGCGCTGCGCCGACGAGGACTTGGCGCGCTGGCTCAAGGGCAGCTATCGCCTGCCGGCGGAGGAGCCGCCGGCCGATGAGGCGCCTCCGGAGTCAGCCGAAGATTGACGCCGCTGGCGGCGTCCGCATGCCGCGAATGCGGTCGCCGGCCCTGTGGACAGGCGGGGGCGTTTTTACTATAAGCGGCGGGTCCGATCGCCAGCCCGGCGCCCAGGTAGCTCAGTTGGTAGAGCAGCGGACTGAAAATCCGCGTGTCGCTGGTTCGATTCCGGCCCTGGGCACCATCATTTTTTCGGTCGCAATGCGAACGATATCGCGCGGTCGGATAGGCTGCCCCCCGACAAGGATCGCGAGGGCGGGTTCCCGTCAGCAGTTGATCAGCGCGCGGGACGATCGTCGCCGGCGCCGTCCTTCGCCTGCGGCCACCGCGCCCGCATCTTGGTGAGCTTGTCGGCACAGGCCGCGTCGAGATCGACACCGCAGGCGCGCGCCAGCAGCTCGATGCAGATGCGGACGTCGGCCATCTCCTCGACGATCGCGGCGCGGCGCTCCTCGAAGGTGAAGTCGCCGCGCCACATTTTCTTGAAGACATTGGCGAGCTCGCCGGTTTCGCCGCACAAGGCGAGCACGTGGAAGCGGCGATCCTCGTCCGATCCGGGGCCATCGGTGCGCGGCCCGATGACCGCGCAGTGCATGGACCAGACCGCCGCCGGCCAGTTCGATGGTGGCTTTGCCATGACGGCTCTCCTCTCGGCTGGCGCCAACAAATTCGGCTGCTGCGCTAGCGCAGCGGTCGCAATTTCTGCCACGGTGGATGGAAGCGGTGCAATTGCAAAGCGAAAAAGAGCATGACGAGGAACGGCCGCAGACGGCATGTTGTCACGCCGGCGGTTTTCAGCTACGGCGCGTCAGGGGGAAGCGATGACAATCAAGTGCGTCCGGATCGAGCCCTGCATGCAGCGCCAGGAGGACCCGACCTGGAAGTTTGCCCTTGCCGACTATCCGGTGATCGAAGGCTGGCTGGTCGCGATCGAGGCGGCGGATGGGACAATTGGCCACGGCTTCGGTCACTCCCTGCCGCATATCGGCTCGAGCTATCACGGCGTCAGGGCGGCAATCGAGTTGCTGGCGCCCCGCCTGATCGGGCGTGATCCTAGCGCTATCGAGAGCATCCTCGCCGACCTCGATGCGGTGCTCGTCGGTAATAATCCGGCCAAGGCGGCGATCGATTGCGCGCTGCACGATCTGACCGCCAAGCGCCTCGGCGTCCCGCTCTATCGGCTATTCGGCGGCAAGGGCGGCACGGCGATCCCGCAGATGCGCATCGTGCCGATCAAGGCGCCGGAGATGATGGCGGCGGAGGCCGGTCGGCTGGCGGAGAAGGACTACCGCTATCTTAAGATCAAGCTCGACGGCGACCGCGCGGAGGATCTGGCCCGCGTGCGCGCCATCCGCAAGCGCGTCGGAGAGGGCGTCCATCTGATTGCCGATCCCAATCAGTCCTACACGCCGAAGGACGCGATCAGCGCTTTGCCACGCATGGAAGAGCTCGGCATCGAGCTGGTCGAGCAGCCGGTGAAGGCGGACGATCGCAAGGGTTTGGAACTCGTCACCCGCTCGGTGGCGATCGAAGCGGACGAAAGCGCGGCGTCGCTCGCCGACGTGCTGTTCCTAGTGTCGAACCGCATCGTCGACGCGATCAGCCTGAAGATTCCAAAGCTCGGCGGGCTGCGCAACACCCTGCTGGCGGCGCAGATATGTCATGTCGGCCGCATCCGCTACCGGATCGGCGCCTCGTTCGGGCCGCGGCTGCTGGCGGCGCAGGCGGCCCATCTCGCCGCATCATTTCCCAAGCTCGACTTCGCCTGCGAGCTGGCCGAATTCGATCACCTGCTCGACGACCCGTTCGAGGGGATCGAGGTGCGCGACGGTACGATCACGGCGCCGGAGTCGCCAGGATCCGGCGTGCGGCTGATCGACCGCCGATGAAGTCCGAAAATGGCGAGAACGACTGCTGTGAACTCTGTATCCTGAACTCATGCATCTTGACCGCGAAGCCTGCTATAGAGCCCTGCTGACGCGCGACGCGCGCTTCGACGGACGATTCTTCATTGCGGTCAAGACGACCGGCATCTACTGCCGACCGATTTGCCCGGCGCGTACCCCGAGACTCGAGAATGTCGTGTTCTATCAGAGCGCGGCGGCGGCCCAGGAAGCCGGGTTCCGGCCCTGTCTGCGCTGTCGCCCGGAAACGACTCCCGAGCTTGGGGCTTGGCACGGCAGCTCGTGCACCGTGTCGCGTGCTCTCGCCTTGATCGCCGACGGCGCGCTCAATGACGCCGATGTCGACCAACTAGCCTCGCGGCTCGGTGTCGGCGAGCGGCAACTCCGGCGCCTGTTCCAGAAGCATCTCGGCGCGTCGCCCATGGCCGTTGCCCAAACTAGACGGGTGTTCTTTGCCAAGCGGCTAATCACCGACACGGGCCTATCGATGGTCGAGGTGGCGCTCGCAGCAGGCTTTGGCAGCGTGCGGCGTTTCAACGACACGTTTCGCAGCCTCTACGGACGCCCGCCTCGCCAGCTCCGGCGGACCAGTGCCGCCGCCGGGAAGGCGGCGGCCGGCTCCGCCGTCATGCTTACCTTGCCGTTCAAGCCACCCTATGACTGGTCGGCGATGATCGGGTTCCTCGGCGCTCGCGCCATTCCCGGCGTCGAGCTGGTAGAGGCCAATTGCTATCGGCGAACGATATCGATCAACGGTATCCATGGCGTGATCCAGGTGCGTCCTGCCACGAAGGCAGAGCCGGCCAACAGTTTGGTCGCCACGATCCAGTTTCCCGCCGTGGCGGCACTCCCGGCGATCGTTAGCCGCATCCGCCGAGTCTTCGATCTTGGCGCCGATCCCGCCCTCATCGGTGCGCATCTGTCAGAGGATCCGCTGTTGGCGCCGCTGGTGGCGGAAAGGCCAGGGTTGCGCGTTCCGGGCGCCTGGGATGGGTTCGAGATCGCTGTCCGCGCCATACTCGGTCAACAAATCACTGTCGCTGCGGCGACCAAGCTCGCCGGCAAGCTGGTCGCGGCTCACGGCGAAGTTTTGCCTGTTGCGGCCGGCGCCGATGCGAGCGCCGCCGGGCTTCGCTACGTCTTTCCGTCTCCCGACCGGCTTGCCGGCGCCGACCTCACGGCGACGCTCCGCATGCCGCGCGCGCGTGTGGCGGCGATTTCGGCTTTGGCATCTGCGGCCAAGGCAGATCCGCGCCTATTCGATCCGACGCAGGGGCTCGAACACGCCGTGGCGCGCCTCACGGCGCTTCTCGGGATCGGGGAATGGACGGCGCAATACATTGCGATGCGCTGCCTGCGCGAGCCGGATGCTTTCCCCACCGCCGATATCGGCCTACTGCGTGCGGTCGCGACGGCAGAGGCCGGACGGCCGACGCCGCCGCAACTCCTGGCACGTGCGGCTTCATGGCGTCCATGGCGGGCCTATGCGGCGCTGCATCTTTGGGCGGCCGATGCGGCCATTCTGTCTGCTCCGAAAAGGGATAAGCCCCGTGAAGCTTCTAGTCGATCGCGTACCGTCACCGATCGGGACGATTCTGCTCGTCTGTGACGGCGAGGCGCTCTGCACGCTGGATTTCGCCGACAACGAGGCGGCGACGCACCGCGCGTTGCGCCTGCAATTCGGCACCTATGAGCTGAGCCCCACCGCAAATCCCGGCGGCATCAGCGCCAAGATCGAGGCCTATTTTCGCGGCAATCTCGGCATCATCGAGAACATCCCCGTGCGGACCGGCGGCACCGCATTTCAACGCGCGGTGTGGGCGGCGCTGCGCGAGATTCCGGTCGGGACGACGACGAGCTATGGGCAGTTGGCGGCGAAGCTCGGCAAGCCGCAGGCCTGTCGCGCGGTGGGCCTGGCCAATGGATCCAATCCCGTGTCAATCGTCGTGCCTTGTCACCGCGTGATCGGGTCGGATGGCCGTTTGACCGGGTATGGCGGCGGGATTGAGCGCAAGCAGTGGCTGCTCGCGCATGAGAAGGTGGGGAACTTGCTGCCGTTGTGCGTCGGCGCCGTCGCCTAGACGTTGTTTAATCCGGCAAAGCGGTGATCGCGCCGCTGCTATCGACCACCACCATTGCTCCGTCCGCGAATACCGCCTGCTGATCCGCCGGCAGCACGAGCAGCGGGATCGTGCCGTGGCCCATCTCCTGTGCGACGATGATGCCGAGGCCGAG
>JACQDQ010000407.1 GCA_016201015.1 Pseudomonadota bacterium | reverse complement strand
GCAGCTGCTCGGCGGCCTCGGCTATCGGATCGTCGCGGCGGAGGACGCCGCCGCGGCATTGGCCGTCATCGACCGCGGCGAGGCGTTCGATCTCCTGTTCACGGACCTCGTGATGCCCGGCGCGATGAACGGCATCGATCTTGCGCGCGAGGTGCGGCGCCGCTTCCCCGCCATGCCGATCGTGTTCACGTCGGGGTTCTCCGATCCCGAGACGATCCGCACGGAAGCCGCGTCGCTCCGCGCGACGATCATCGGCAAGCCCTACCGCAAGAGTGAGTTGGCCACGCATCTGCGCGCCATGCTCGATCGCGGTCCGCTCTCCGGGGCATAGCCTGCGGCGCCGCAAACAAATCGTTTCACCGTCAATTGAGCCGCCCGCCGATGACCGCGGCGGCGATCGCCCCCAACGCCATCACCGACATGACGAAGACGCCGGCGCCCGGCACTGCGCCCGCCATCAGCAGGGCCGTGATCCGCGCCCAGCGCGCCTCGCTGGCCAGGATCAGCGCCGCGCTGCCGACGATCGAGATCGCCAGCACCGTCATGAGCACGATCATCACCATCGTTCCCTGCCATGGCGAATC
Organism: Pseudomonadota bacterium; assembly: GCA_016201015.1. Taxonomy (GTDB): domain Bacteria; phylum Pseudomonadota; class Alphaproteobacteria; order CACIAM-22H2; family CACIAM-22H2; genus JACQDQ01. Next base: position 3,303 of record JACQDQ010000407.1, on the reverse strand, counting down.
GTGATTCTGGAAGACCTGCAAATGCCTTTGGATGACCTGCAACAGGCACAGCATCGCGCCCGCATCGATCACCCACGCCACAGCCGTCCAAGCGATCATTTCGCTGCCTCCTCCGCCGGCGATGCGCCGGCGCGGACCATCCGGTCGCCGGCCTCGTCATCGCGTTCGCCTGACCATGGGCCGGCCCTGTTGCCGGCCGATGTCGCGGCGACCCGGAAGATGTTTCAATGATTTCGGTGGGGCGTCGCCGTGCCCGCCGCGACGCGCGCCGCCTAGAGTCTGGCGTTCGCAATCCGGCGTTCAAGTTCGCGATTGTCTCAATTCGGGTCGGAGTCGATTTATGCGCGCGCCGGCGACTCCGGCGTTAAATCCACTCTGACCCTAATTATCGAAAATCATCGGCGCGGCGAGGGCGCCGCCGGATCGGCGGCCGCCTACGACGCGCCGGAGAGGCGCCGCTCGGACAGCTTCCGATACTCGACGACCACGGACCGCCGCGGTGCCGGCGCGACCGCCGGGCTCGCGACCCGGAGCCGCGGCCGCGCGGCGGGCTCTATTGGCTGATGCGCCGGCCGCACTTCGATCTTGCGGCCTTCGAACGCCGCGCCGTTCAATGCGGCAACCGCCGCCGCCCGGGCCCGCTCGGTGGCCAACTCGACGAATCCAAAGCCGCGCGAATGCCCGGTCTTGGGATCGCGCGCGACCCGGCTGGAGATGACGATGCCGAACGGATCGAACAAGATGCCGAGCTGCTCGTCGGTGACGCTGAAAGGCAGGTTGGCGGCAAACAGCAATTCGGCCGGACGTTTCTTCGGGCGCATGTTCACCTTCATCCTTGTCTCGACCCTGCAGTCGATCGGTGGCGGCGACTTTCCCCTGCAACCGGTCATCGATACTACAAAACGGCGACGGCGAAAATCACACTGCTGCAGTGCAGCAATGCATTTTTTGCATGGGTCGGGGTTGCGGCGGTCGTACCGGACATCCTGGGCGCGGCGCAGAAATGAGCTCAGAGCAGGTTTGTCCGCGGCCGGGCCGGTGAATCGAGGTTGGTGTAGAGGGCCACGAGGATCTTGTCGACGACGACGCCGTCGCCAGACAGCGGCAGCGCCAGCTTGGTGATGGCGAAGTGATCCTTGCCCGGCACCAGATGCCCCAATCGCGAGATGAGACTGGGCTGGCCGGTCTCGCAGACGCGCCGATACTCCTCGAGCGCCAGCGGTCCGATCTCCGCCTCGCACGTGCTGACCGTCCGCCCGGTCAGATCGAAGCCGAAGATGTGGGCAATCGCCGTGCCGAACAGGGCGTAACGGAAATCGCTGCCGTCGGCGATCGTGTCGAGAATCATCAGATGGCCGACCCACGGCCGCAGCTCGCCGAAGGCGAAATCGGCGCGCGCCGGCATGCGCCGCCCCGCACACTTCGTCTCCCAGAGCCTGAGCAGGGCCATGAGGCGTTCGTCGAGGATGGTCGAAGCCATCTGGCGATGTCCTTCGCCCCCGCGCGGTCGATTATAGCGCAGATCGGCCGGCGAAGGGGCGCCGCCGCATGCTTGCGCGGTGGCAGGCGGGTGGCGGCAGAATCGACAGAATCGGCAGAATCGGGGTCAGAGTCGATTTAACGCCGGCGGGCGGATGGATTAATCCACTCTGACCCCAATTATTTCAATTCTTTGAGATGCGAGGTGCCGCGGAATCGGCTAGACAACGTCCTCGACGCCCCCGAGTCGCAGCGAAAGGATGCGGATGAGCTCGCCTTCCTTGCCCCAGGCCGCGGAGAGTGACGTCCTCGTCATCGGTTCGGGATCGGCCGCCTTGTCGGCGGCCTTAGTCGCCGCGGCCGGCGGATTGAGCGTCACGATCTTCGAAAAGACCGGCCTGATCGGCGGCACCAGCGCCATGTCCGGCGCCGGCACTTGGATTCCGGCAAACCATCATGCCCGGAACGCCGGTATCGACGATAGCCCCGAAGACGCCATTGCCTATCTGCGCGCGGCGTCGCCGGCGGGATGGAAGGATGAGGAGGACGAACTCTGGGTGGCGTTCTCGCGGACGGCCGCTCGAACGCTCGAATTCCTGGAACAGCACACGCCGCTCCGCTTCGTCCTCACCGACGAGCCGGACATCATGGCGGAACGCCAAGGCGGCAAGATCCGCGGCCGAATGGTGTCGCCGAAGCCGCTCAGCAAATGGATATTGGGCCGGTACGCCGGCCGCGTCCGGCGCTCCACGCTGCCGCATCTCTTCACCTATCATGAAGTCTACGATGGCGACCTCTATCACAAGCCGATCGGCACCTTGCTCCGCTTCGGACCGCGGCTTCTCTGGCGCCTGCTGACCAACAGCCGCGCCCAGGGGAGCGCGTTGATCACGGGACTGCTCAAGGGCTGCCTGGATCATGGGTGCCGGGTCGAATTGAATGCGCGCGTCGTCGAACTGCTGAGCGAACCGGTAACCGGCCGCATGACCGGGCTGGTCGTCGAAACCAAAGGCGTCAGGCGCAGCTACGGCGCGCGGCGGGGCGTGGTCATCGCGAGCGGCGGCTTCGAATGGAATGCCGAGCTGCTGGCCCGTCATTTTCCCGGACCGCTCGACTGGATCGGCAGCCCGCGCGCCAACGAGGGCGACGGCCAGCGCCTCGCGGCTGAAGCGGGAGCGGCGCTCGCGCGCATGGACCAGGTGAATGTTCATCCGTCGATGCCGACCTTCTACGAGGGCAAGCTTCACGGAATTCCGCTGACCTTCCAGGCGGAGCCTCACGCCATCGTCGTCGATCGCAACGGTCAACGCTTCGTCAGCGAATACGACTTCAATATCGGCGCGGCGATCGACCGCCGCGATCCCGATACCGGCGCGCCCGTTCATCTCCCGGCCTGGGTGATTGCCGACCGCCGCTTTCCGAGGCTGGCGCCTGCATTCCGTTGGTATGCCGGAAAGGATCCGAAGTGGCTGGTATGCGCGCCGTCGTTGCGCGAGCTGGCCGCCAGGATCGAGCTTCCGGCGGACGCGCTGGAGAACACGGTCGCCCGCTACAACGGCTTTTGCGCCGCCGGCCGCGATCTCGACTTCCGTCGCGGCGAGAGCATCTGGGAGCAGTTCAAGGCCGGCGGCCCCAACCGGGCGCTGGCGCCGCTCGAGCATGCTCCCTTCTATGCCATGCCACTGAACCGCTCGATTCTCGGGACCAAAGGCGGCGCGCGAACGAACGCTCGCGGACAGGTCCTGCGCCCGGACGGGAGCGTCATTGCCGGGCTCTACGCGGCGGGCCTGGCCATGGCCAACCCGATCGGAACGCGCGCGGTCG
>JACQDQ010000036.1:3057-21458 GCA_016201015.1 Pseudomonadota bacterium | reverse complement strand
GATTCAGCTTGACATTGGAGAACAAAATGGACATAATAGGCTCGTATTGTACTCGAATGGGAGGCGGGCGAGATGGAGTTCAAAGGGTGCGGCGGGAATCGCGGTGGCAGCGCCGGCGGCTCCGCGGCTGCGGACGTTCCGGCGCTGCTTCGCCGCTTGCGGGTGCTGGTGGATCGCCTCGAAGACGGTGCAGCCAAGCACAACCCGAACTGGGCCTTGCAGCCGCGGGTGCCGGCGGGATCGACAACAGGCGGGCAGTGGACGGCGGGCGGCCCGCAAAGCTTCAGCGATCACCTGCGGACTGGAGTGCAGCCGGTAAGCGTTATCACGCAAGAGATAATCCGTGGGCTTCTTGAGCGCGGTCATACGAAGAACCCCTATCCGAACGACCCCGAGTGTAAGAAGGAATGGGACAACGCGAAGATACTCTGCTTGAACCTGATGCAAACGGAGGACGGGGATCTATCCAACGTATATGGCGGGGACATCTTCGCCTGTATGCGCGGCCAGGTTTCGGAACGGTGCGGCGGAAATCCAATCGAACCTCCCCCCAAAAGACCCCCCGTGCTCTATCCCCCCAAATGGCCCATGCCGAAGCCGGTGCCTGGGCGAAAACCCGGACGGCGGAAGGAGACGCCCGCGATGACATACATGAAAGACGACAATGTTCGATTCGAAGCCGCCATGCGACGCGGGGTGGCTCTATTTTGGGACAGGGAGTATGAAGCCGCGCTCCGCCTCTACACCGCCTTGATCGCTGACAATCCCAACAACGCGGAACTCTTCTTTCGGCGCGGCGGGGTCTACTTCCAGATGCAGCGATACGATGAATCGATCGCGGATCGCGATCGCGCCGAGGCTTTGGGACGTCGGAGCAGTCGGCTCTACTTTGTCCGCGCCCTTGCAAAAATGGCGGCGGGTTACTATCGTCTCGCGATCGAAGATCTGGATAAGGCGGAGGCGCACGACCATGATCGCTATTTTGGCGACTATCTGCGACTGGAGCGCGCCGAATGCTATCTCAAACTTGACCAGCCAGGCATGGCCATGGCGGAGTGCTTGCAGGTCCCGGACAGCTACATGCGACCCAACTATCCCGGCGCCGTCGGCGCGAAGCAAGAGCTCATGGCCCGCATAAAGGCGTACCGCAACTGAGACCGGCGGCTCGACTGCGCTGCCACCCTTCGCTGCCCGAAAAAAAGCGAACGGATGAGCGAGATCCCCGCATCGAGGCTGGCCTCCAGCGTGGCTTCGCGCTCATCATGGATCAGCCATACGACGGGGCGTTGCTCGTCGATGGACCGTCGCAGCAGCGACAAATATGTGGTCATGCGCAAGATCAAACAGCGGCTGGAAGCTGACGCACCCTAGAGTTCGATCAGTCTGTCCGGCAGTTCGTTCCGATCATCCGGCCGGCGCGGCAGCACGCCGCCGAGCGCATCGCCGAGCGATTGCAAGGCGGTCAGGAAACCCGCGACCGCACCGCGCGAACGTACCGTCGTCGTAAAACTCGCAACGATGTTCTGCCACGTCTCCGGCGGCACGGCCTTATCGACGGCGTCGTCGGCGATGATCTCGACGTAGCGCTCGCCAAGCGACACGAACAACAGCACGCCACTGCGCTCGCGCGTGCGGTGCATGCCCAGGCGGTAGAACAGTTCGCGCGCCAGGCGTCGCGCCCGCGCCGTGCGGACCTCGCGCGGGACGAGATGGCGGACAACGGCCGGCAAGCGAAACAGGAAGAATAGGACGACGAAGGCGACGAGCTGGACGGCGTAGAGATGCGGGAATTCGTAGGCGAGACCGGCGTACCACAACGCGCCGGGCAGCAGCAGCGCGATCGAGGTGGCGGCGATGGTGGTCGGGAAGAAATAGGGGTCGGCGCGCCGTGCGATGACCAGCACGAACTCGGCCCGCGTCTTGGCCTCGGCGGCGTGCACGGCCGCCTCGATCCGATGACGCTCAGCGTCGGGGATGCGGTGCATCACCAGCTTCCCGAGGCGCCGCCGCCGCCCGACGAGCCGCCGCCGCCGGAGAAGCCGCCACCTGAAGACCCGCCGCCGAACGAGCCGGAGCCGCCGCGCGAGCCGCCAAAACTCGGACCCCAGCCGCCGTAATAGCCGCCAAAGCCGTGCCCGCCGCGCCGATACGCATTCATGTTGTGCAACAGGAACAGGATGACGAACACGATCAGAACGGCGATCATCGGATCGAAATTCACGTCGTAGGTCGTGCCGGTCTTCGGCTTGTAGGTGCCGGCGATGGCACCGAGAACGGCGCGCGTGCCCTGGACCACGCCGCCTTCCATGTCGCCGGCGCGGAAGCGCGGAAGAATTTCCGACTGGATGATGGTGTGGGCGATGGCGTCGGGCAGCGCGCCTTCGAGGCCGTAGCCGACCTCGATGCGCACCTTTTTTTCCTTGGGCGCGACGACCAGCAGCACGCCGTTATTGCGATCGGCTTGCCCAAGATGCCAGGCGCGGAACAGCCGCACCGAGAAATCTTCGATGTCGTAGCCTTGCAGCGAGGCGAGGACGGCGACGGCGACTTGATTGGAGGTCGCGCGCTCATGCGCCGCGAGCGCTTCGGTGAGCTCGTTCCGCGTCGACGGCGACAACAGCCGCGCCTCGTCGACGATGCGTCCGCTGAGCGCCGGCAGCCGCGGCTCGGCGGCGAAGGAGGCGAGTACGCTCGCCAGCAGCGCGACGACAGAAATGAGCCCCGCCGCCGATCGGCGGGCCGTTGCGTTCATGATTTTTTGGTGAAATCGACCCGCGGCGCCTGCTCGGCGCCGGGCTGCGCGGTGAAATTCTCCTTCACCTTGGCGTCGCGATAGATGAGCATTGCCCAAATCGAACCGGGGAAGGTACGCAGCTCGGTGTTATAGCGCTGCACGGCCTGGATGTAGTCGCGCCGCGCCACGGCGATGCGGTTTTCGGTGCCTTCAAGCTGCGCCTGCAGCGCCAGGAAGTTCTGATTCGATTTGAGGTCGGGATAGCGCTCGACCACGACCATCAGGCGCGACAGCGCGCTGCTCAGTGCCTGCTGGTTTTGCTGGAACTTCTGGAAGGCCTCGGGATTGTTGAGGATATCGGGCGGCAGCGTCGTCTGCGTCGCCTTGGCGCGCGCCTCGACCACCGCGGTCAAGGTCTCGCGCTCCTGCGTCGCGTAGCCGCGCACCGTCTCGACGAGATTGGGCACAAGATCGGCGCGGCGCTGATAGTTGTTGAGCACCTGCGACCACTTCGCCTTGGCGTCTTCGTCATAGGTCGGGATGTCGTTGACGCCGCAACCGCCCAGCACCAGCGGCGCGATCAGGGCGAGGGCCATGAGCCACAACCGGCTCGAATGAAACAGGGAACGGGCGACGCTCATATGCGGCTCCGATCGCAGGACTTAGGCCGCAATACTTAGGCGCACGCCGGGCCGCTGACAAGAAGCGGGCATAGCTTGAAAACGCGCAGGGGCGGGTTTGAAACCCGCCTCTGCAAAAAAAGCCGATCCAAATTGTCGTTGCGCGTCAGCCGAGCTTCGCCAGCGCCACCGCGGTGTCGGACATTCGGTTGGAGAAGCCCCACTCGTTGTCATACCACGACAACACGCGCACCAGCTTGCCGTCGACCACCTGCGTCTGCGTCAGATCGAAGGTCGAGCTGGCGGGATTGTGGTTGAAGTCGGAGGAGACCAGTTCCTCGTCGGTGGTCATCAGGATGCCCTTGAGGCGGTTGCTCTGCGACGCCTTGATCACCGCCTGATTGACCGCATCGACCGTGACCGGCTTCTTGGGGATGAACTTGAAGTCGATGACCGAGACGTTGGCCGTCGGCACGCGGATCGACGTGCCGTCGAGCTTGCCCTTGAGCTCGGGCAGCACCAGGCCGACCGCCTTGGCGGCGCCGGTCGAGGTCGGGATCATCGACAGCGAGGCGGCGCGGGCGCGCCGCAGATCCTTGTGCAACGTGTCAACCGTCGGCTGGTCGCCGGTATAGGAGTGGATCGTCGTCATGTAGCCGCTCTCGATGCCGAACGCCTCGTGCAGCACGTAGGCGACCGGCGCTAGGCAATTTGTCGTGCACGAGGCGTTGGAGACGATGGTGTGCGACGGCTTCAACTGATCGTGGTTGACGCCGTAAACCACCGTAAGATCGGCCCCTTCGGCCGGCGCCGAGACCAGCACGCGCTTGGCCCCCGCCTTGAGATGCGCCTCGGCCTGCTCGCGCTTGGTGAAGATGCCGGTGCATTCGAGCACCAGCTCGACGCCCAGCTGCTTCCAGGGAAGCTTGGTCGGATCTCGCTCGGCCGTCACCTTGATCGGGCCGCGGCCGATATCCATGGTATCGCCGCTGACCGTGATCGTGCCGGGGAACAGGCCATGCACGGAATCATGCTTCAGCAGATGCGCATTGGTCTTGACCGGCCCGAGGTCGTTGATGGCGACGACCTGGATGTCCTTGCGGCCGGATTCATGGATGGCGCGCAGGACCATCCGGCCGATGCGGCCGAACCCGTTGATGGCGACGTTGACGGACATGGTTTCCTCTCGACAGACTGGCTTGCAAACCTGATTCGGGGTTGCGCGTTGTAATCTTTCGTAGGGGCGTGTTTCAAACCCGCCCCTACAAGAGTTTTTTGGCCGCAGCGGCCACCGCCTCAGGTGTAATACCGAAATGCCGGTAAAGTTCCTGATAAGGTGCCGAGGCGCCGTATCCGGTCATGCCGACAAAGGCGCCCTTCGGCCCCAGATAGCGCTCCCAGCCGAGGCCGATTCCCGCCTCGACGACCACGCGCGGCTGCCGCGCGGCCCCCAGCACCCCGCGGCGATATTTCTGCGTCTGGCGGTCGAACAGCGACCAGCACGGCATCGAGACCACGGCCGCGCGGACGCCGTCGGCGCCGAGCAGCTCGCGGGCTTTGAGCGCGACGGCGACCTCGGAGCCGGTGGCGATCAGCGTCACCTGGCGTTCGCCTTCCGCCTCGGCCAGGACATAAGCGCCGCGCGCGCAGAGATTGTCGGCAACATGCGTCGTCCGCACCGGCGCCAGGTTCTGACGCGTGAGGGAGAGGATGGTCGGCCCGTCGGCGCGGGCGATGGCCAGCTCCCAGCATTCGAGCGTTTCGACGGCGTCGGCGGGCCGCATCACCTGCACGCCCGGCATGGCGCGCAAAGCCGCTAGGTGCTCGCTTGGCTGATGCGTCGGCCCGTCCTCGCCGAGGCCGATCGAGTCATGCGTCATCACATAGATGACGCGCTGATGCATGATCGCCGCCAGGCGGATCGACGGCCGGCAGTAATCGGTGAAGACCAGGAACGTGCCGCCATAGGGAATGAAGCCGCCATGCAGCGCGATGCCGTTCATCGCCGCCGCCATGCCGTGCTCGCGCACGCCGAAATGGAAGTAGCGGCCGGCGTAGTTGTCGCGCGTGACTACGGCCATCGCCTTGGCCTTGGTGTTGTTGGAGCCGGTGAGATCGGCCGAGCCGCCGATCAGTTCCGGCACGCTTGTGGCCAACACTTCGATCGCATTCTGCGATGCGACGCGCGTCGCCAGCGTCGGCTTCTCGGCGGCGAGCTTCGCCTTGTATTCGTCGACCTTGGCGCGCCAGTCAGCCGGCAGCTTGCGGTCGAGCACGCGGCGGAATTCGGCGTGGCGGTCGCCCGGCAGCGCGGACACGCGGCGTTGCCACGCCTTGCGCGCCTCGGCGCCGCGCGCGGCCGTGGCGCGCCAGCGCCCGAGGATCGGCGCCGGCACTTCGAACAGCGCATAGGGCCATTCGAGCCGCGACCGCGTCGCCGCGATCTCGGCCGCGCCCAGCGGCGCGCCATGCGCGCCCGCCGTGCCGGCCTTGGTCGGCGCGCCATAGGCGATGGTGGTGCGGCAGGCGATCAGCGACGGACGCTCGCCGCGTCGCGCCGCCGCGATCGCCGTCTCGATCGCCTGCGGATCATGGCCGTCGATGCGCGTCGCCTCCCAACCGCAGGCGCGGAAACGCGCGAGCTGGTCGTCGGAGACGGCAAGGTCGGTCGGCCCGTCGATCGAGATGTGGTTGTCGTCGAATAGCACGATCAGCTTGTTGAGGCGCAGATGCCCGGCGAGCGAGATCGCTTCGTGGCTCAGTCCCTCCATCAGGCAGCCATCGCCCGCAATCACATAAGTGTGGTGATCGACCACTTCGGCGCCGAAGCGCGCGGCGAGCAACCGCTCGGCCAGCGCCATGCCGACGGAATTGCCGAGCCCCTGCGCCAGCGGCCCGGTCGTCGTCTCGACGCCCGGCGCACAGCCGAACTCAGGGTGGCCCGGCGTGCGCGAGCCGAGCTGGCGGAAGCGCTTCAGCTCGTCGATCGTCATGTCCGGATAGCCGGTGAGATAGAGGAGCGCATAGAGCAGCATCGAGCCGTGGCCGGCCGACAGCACGAAGCGGTCGCGATCCGGCCATTGCGGATCCGTCGGATCGAATTTGAGGAAGCGCGTGAAGAGCACCGTGGCGACATCGGCCATACCCATCGGCATGCCGGGATGGCCGGACTTCGCCTGTTCGACCGCATCCATTGCCAAGGCACGGATCGCATTGGCCATCGCCGCGTGCTCCGGGCTCTGCACGGTGCTCAGCGGCAATCGCTCGGCGGCTGGCGCTGCGGTCGCGGGCAGGGCGCTCATGCGTGTCTGAAACCCTCAGAAAATGAATGAAACGCGCCGGCGCACCAGTCCTGCCGCCGCGAGGCGGGCCGAACATGCCCCCGGCACCCCGCGTCGTCAACCCTGGAGAGGCGGCCGCCCACGAACGCCGCGTTTGACGGCCTCGCACCGTCCGACCTATGGTTTACGCGGCGCCGGGCTGTATATGGCCCGCGGCGACTCGGGATGATGGGAGAGGCCCAGATGGACCGGCTGGATAAGGCTGCCGAACGGCTCGAATCCGCGACACAGCTTCTCGATGCGACGGTGGCGCAGCGCCTAAAGGCGTTGACAGCCGAGGTGGTCGAGCGCGACCGCCGCATTGCCGATCTCGAGCGCCAGCTCGCCGCGGCGCGCGAGACCCAAGGCGCGCTGTCGGCGACAGCCGATCTTGTCGCTACGCGGCTCGACGGCGCGATCGATCGACTGCGTGGCGCGCTCGCCGCCTGAAAGGAGCCACGCGATGGCACAGGTCACCGTCCGCATCAACAACCGCAACTACCAGGTCGGCTGCGAGGACGGGCAGGAATCGCATGTCGCCAAGCTCGCCGAGTACATCGACGGCAAGGTGGCCGAACTTGCCAGTCAGGTCGGCCAGGTCGGCGACGCGCGGCTGTTGGCCATGGCCAGCCTCCTGATCGCCGACGAGCTTTCGGAGGCCTATGACGAGGCGCACGAGCTGCACACGGACTCTGCCGTCAACGCCGACATCCCCGATCCGCAGTTGACCAAGGCGGTCGCCGAAGCGCGCGGGAGCGCTCAGGCGGCGGACGCGAAGCTCACCTCCACGCTGTCGAGGGCCGACCAGGTGGCCGGCCGGCTCGAGGCGCTGACGACATCGATCGAGGCGCTGACGCACCGCCTGCAACGCGCCTGAACGCGGAGCGCCTTGCACCAATCGCGGTGAGCACCTAGATTTGATCCCGGACGGGCGCTGCGCGGTGCGTCAGGTTACGAAATCCCTGGGGCCAATACTTACCTCTCGGGAGCTGTCCCTACCGGAACCGTGGTTTCGGCACATGGCACCCACCTGCAAGTGCAGGCCACAGAGGATTTGCAAACACCAACGGCCGAGGCGGCCCCGTCCACTGCGCAGCGGCCTTCCGCCAGCTTCGCCTTGAGTCTTAATTCCGCCGCCGATGTTCGATGTCAGCGAAGCCAAACGCGCGATGCGCGCCCAAGCCGCCGCCGCGCGCCAGGCGGCGCACGCGGCGCGTGGGGCGGCTGCCGCGGCGGCGTTGCGCGATTTGTTCCTCGCCAAGATTCCGATACAGTCGGGCGCGGTCGTCAGCGGCTTTTGGCCGATGGGGCCGGAGATCGACGTGCGGCCCTTGCTCGCGGCGCTCAATGCCCGCGGCCATGTCTTGGGATTGCCGGTCGTCATTGCGCGCCAGCAGCCGCTGGTATTTCGACGCTGGCAGCCGGGCGACGCGGTGGTGGCGGCCGGCTTCGGCACCTCCGTGCCGCCGCCGGACGCGCCGCGCGTGACGCCGACGCTGCTCATCGTGCCGCTGCTCGCCTTCGACGCCGAGGGCTATCGCCTGGGCTATGGCGGCGGCTTCTACGACCGCACGCTTGCCGAGCTGCGCGCCGCCGGCGCGCCGCTGGCGGTCGGCGTCGCCTATGCCGAGCAGGAGGTGCCGCGCGTGCCGCGCACACCGAGCGACCAGCCTCTCGATTGGGCGGTGACCGACGCCGCAGCTCGCCGGTTCGGGTAAGGAGCGCCAAATGCGCGTGTTGTTCTGCGGCGACGTGGTCGGCCGCTCGGGCCGCGAGGCGGTGACCGGCAACATGCCCGAGCTGCGCCGCAAGCTCGGGCTCGATTTCGTCTTCATCAACGGCGAGAACGCGGCCGGCGGCTACGGCATCACCGACAAGATCTGCAAGGAGTTCTACGCCGCCGGCGTCGATTGCATCACCACCGGCAACCATGTGTGGGACCAGCGCGAGACCATCAGCTATATCGGCGGCGATCCGCATCTGCTGCGCCCGGCCAATTTCCCCAAGGGTACGCCCGGCCGCGGTATCGGCGCCTATACGACGGCAGGCGGCCGCAAGATCGTCGTCATCAACGTCATGACGCGGCTGTTCATGGATGCGCTCGACGATCCCTTCGCGTCGCTCGAGCTGTTCTTCGGGCAGTATCGGCTTGGCGGCGGCGCGCATGCCCTGCTCGTCGACGTGCATGGCGAGGCGACGTCGGAAAAGATGGCGACCGGCCATTTCTGCGATGGCCGCGCCTCGCTCGTCGTCGGCAGCCACAGCCACGTGCCGACCGCCGATGCGCAAATCCTGCCGCGCGGCACCGGCTATCAGACCGATGCCGGAATGTGCGCCGACTACGATTCGGTGATCGGCATGAAGAAGGACATCGCCGTGGCGCGCTTCGTCCGCAAGATGCCGGGCGAGCGCCTGACGCCGGCCGAGGGGCCGGGCACGCTGTGCGCCATCTATGCCGAGCTCGACGACACCACCGGCCTCACCACCAAGATCGCGCCGCTGCGCCTCGGCGGCCGCCTGGCGCCGGCCTGGCCCGGGTAGAAGAACTTCGATAAATCAATCGCGCCGAAGAATTGCCGCATTGTCGCGCTAGCGACCGGGACGGACCGGACGGCGTCTTGCCGCGTCGGGCCTGCCCCGCTTTGCGATATGTAGTATAGTTCCTCGCGAATCCCCTCGGAATTTTGCCTCATGGCCGGCCATTCACAGTTCAAAAACATCATGCACCGCAAGGGCAAGCAGGATGCCAAGCGGGGCAAGATCTTCACCAAGCTGATTCGCGAAATCATGGCGGCGACGCGTGCCGGCCTGCCCGACCCGGCGGCGAATCCGCGGCTGCGTGCGGCGGCGCAGGCGGCGCGCGAGGCGAATATGCCGCGCGACACGATTGAGCGCGCGATCAAGCGCGCGGCCGGCGGCGAGGAGGGCGTCCACTACGACGAGGTGCGCTACGAGGGCTACGGCCCGGCCGGCGTCGCCATCATCATCGAGGCGTTGACCGAAAACCGCAATCGCACCGCCAGCGAAATCCGCTCGATCATGACCAAGCACGGCGGCAGCCTGGGCGAGACCAACTCGGTCGCGTTCAGCTTCGCGCACAAGGGCGAGATCATCTATCCCGCGGCGGCGGCCTCGCCGGACGCGGTATTCGAAGCGGCGCTCGACGCCGGCGCCGAGAATGTCGAGTCGCTGGCCGAGACGCACGAGGTGCTGACCACCGTCGAGGATTTTGCCATCGTCCGCGACGCGCTGGAAAAGAAATTCGGTCCGGCGAAAAGCGCGCGCCTCGCCTGGCGGCCGCTCAACACGGTGCCGGTCGCGGCCGAGCCGGCCAAGACGCTGTTCGAGCTGATCGAGACGCTCGAGGACAACGACGATGTGCAGAATGTCGTCGCCAATTTCGAGGTGGCGGACGACGTCTTGGCGGCGCTGAGCGCCTCGGCGGCATGACGCGCCTGATCGGCATCGATCCCGGCCTGCGCGCCTGCGGCTGGGGCGTGATCGACAGCGACGGCGTGCACTTGCGCCATGTCGCCAACGGCTTGGTGACATCGGACGGGGGAGCGGCGACGGCCGAGCGCCTGGTCTCGATCTACGACGGTCTTTGCGCTGTTATCGCCGAGTACAAGCCGGAGGCGGCGGCGGTCGAGGAAACCTTCGTCAATGCCAATCCCGCCTCCGCGTTGAAGCTGGGGCAGGCGCGTGGCGTCGCCATGCTGGCGCCGGCGCGGGCCGGACTGAGTGTGATCGAGTACTCCGCCAACGCCATCAAGAAATCCGTGGTTGGGGTCGGCCATGCCGGCAAGGAACAGGTGCAGATGATGGTGCAGCGGCTGCTGCCGGGCGTGACCCTGGCCGGCGCCGACGCCGCCGATGCGCTCGCCGTCGCCATCTGCCATGCGCATCACGCGGCGACGGCGGCAAGCTGGGCGCGCGGGCGGGTCATGGCGGGCGCGGTGGCCGCGCGATGATCGCCAAGCTCACTGGCGTTCTCGACGCCGTCGCCCGCGACCACGCCGTCATCGATGTCGGCGGGGTCGGCTACCTCGTGCGCGCCTCCGCGCGCACGCTCGGCGGCCTGCCGCCGGCCGGCGCCGATGTCAGCCTGGCGGTCGAGACGCTGGTGCGCGACGATGCGATCGATCTCTACGGCTTCAGCGAGGCGGCGGAGCGCGACTGGTTCCGCCTGCTGATGACCGTGCAAGGCGTCGGCGCCAAGGTCGCGCTGTCGCTGCTCTCGGCGCTGTCGCCCGATGATCTGGCTGCGGCCATCGCCAATGAAGACAAGGCGATGCTGACGCGCGCCGACGGCGTCGGGCCGAAGCTCGGAAGTCGGCTCGCCAACGAGCTCAAGGACAAGGTGGCGGCGATGCCGCTCGCCCGGCCGCGCGTCGCGGCGGTTGGCGGCGGGCCGCTCGGCGGGGCGGCGGCGGACGCCGTCTCGGCGCTGATCAATCTCGGCTATCGTCGCGCCGAGGCGGCGGACGCGGTCAGCCGCGCGGCGCAGAAGCTTGGCGCGAATGCGCGCGTCGAGGCATTGATTCCGGCCGGGCTTAAGGAGCTGGCGCAGTGAGCGACGCGCCGGCCCGTCGCGTCAGCCCGGAATTCACCACTGCCGACGCCGCGGAGGCGTCGCTGCGGCCCACTACGCTCGACGAGTTCATCGGCCAGCGCCAGGTGCGCGAGAATCTGCGCGTCTTCATCCAGGCGGCGCGGTCGCGGGCCGAGGCGCTCGATCATGTTCTGCTGCACGGGCCGCCCGGCCTCGGCAAGACGACGCTGGCGCAAATCGTCGCGCGCGAGCTCAACGCCGGCTTCCGCGCGACCTCGGGGCCGGTCATCGCGCGCGCCGGCGACCTCGCGGCGCTGCTCACCAATCTGCAGCCGCGCGACGTGCTGTTCATCGACGAGATCCACCGCCTTGCGCCGGCGGTCGAGGAAATCCTCTACCCGGCGATGGAGGATTTTCAACTCGACCTCATCATCGGCGAGGGACCGGCGGCGCGTTCCGTGCGCATCGATCTGCCGCCGTTCACGCTGGTCGGCGCGACGACGCGCTCCGGCCTCATCACCACGCCGCTGCGCGAGCGCTTCGGCATTCCGCTGCGCCTGTCGTTTTACACGCCGGCCGAGCTCGAGGAGATCGTGCGCCGCGGCGCGCGTGTCCTCGGCGTCGCATTGGCCGACGACGGCGCGGCCGAGATCGCGCGGCGCGCGCGCGGCACCCCGAGGGTGGCCGGCCGCCTGCTGCGCCGCGTGCGCGATTTTGCCGCGGTCGCCGGCACGCCGCGCATCGACCGCGTGGCTGCCGACGCCGCGCTGTCCCGGCTCGAAGTCGACGCTCGCGGGCTCGACGCCATGGACCGCCGATACCTGCGCTGCATCGCCGAGAACTACGCCGGCGGCCCGGTCGGCGTCGAGACGCTGTCGGCGGCGCTGGCCGAAGAGCGCGACACGATAGAGGACGTGATCGAGCCGTTCTTGATCCAAGAAGGGCTGTTGCAGCGTACATCCCGCGGCCGGATGCTGGCGTCGCGCGGCTGGGAGCATCTCGGCCTCGCGCCGCCGCCCGTCGCCGCCACGCTGTTCGATCTCGATGCAGGCGATCCGGACGAGGAAGGAAAGAGCGGCAATGGCTGAGACGCCGTTCGTCTTCCCGATCCGCGTCTATTACGAGGACACGGACGCGGCTGGGATTGTCTACTATGCGAACTATCTCAAGTTCGCCGAGCGCGCGCGGGCCGAGATGCTGCGGGCGGCCGGACTCGGCAGCCGGTTGCTTGCCGAGGAGGCAGGCATTGCCTTCGCGGTGCGGCGTTGCGCGGTCGAGTATCTGGCGCCGGCGCGGCTTGACGATCTGCTGGAGATTCGCACGCGTGTCCGCAGCATGCGCGGCGCGACGCTCGAGGCGGAGCAGGTGGTGGTGCGCGAGGGGCGCGAGATCGCGCGCCTCGACGTGACGCTTGCCTGCATCGGTCGCGGCGGACGTCCGGCGCGCCTGCCCTCGACGGTTGTGCGGGCGTTGAGTGCACCGGTTGTGCCGGCGTAACGAAATAACCAAGAAGCGAGACGCAAATGGAACGAATGACAAGGACAATCGGCTTGGTGGGGTCGGCGTTGACGGCGCTTGCCACGCTTGCCGGCGATGTGGCGGCGCAGGTCGAAACGACGCTCGTGCCTGGTTCGACGCCGACAGTCACCCACGACCTCTCGGTGTGGAACCTGCTGGTGCACACCGATGCGATCAGCAAGGCGGTGATCCTCATTCTGATCCTGGCCTCGTTTTGGAGCTGGGCGATCATCATCGAGAAGGCGCTGCGGGTGCGCCGCCTCAACGCCCAGGCCAACGACTTCGAGGACCAGTTCTGGTCGGGGGGCTCGCTCGACGATCTCTACGATCGCGTCGGCAACCAGCCGCAGGATCCGATGTCGGCGATGTTCGGCGCGGCGATGCGCGAATGGCGCCGCTCCGCCTCGCGCGGCCTTGGCGGCGTCAATGAGATTCGCGCCGGTCTGGCCCAGCGCATCGAGCGGGTCATGCAAGTGACGCATGGCCGCGAGATGGACCGGCTCGAGCGCTACATGACCTTTCTCGCCTCGGTCGGCTCGACGGCGCCCTTCATTGGCCTTTTTGGCACAGTGTGGGGTATCATGAATAGCTTTCAGGCCATCGGCGCGACCAAGAACACGACGCTCGCGGTGGTCGCACCGGGCATCTCGGAGGCGCTGTTCGCGACGGCCTTGGGCCTGGTCGCCGCCATTCCGGCGGTCATCGCCTACAACAAGCTGTCGAGCGATCTGGCGCGCTATGGCGGGCGCCTGGAGGCCTTTGCCAGCGAGTTCGGCGCGATCCTGTCTCGCCAGCTCGAGGAGAAAGTATAGGTAATGGCAGCGTTTCTGATCGGTACCGGCCGTGGCCGCAGCATGCGGCGGCGGGCGACCATGATGCACGAGATCAATGTGACGCCGATGGTCGACGTCATGCTGGTGCTGCTCGTCATCTTCATGATCACGGCGCCGCTGCTTACCGCCACCGTCGATGTCGACCTGCCGAAGACACAGGCGGCACAGGCCAGCGGCCAGGATGAGCCGTTGGTGGTCAGCGTCACCGCCGGCGGCAAGGTGTTCCTGCAGGATACCGAGATGGAACTGGACGGATTGGTCCCGCGTTTACAAGCAATTACGCAAAATAAACCAAATCAGCGCATCTTCGTACGAGGCGATCAGAAGGTTGCGTATGGGCGCGTTTTGGAAGTCATGGGCACGATTAGCGCGGCAGGTTTCACCAGGGTGGCACTTGTTGCAGAAATCCCTACTGCGACCAAACTCTCGCCACAATCAGGGCAGAGACGATAGGGTCATGCGCAAAGGGGCTTTCCTGTCCGGGCTGTTGCACGTCGTCGTGGCGCTCATCGCCGTCTTCGGCTTGCCGCAATTCTTGCGCTCGGCGCCGGTCGCGGAACAGCCGCTGGTGGTCGAGTTGCTGCCCATCGCGGAGAAGACTAACCCCCCGCCGCCAAAGCAGGAATTGGCGCAACCGAAGCCCGAGCCGCCCAAGAAGGAGTTGGCCCAGGCCGCCAAGCCGCCCGAGCCGCCGAAGCCGCCGCCACCCCCGCCGCCGCCGCCGCCGCCCGCGCCCCCGCCGGTTCCGCCACCGCCTGCCCCCAAGGTCGAGGCCCCGGCCCCTAAGCCCGAGCCTGCCAAGGCCGAGATCGCGGCACCTAGGGTCGAGGCGCCGCTGCCCAAGCCGCTAGCCCCGCGACCGGAGCCGCCGAAGGCTCAGGCCGAGCAGAAGACGCAGCCGAAGCAGCAGGCCTTCGACCTCGACTCCGTGCTGAAGAATCTCACCAAGCAGCGCCCGCAGCCGCAGCCGGCCGACCGCACGCCAACCTTGGCGCCGCAAGCGGCGACGCCGCCGGCCCCGCGCGTCGCCTCGGCCGCGCCGACCAATCCGCAGCTGCCGCCGAGCATGAGCGAGATCGACGCCATTCGGCAGCATATTCAGCAATACTGGAATCCGCCGGTCGGCGCGCGCGAGGCGCAAAATCTCGTCATCGATCTGCGCGTCGCGGTCGATCTCGACGGCAGCGTGCGCGACGTGCAGATCATCGATCAGGCGCGAGTCAATCGGGACGAATTCTTCCGCGCCGCGGCGGAAAGCGCGGAGCGGGCGGTCCGCCGCGCCAGCCCGTTGCCGGTGCCGCGTGACAAATACGATCAATTCAGGGTATTTACCCTCGGATTCAGTCCGCGCGAGATGCTCGGCAGCAAGAGCTGATCGCAATCCTCAGACCGTGAAGAGGCGTCGATGCGGGCGGTGACAAAGATTGTCGCGGTGCGGACGTATGTCGCAACACTGGCGCTGATCCTGGTCTGCGGCTTTTTGCCGCGGCCGGCCGGCGCGGAGTTGCGCATCGATATCACGCGCGGTCGCATCGAGCCGATGCCGATCGCGCTATCGCAGCTATCCGGCCTGCAGCCGCAGGAAAGCCAGATCGGCCAGGATATGACCGGCGTCATCTCGGCTGATCTCGAGCGCTCCGGCCTGTTTCGTCCGATCGATCCACGCGCGTTCATTCAAACGCCGGCCGCGCTGCGCAGCCAGCCGCCGCGCTTCGCCGACTGGCGGGCGATCAACGCCCAGGCGCTGGTGCACGGCAATGTCGAGTTGCAGCGCGATGGTCGTCTGCGCGTCGAATTCCGGTTGTGGGATGTGTTCGGCGAGAGCCAGATGGAGGGCCGCATCTACACCGCCGCGCCGCAGACTTGGCGGCGCGTCTCCCACATCATCGCCGATGCCATCTACAAACGCGTCACAGGCGAGGACGGATATTTCGACACGCGCGTCGTCTACATCTCCGAAAGCGGTCCACAGCAGCGGCGGATCAAACGCCTGGCGATCATGGACCAGGATGGCGCCAACCACCGCTTCCTGACCGACGGGCGCAATCTCATGCTGACGCCGCGCTTCTCGCCGAGTCTGCAGGAGATTACCTATCTCGCCTATGTCAACAACCGGCCGCGCGTCTATTTGCGTAACATCGACACCGGGCAGGAGGAGGTGCTGGGCGATTTCCCCGGCATGACCTTCGCGCCACGCTTCTCGCCCGATGGCAACAAGGTGGTCATGAGCCTGGCCGAGGACGGCAACAGCGAGATCTACACGATGGATCTGCGCACCCGGGCGGTGCAGCGTTTGACCAACCATCCGGCGATCGACACTTCGCCGAGCTATTCGCCCGACGGCAAACAGATCGTCTTCAACTCCGACCGCGGCGGCTCGCAACAGCTCTACGTCATGGACGCCAACGGCGACAATGTGCGCCGCATCACCTTTGCTCAGGGCCGCTATGCAACACCGGTGTGGTCGCCGCGCGGCGACCTGATCGCCTTCACCAAGATCACCGAGGGCGATTTCTACATCGGCGTCATGCGGCCCGACGGCAAGGACGAGCGGCTGCTTGCCAACGGCTTCGTCGTGGAGAGCCCGACCTGGGCGCCCAATGGACGTGTTATCATGTTTTTCCGGCAGGGCCGGTCCGACAGTCGGGGGCAGGGGGGCAATAGCCGGCTTTACTCGATTGACCTCACCGGTTATAACGAGCGTGAAATCATCACGCCGGTCGACGCTTCCGATCCCGCGTGGTCGCCCTTGATTCCCTGATTCTGCTAGCTATAATCGGCAGTGTTGTTGACCTTTAACCAAACCAAGCCCGATTACGGCGCGCGGTCAACCCTGCGGCCGTTGCGCGTGTTCGGCAACGCGCGTACGCAAGGCATGATCGGCTGCGGATTCCGGGCGTCCCTCCCCAACGATCGAGAGTAAGAAGAAAAGGAGTTCGAGATGCGATTCAAGGTACTGAGCATGTTCGCCGCGGTGTTGTTGTTGGCCGCGTGCGAAACCGCTCCGGAGCAGCAGGCCAATACGTCGGGCCAGGGCGGTAGCGCGGCTACGCCGACCGCCACCGCTCCGGCGGCGACCCGCGCGGCGCCGCGGCCGGGTAGCCAGGAGGACTTGGTAGCCAATGTCGGCGACCGTGTCTTCTTCGACTGAGGCGCGCCGGCAGGTCGAGAAGTGGGCGCAGTGGCTGCGCCAGTACCCGAACGTCACGGTGACCGTCGAAGGCCATTGCGACGAGCGTGGCACGCGTGAATACAACCTTGGCCTGGGCGAGCGGCGTGCGGCATCGGCCAAGCGTTTCCTGACCTCGCTTGGTATCGATGCGCGTCGCGTGGCGACGATCAGCTACGGCAAGGAACGGCCGGCGGTGGTCGGCTCTAACGACGCCGCCTGGTCGCAGAATCGCCGCGGGGTGATGGTCGTCAACTGACCGTCTAGCTTCGGTCCGATATGGGCGCCTGCCCGCTATCCCTGGGCCTACGGGACGAGCGGCCAGGCGCCTTGGATTCGCCGCATTGCCCAACTAGGATGATTCGCGTGAAGAACGCGTTGGGAATCTGCGGGCGCGCGGCGCTGGCGGGCGTTGTTGCGTTGGGCCTCGGGCTGCCGCGGGCGCACGCGCAATCGTCCCAGAGCCCGGAGCTGCGTCCGCTGGTCGATCGCATCGAGCGAATGCAGCGCGATATCGACGTTCTACAGCGTCAATTGGCGCGCCAGGGCGTCCCGTTGACGCCCGGTGCTGCGGCCATGGCGGGAGCCGGGGGCGGCGTCGGCCTGTCACAGGACTACATTGCCCAGACCGAAGGTCGATTCGCCGACCTCGATGCCCAGCTGCGCGAGTTCACTAGCCGGATCGAGGAGCTTACCTACAAGCTCGACCAACTGACGACCCGGGTCGACAAACTGGTCGGTGACGTCGACTACCGCCTTGGCGCGTTGGAGCGCGGCGGCGGGGCGGCCGGCACCGGAGCGACGGGGACGGCGGGTGCTGTGACGCCGGGCGCTGGAACGGCCGGATCGACAACGCCCGGCGCGGCGGCTGCGCCGAGCGCCGCGACGCCGGCCCCTGGCGCGCCGGCCCTCGGCGCACCACAGGTGCAACCAGGCCAGCCGCGGCTCGTCCTGGTTCCGGGCGGCCCGGCGGGCCAGATTCCCCAATCGCCGGCGGCTCCCGTGGCCCTGCCGCAGGGTTCGCCCGATGCTCAATACAAGTTTGCCTATGACCTTCTGGTGAAGGCGCAGCAAGGGCAGTCCGACTTCAGCGAGCCCGAGCAGGCATTCCGTGCCTTCGTTGCGGCCAACCCGAATCATCGTCTGACCGGCAACGCGCAATATTGGCTGGGCGAGACCTATTACGTGCGGCGTGACTTCCAGAACGCCGCGCGTGCCTTTGCCGAGGGCGTGCAGAAATATCCGACCGGCGAAAAAGCTCCCGACAATCTGCTCAAGCTCGGCATGTCGCTGGGCCAGCTCAACCAGAAGGCGAACGCGTGCGGTGCCTTGGTCGAGGTCGACCGCCGCTACCCAAACGCGGTTGCCGGCGTAAAACAAGCTGCCGCGCGCGAGCGCCAGCGCCTCGGCTGCAGCTGAACGCCGCCGCGAGGCGGCTTGCAGGATGGCGCCGTCCACGGTCAATTGCGGCGCCGATCAATTTCCCGTCTTAAGTGTTTTTTGGGGCCTTTCCGGCTCATAATCGGCGCTTGGCTGCAGATTCCCGCCGCCCGAGAGAGCAAGGCGAGACATGGCGAGTGTCGGCGCAGTACGGAATCGCGAGATGACCGCCGAAGCGATTGCCGCCGCGGAGTTCGTGGCCTTCATGGCGAGCT
>JACQDQ010000036.1:0-3050 GCA_016201015.1 Pseudomonadota bacterium | reverse complement strand
CGCGGCCGCATCTTGCCGTGGCGGTGTCGGGCGGCGCCGATTCACTTGCACTCGCGTTTCTTGCCGATGCGTGGGCGCGCGCCCGCGGTGGCAGCGTGACCGCACTCACCGTCGATCACGGCTTGCGCGCAGATTCGGCGGCCGAGGCCGCCCGCGTCGCCGGGTGGCTTGGCGAACGCGGCGTCGCGCACCGCACCCTGAATTGGACCGGCGCCAAACCGCAGACGGGAGTGCAGGCACGGGCACGGGCCGCACGTTACGAGTTGCTGGCAAGCTGGTGTCGAACGCACGGCGTGCTGCATTTGCTGCTTGGCCATCAGCGCAACGACCAGGCAGAGACGCTGCTACTGCGCGAGCAGCGCGGCAGCGGATCGCTTGGGCTGGCGGCGATGGCGTCCAAAGTCGAGGGACAGGACATCCGCCTCCTCCGGCCGTTGCTCGGCGTGCCGCATGCGCGCGCGATCGCCACGTTGCAGGCGATCGATCAGTCTTGGATCGAGGATCCGAGCAATCGCGATCCGCGCTTCGGGCGCACGGCTATGCGTCGCTTGCTGTCGGGCAAGGATGGCGATGTCATCGCGCTCGCTGACGCGGCGCGGCGTTGGGGGTATGCGCGCGAGTCGCGCGAGATGGAGACCGCCGATCTTCTGGCGCGCGCCGTCACGATTTATCCGCAAGGTTGGGCGCGCATCGATCAGGCCGCGTTCGGCGCTGCGCCAGACGAGGTGTCGCGGGCGACGCTCGCCCGGGCGCTGATGACGATCGGCGGCGGCGCCTACCCACCGCGCGGCGAGCGACTCGATCGTTTGCACGCGACCATCAGGCGTGGACTGCACGGCGGCCGGACGCTTGCCGGCTGCTGTCTCAGGCCGTGGCGCGGCGCCTTGCTGCTGGTGCGCGAGGCCGCAGCCGCGGTCGAGGAGATGATCGTCGCCGGGCCGGGGCGGGTGTGGTGGGACCGGCGATTTGCGTTGTCGATCAACGGCACGGCGGTCCCAGGGGGGCGCATTGCCTGCCTTGGCGAGGGCGGGTGGGCGACGATCGCCGCCAAAATGCGGGCGCTGCGGTGCAGCATGGTGCCGGCAGCGGCGCGTGCGGCGCTTCCCGCGCTGTGGGACCTTGACGGTGTGCTTCAAGTTCCCCACCTCATGTATAGACGTCAAGACGCTGATCCTGTTAGCGTTGCAGTGGAATCAGCGACTTTCCGTCCCTGCCAGCCGCTGGCCGGGCCGGGCTTTGCGACGGCGTGAGCTTGGCGGTGGGTCGTGGTATCATGGTTCCGTGGCCTGGCAAGGCCGGCACGGCGACCGCGTCGGTGAGGGACGTTTGTGAATAATTTTGGCAAGAACTTGGCGCTGTGGGTGATCATCGGCCTGCTGCTGATCGCACTGTTCAACCTCTTTCAGGGCTCTTCGCCGCGCGGGCCGTCCTCGCCGTTGGCCTATTCCGATTTCCTGGCGGCGGTCGACCGCAACGAGGTGACCGACGTCACCATCCAGGGTCCGACCATCCGCGGCCATTTCAGCAATGGCCGGCCGTTCTCCACCTACTCGCCCAACGACCCCAACATCGTCACCAAGCTCACCGGTCACAATGTGCGAGTGAGCGCCGTGCCGCTGGAAGAGGGCGTGCACCCTCTGCTGTCGATACTCGCTTCCTGGTTCCCGTTCCTCGTGCTGATCGGCGTGTGGATCTTCTTTATGCGCCAGATGCAGTCGGGCGGCGGCCGCGCCATGGGTTTCGGCAAATCGCGCGCGCGGTTGCTGACCGAGAAGGTCGGGCGTGTCACCTTCGATGACGTCGCCGGCATCGACGAGGCCAAGCAGGAACTGGAGGAGATTGTCGAGTTCTTGCGCGACCCGCAGAAATTCCAGCGACTCGGCGGCAAGATTCCCAAAGGTGTCCTGCTCGTCGGCCCGCCCGGCACCGGCAAGACGCTGCTGGCCCGTGCCATCGCCGGCGAGGCGAACGTGCCGTTCTTCACCATCTCCGGCTCCGATTTCGTCGAGATGTTCGTCGGCGTCGGCGCCAGCCGGGTGCGCGACATGTTCGAGCAGGGCAAGAAGAACGCGCCGTGCATCATCTTCATCGATGAGATCGACGCCGTCGGACGCCACCGCGGCGCCGGACTCGGTGGCGGCAACGACGAGCGCGAGCAGACGCTGAATCAGTTGCTGGTCGAGATGGACGGTTTCGAAGCGAACGAGGGCGTGATCCTGATCGCCGCGACCAACCGGCCCGACGTGCTCGATCCGGCGTTGCTGCGCCCCGGCCGCTTCGACCGCCAGGTCGTCGTGCCCAATCCCGATATCGTCGGCCGCGAGAAGATCCTCAAGGTGCACATGCGCAAGGTGCCGTTGGCGCCGGATGTCGACGCCAAGGTGATCGCGCGCGGCACGCCCGGCTTCTCGGGCGCCGACCTCGCCAATCTGGTCAACGAGGCGGCGTTGCTTGCCGCGCGGCGCGGCAAGCGCATGGTGACCATGTCCGAGATGGAGGATGCCAAGGACAAGGTGATGATGGGCACCGAGCGCCGCTCCATGGTCATGACCGAGAAGGAGAAGGAGCTCACCGCCTATCACGAGGCCGGCCACGCGCTGGTCGGGCTCTACACGCCCGCCAATGATCCGCTGCACAAAGTGACGATCATCCCGCGCGGCCGCGCGCTGGGCCTCACCATGAACCTGCCGGAGCGCGACCGCTATAGCTGGTCGAAGCTCGAGTTGGAATCGCGGCTGGCCATGATGTTCGGTGGCCGCGTGGCCGAGGAAATCGTCTTCGGCAAGGAGAACGTGACGACCGGCGCCGGCAACGACATCCAGCAGGCGACGGGCTGGGCGCGACGCATGATCACCGAATTCGGCATGAGCGAGAAGCTCGGCCGCGTGCGCTACAGCGCGAATGAGCATGAGATCTTCCTCGGCCATTCGGTGACGCAGACGCAAAACATCTCGGAAGCGACGGCCCAACTGGTCGACGAAGAGATCCGCAATTTGATTGACCGGGCGGAGGGCGCTGCGCGCCGCGTCCTCACCGAATATATCGACGGG
>JACQDQ010000406.1 GCA_016201015.1 Pseudomonadota bacterium | reverse complement strand
GTGCAGCGTCCGCACCTCTTGCGCCACCAGTCCGGCGCGATGGAACAGGTTGCGGATGTTGCGCACCATGATCGGGCGCATTTGCGGGTGGTGCAGGAAACCGCAGGCGTCGAGTTCGTCCTCCAGCCGTTTGAAAAACCCAAGCAGTTCCCGGCGCGTCGCCGGCTCGCCGCGTTCGGCGGCCAACGACGCCGGCAGTGTCGGGGCGGCCGCCTGGAACCACTCATAGGCGAGGACGAACACTGCCTGTGCCAAGTTGAGCGAACTGAATTCAGGATTGAGCGGCACAGTGACGAGCACATCGGCGAGCGCAACCTCGTCGTTTTCGAGGCCGGTCCGCTCCGGCCCGAACAGCAGCCCGCAGCTTTGGCCGCGCGCCGCGCGCCGCCGTAGATCCTTGCCCGCAGCGCGTGCCGTGACGATGCGCTTCACCTGGTCGCGAGGACGCGCGGTCGTCGCAAAGACACAATGGAGATCGGCGATCGCCTCCTCGACGCTCGGGAATAGCCGGGCCCGCTCCGCCACGTCCGCCGCGCCGGTGGCGGCGGCGACCCCGCGGGCGTCGGGCCAGCGCCGGCGCGGGCGCACCAGGCGCAGATCGCTGAGGCCGCAATTCCACATGGCCCGCGCCACCATGCCGATATTCTCGGGAAGCTGCGGCCGCACCAGGATGACGGCCGGTGGCGATGCGAGCACACGCCGCGACATCCTCACACCACGGCGCCGGCGCGAAACAGCTTCCAGGTGATACTGTCGTGCAGCGCGGCGTAGGAGGCGTCGATGACGTTGGCCGAGATGCCGACCGTCGCCCAGCGTTGCCCCTCGCCGTCCGCGCTTTCGATCATCACCCGCGTCACCGCCTTGGTTCCGTCCTCGGGCGTGAGAATGCGTACCTTGTAGTCGACGAGCCGCAGATCCTTGAGCTGCGGATAGACCGGCATCAGCGCCTCGCGCAGCGCGCCGTCGAGCGCGTTCACCGGGCCATTGCCCTCGGCGACCGTCATCATGTGGCGGCCCATGACATCGATCTTCACCGTCGCCTCGGACAGCGTGATCAGCGCGCCGCGCGCGTTGTAGCGCCGCTCCGTGATCACGCGGAACGAGGTCAGCTTGAAGTACTCGGGGACGGTGCCGAGCGTGCGCCGGGCCAGCAGCTCGAAGCTCGCCTCGGCGCCGTCATAGGCATAGCCCTCGTGCTCGCGCTCCTTGACCTCTTCCACCAACCGCGTGACGCGCGGGTCGTCGGGCGAGATTTCGAGGCCGAATTCGCGGAAATGGGCAAGCACGTTGGAGCGGCCGGACTGGTCGGAGACGACGATGTTGCGGTGGTTGCCGACCAGCTCCGGCGCGATATGCTCATAGGTGCGCGAGTCCTTCTCGACCGCCGAGACGTGCAGCCCGCCCTTGTGGGCGAAGGCGCTTTCGCCGACATAGGCCGCCCCGCGCGCCGGCGCGCGGTTGAGCCGCTCGTCGAGCAGCCGCGAGACATGCGTCAGATCCCTGAGCCGCTCCGGCGTGATGCCGGTCTCGAGGCCCATCTTGAGCACGAGGTTGGGAATGACCGATATCAGATTGGCGTTGCCGCAGCGCTCGCCGAGGCCGTTGAGCGTGCCCTGCACCTGGCGCGCGCCGACGCGCACGGCCGCCAGCGTGTTGGCGACGGCATTCTCCGTGTCGTTGTGGCAGTGGATGCCGAGGCGGTCGCCGGGGATGAGCTTCACCACCTCGCCGACGATGCGCTCGACCTCGTGCGGCAGCGTGCCGCCGTTGGTATCGCACAGCACGATCCAGCGGGCGCCGGCGTCACGGGCCGCCTTGAGGCAGTCGAGCGCGTAGCCGGGATTGGCCTTGTAGCCGTCGAAGAAATGCTCGGCATCGAACAAGGCCTCTGCCTTGCGCCGCCGCGCCTCGACGAGGCTTTCGGCGATCATGTCGATGTTCTCGCTGCGCGGCACGCCGAGGCTGACGTCGACATGGAAGTCCCAGGTCTTGCCGACCAGGCAGACCACCGCTGCCGGGGAGCCGAGCACCGCGGCGAGGCCGGGATCGTTGCCGGCGCTGCGGCCGGGCCGGCGCGTCATGCCGAAGGCGGTCAGACGCGCGGTCGACAGACGCGGCGGCGCCGCGAAGAACGCGTCGTCGGTGGGATTGGCGCCCGGCCAGCCACCCTCGATGTAGTCGATGCCGAGGCGGTCGAGCGCCTGGGCGATGGCGATCTTGTCGGCAACGCCGAAATCGACGCCCTGCGTCTGCGCCCCGTCGCGCAGCGTCGAATCGAAGAGGTAGATGCGGTCGGCGGTCATCGCCGCCGCTCTGACGCCTCATCCTTCGAGACGCGCGCGCAACGCGCGCTCCTCAGGATGAGGCTAAATAAATATCCCTCATGCTGAGGAGCCGCGAAGCGGCGTCTCGAAGCATGACGACATGCGCGTGCTGTCAGCTCGCGCGCTTCCATGTCGTCCCCTTGGGGCCGTCTTCCAGAATGACGCCCTTGACCTTGAGCTCGTCGCGGATGCGGTCGGCCTCCTTGAAGTTCTTCGCCTTGCGCGCGGCGAGACGCCGATCGATCAAGCTCTCTATTTCCGCTTCGTTCAATCTCTGCGCGCCGGCCGGCTGCCAGCGAAACCACGCTTCCGGACCCTGCTGCAATACGCCGAGCAGGTCCCCGCCGTGGACGAGATTGGTTTTGAACTGCGCCCTGCGCTTCGGATCGCGTTCCGAGTTCAGGCCCGAGGCCATTTCGTGCAGATAGGCGACGGCCAGCGGCGTGTTGAGGTCGTCCAGCAGCGCGTCCATCACGCCCGCTGGCAATTCATTGTCCTCAACGCGGACTTCGGCCGCGGTCCGCAGTGCCGTGTAGAAGCGATCCAGCTCGCCCTTCGCCTGCCGCAGCCCCTCGTCGGTGAAGTCGAGCGGCGCGCGGTAATGGGTCTTGAGCAGCAGCAGACGGATCGCCTCGCCCGGCGCCTTGGCCAGCAGCTCGCGCACGGTGAAGAAGTTGCCGAGGCTCTTGGACATCTTGTCGCCGTTGACGACGAGAAAGCCGTTATGCATCCAGTAGCGCACCCAGGGCGCGCCGCCATGCACGCATTCGCTTTGCGCGATCTCGTTCTCATGGTGCGGGAAGAGGAGGTCTTGCCCGCCACCATGGATGTCGAAGCTTTGCCCCAGATGCGTCTCGGCCATGGCCGAGCATTCGATATGCCAGCCGG
>JACQDQ010000405.1 GCA_016201015.1 Pseudomonadota bacterium | reverse complement strand
TCCCGGCTACGGATTCCTGTCGGAGAACGTGAAGTTCGCCCAGGCGCTGGAGGCTGCCGGCATCACCTTCATCGGGCCGCCCGCGAAAGCGATCGCCGCCATGGGCGACAAGATCGAATCGAAGAAGCTGGCGCAGAAGGCCGGCGTCAACTCCGTGCCCGGCCATCTGGCGGCGCTCGCCGACGCCGACGAGGCGGTGAAGATCGCGCGCAAGGTCGGCTATCCGGTGATGATCAAGGCCTCGGCCGGCGGCGGCGGCAAGGGCATGCGCCTGGCGCACAACGACCAGGAGACTCGCGATGGCTTCCGCTCGGCGACCGGCGAGGCCAAATCGAGCTTCGGCGACGCGCGCGTGTTCATCGAGAAGTTCATCGAGCAGCCGCGCCATATCGAGATTCAGGTGATCGGCGATGGCAAGGGCCATGTCATCCATCTGGGCGAGCGCGAATGCTCGATCCAGCGCCGCCATCAGAAGGTGATCGAGGAGGCGCCGTCGCCGTTCCTCGACGCCAAGACGCGGGCGAAAATGGGCGCGCAGGCGGTGGCGCTGGCCAAGGCGGTCAAATACAGATCGGCCGGCACGGTCGAGTTCATCGTCGATGCCGAGCGTAAATTCTATTTCCTCGAGATGAACACGCGGTTGCAGGTCGAGCATCCGGTGACCGAGTGCGTCACCGGCTTCGACCTCGTCGAGCTGATGATCCGCGTCGCCGCCGGCGAGAAGCTGCCGCTGCGCCAGGCCGACGTGAAGCTCAAGGGCTGGGCGATCGAGGCGCGGCTCTACGCCGAGGATCCCATGCGCAATTTCCTGCCGTCGATCGGCCGGCTCGTCGCCTATCGCCCGCCCTCGGGCGAGGGCGTGCGCGTCGATAGCGGAGTCTACGAGGGCGGCGAGATCGGCATCCATTACGACCCGATGCTGGCCAAGCTGATCGCCTTCGGCGACGATCGCGCGCAAGCGATCGATCGCCTGTCGCAGGCCCTCGACGGCTTCTACGTGCGCGGCATCAATCACAATGTGGCGTTTCTCGCCGCTTTGCTCGGCCATCCGCGCTTCCGCGAGGGGCGTCTGACCACCGGCTTCATCGCCGAGGAATTCCCCAAGGGCTTCACCGGCGCCATCGCCTCGCCGGCGCTGCGCCACCGCCTGGTGGCGGTCGCCGCCTGCGTCCAGCGCCGGCAGTCGGAGACCGACGCCGGCGTCTCCGGCCAGCTTCCCGGCCACGAGGCGAAGGTCGCCGACGGCTATATCGTCCGCATGAACGGCACCGATCACACCGCGCGGCTGGCGCCTGTCGAAGGCGGCTACGACATCTTCGTCGACGACGAGATGACGCCGGTGCGCAGCGACTGGCGGCCCGGCCAGAGGCTGTTCCGCGGCGCGATCGACGAGCAGCCGGTGGTGGCGCAGGTCGAGCGCAACGGCGGCGGCTGGCGCCTGGTGCATGCCGGCTGCCATGCCCTGGCGCTGGTGCTGCCGCCGCGTGTGGCCGCGCTCGCCGCCCTGATGCCGGCCAAGCGCGCGGCCGATACCTCGCGCTTTCTGCTGTCGCCGATGCCGGGCCTGCTAAAATCGGTCGCGGTCAAGGAAGGGCAGGACGTCAAGGCCGGGGAGGAGCTGGCCGTGGTCGAGGCGATGAAGATGGAGAATATCCTGCGTGCCGAGCGCGACGGCGCGGTCCACAAGCTTCATGCCCAGGCCGGCGACAGCCTGGCGGTCGACCAGAAGATCATCGAATTCAGCTGACGTGGCGCCGTTGCGCGTTCTCCCGCCCCCCGACCCCAAGCAGTGGCAGGCCCGCGGCGAATGGTTCTGGCGCGCCCACGACATCAATGCCGGTCCGCGGGCGCTGGAGATCGCCGCCCATGCCGAGCTGCTGCTCGGCGAGCTCGAGGCGGCGTTTTGCGCCGGCGCCTGGGCGGCGACGATCATCCTCGCCTGGGCCATCGTCGAGGCGGAACTGCGCGACGCGGCGCGGTCCGGCGGCCCGCCGCCGGAGGCGCCGGACGTCGATTGGCTGCGGGCGCGCCGCAACGCGGTCGTCCACGACGACGGCCGGCAGACGGCGGACGTCGCCGACGGCGGCGATCTTGAAGCGGCCGCCAAGGGCGCCGTGCGCGTCGTGTTCAAGACGCTGTTCGAGCGGCACTGGCGATGAGCGATAGCGTCGCCGCGCGCGTGATGATCACCGGCCAGGTGCAGGGCGTGTGGTATCGCGGCTGGACCATCGACAACGCCCAGCGCCGCGGCCTGCGCGGCTGGGTGCGCAACCGCCGCGACGGCGCGGTGGAGGCGCTGTTCATCGGCCCCGCCAGCGCGGTCGAGGCGATGATCGCCGCCTGCCGCACCGGCCCGACCGCGGCGCGCGTCGCCGCCGTCGAGCGCTTCCCGGCCGAGGATGACGGCGCCTCCGGCTTCACGCAGCGTCCGACCGCGTAGCGCGACGGGGCGATGATCGAGTCCATCCTCGCCGCCGCCAACGTGACCGATCTCGCGGCGCTTTCCCTGGTCGCGGTCGTCGCCTTCGTCATGTCGATCATCGGCGGCCTCACCGGCTTCGGCATCGGCCTGGTGCTGCCGGCCTTCCTGGCGCCGGTGGTCGGCGTCACCGCCGTCATCCCGGTGATGGCCGTCGGCATGTCCTTCGCCAATTTCAGCCGGATCTGGGTGTTCCGCCGCGATCTCAACTGGCGTGTCGCCCTCTGGGTGCTGACCACCGCGCTGCCGGGCGCGTTCGCCGGCGCCTGGGTCTATGCGCAGCTTTCGGCCGACGCGATCGCCGCGGCGCTCGGCGTCTTCCTGGTCATCGCCGTGCCGCTGCGCCGGCTGCTGCTGCGGCTGCGCTTCCGCCTCGGACCGCCGGGTCTGTCGGCGGTCGGGCTAGGCTTCGGCGTGGTCTCCGGCGGCATCAGCGGCTCGGGCCTGATCCTCGCCGCCTGCCTGCTTGCCGCCGGCATCGAAGGGGCGGCGCTCATCGCCACGGACGCGACCGTCTCGCTCGCCATCAACGTTCTCAAGACGGCCGTGTTCGGCAAATACGCGTTGCTCAATGTCGAGCTGGTTGTGATCGGGATATTGATCGGCTTTTGCACCTTTCCCGGCGCCTTCGTGGCGCGCTACCTGCTGCGCAAGCTGTCGCTGCGCGCCCACACCTGGATCATGGAGGGGCTGATCGTCGCCGGCGGCCTCTCTTTCCTGTGGCGGGCGGTGGTGTAGGCGAGGGAGCTAGGGCAGGCAAACGGCTGGCGCGGTTGCGAATACCTTCGCGAAGCTCGCCTTGAGCGCGGCGTCGACCTCGGCCATCGAGGCGATGATGCCGAGATCGAGCAGCGAGGTGACGCCGTGGCCGCTGATGCCGCAGGGCACGATGCCGGCGTAGTGCGACAGGTCGCACTCCACATTGAGCGCGATGCCGTGGTAGGTCACCCAACGTCGCACGCGCACGCCGATCGCGGCGATCTTGTCGTCGCGCCCGCCGCCGCGATCGATCCACACGCCGATGCGGCCCGGCCGCCGCTCGCCGCGCAGGTTGAACTGGGCGAGCGCGTCGATGATCCAATCCTCGAGCCGGCAGACATAGGCGCGGATGTCCTGGCCGCGGGCGCGCAG
>JACQDQ010000404.1 GCA_016201015.1 Pseudomonadota bacterium | reverse complement strand
GCTGGGGCGTGCATCCGGTGCTGACCGAGGACGTGCACGACTTCCAGGAGCTGGCCAGTAAATCCGTGGCCATCGCGCGCCGCGAGGAATTCGCCAAGCAGGGCGACCGTCTGGTCATCACCGCCGGCGTCCCCTTCGGCACCCCCGGCGCCACCAACGTGCTGCGCATCGCCTGGGTGGGGGATTAGGCAGTGTCGGCCCTCGACGCCGCCTTGTTCGCGGCGATCGCGCGGCGCGACGGCGACGAGGCGCTGGCGCTGATCGGCCGCGGCGCCGACGTCAATGCAACCGAGCACTATGAAGTCGCCATCGACCGCGAGCGCGTTCCCGGCACGCGCACGCCGCTGATGGCGGCGCTCGCCGCCGGCGACATGGCGCTCGCCAAGCGGCTGCTCGCAGTTCCCGGCATCGATGTGAACGCCCAAGACGAGCTTGACGGCCGCACGGCCTTGATCTGCGCCGTGCGCGCCGGCGATCTGGCGCTGGTCGACGCCATGCTCAAGCAGGGCGCTTCGGCCGCGGCGCAGGCCGGCGGCAAGACGGCGCTCGCCCACGCCATCGAGGCCGGTCACGCCGGCGTCGCCTGCCGGCTGATCGAGGCCGGACTCGATCCTAACGATAATCTCGCCGGGCCGCTGGTCGACGCGGCGTTTCGCGGCCAGCGCGAGGTCGTGCTGCGCCTGCTCGCCGCCGGTGTCGACATCGACGCCACGGACGAGACGGGAAACACACCGCTGGTCGGCGCGGCGTGGGGCGGCCGCGACGCCATGCTGGTCGAGCTGCTCGACCGCGGTGCCGACCTGGCGCTGAGCGGCGCCGCGGCGCTCGCCATCGCCGCCAATGCCGGCCATGCCACGACGATTCGTCTGCTCGCCGGGCGCGGCGTCGCGCTCGACGGCCGCAACGCCTTTGGCTGGACGCCGCTGATATCGGCGGCGTGGCAGGGCAATGACGAGGCCGTCGCCTGCCTGCTCGAGCTCGGTGCCGATCCGCGCGTTACCGACGATGCGCGCAAGACGGCGCTGGATTGGGCGCGCGAGGGCGGCCGTCAGGGCGTGATCGCACTGCTCAGCCGCGGCCGCGTCTAATCGTTCGATCACCGCTGTCCCGGCGCCGGCGTTACCAAGCATTAACCGCGGCATCTCGCCGCATGCCGCAACCCCGCAACGGGCCGCGATCCTGATCGTTAACGCGGACCTGTTTTCGCTGGCTGCCAGGGCAATTTCATGTGTGACGGCCGTCACTTGGCCGTTTAACCTTTTCTTAGAGCATTGATGGTGGAATCGCGCGTGAAAAGGGGGCGCGCGGGCGCCCGGAGGCTGGCGGCTGAAAGGGCCGTCCGTCTCTCTCCTCGAAACGGCAAACCGCTGGAAACGGCGGGACGCAAAGCTTCCGGCCTAAAGCCCCGCCAGGGGCCACGGTAGCGGGGCCACCGAAATGGAGATGACTACGATGTCCGAATTCGAACTGAGTCAAATCCCGACGGAGCTGGGTCCAGCGGTCCTCATGTCCGACAAGCCCACCATGGCGATGCCAGAAGCGATCGTCGAGACACCGCCGGTCGCACAGACGCCGGCCGAAATGCCGGTCGCCGAAACGCCGGCCTTCGCCCCGGCCGACGCAGCGGCAGTGCCCGCGCCGCTGCCAGTGCCGAACCCGGACCGGCCGATGCAAGTTCTGGTCTTCGCCTCGCAAAAGGGCGGCGCCGGCAAGACCACCTTGTGCGGCCAGCTCGCCGTGCAAGCCGATATCGTCGGCTGCGGCCCGGTGGCGCTGGTCGACACCGATCCGCAAGGCAGCCTCGCCGCTTGGTGGAACGCGCGCAAGGCACAGACGCCGATCTTCGTGCGCACGCATTGCGACCGTCTCGCCGACGACCTCGACGAGCTGCGCCGCCAAGGCATCAAGCTCGCCTTCATCGACACCCCGCCGGCCGTCTCCGAGAATCTGCAGAAGGTCATCGCCTGCGCCGACCTGGTCGTCGTTCCGACGCGGCCGAGCCCGCACGATCTGCGCGCCGTCGGCGCCACGCTCGACATCATCGAGTATCACCAGAAGCCGCTGGTCTTCGCGCTTAACGGCGCGGTATCGCGGGCGCGCATCACCGGCGAAGTGGCCGTCGCGCTGTCGCAGCACGGCACGGTCGCGCCGGTGATCCTCCATCACCGCACCGACTTCGCCTCGAGCATGACCGACGGGCGCACGGTGGTGGAAACCAACCCCGAGTCCAAATCCGCCGTCGAGGTTGCCGATCTCTGGCAATATGTCAGCGATCGTTTGGGCCGCCTCGAGCGGCGACGCGAGCAATTGCCGTTCGACGGGCTCGACCGCCGCGAAAGCGGGAAATCCTTCGGCTTCAGCCAGGTGCCTACGCAACTCGCCGTCTTCGGACGGCGGGCCGCCGAATAGCGCGTCGCACTCCTACCTGGTGAAGTCTGATGTTTACCCTGGAACGGGCCGTTCCGGCCCACCCCCTATTCGCGCGTAAAGGCGAGGCCTCGCCCTCCGCTGGCCTGTCCTGCCGCGAAGTCAAGTTCGGCCAATTGCCGTCCGCCTTCGTGCCGACCGCCGCACCAGCGCCGGCACCGATGCCGATGCCGATGCCGACGCCGACGCCGATGCTGGCCGATATGCAGCCCGACCTGCAGATGAATCCTGCCCCGGCCGAATCGTCGATGGCCGGACTCATCCGCCGCCACACAGTCGATCCCGAGGCGCTGGCCCGCGTGCCGTCGTCGCCGACCGCGACGAATGTCGTGGCACTGCGCGCGGCGCTGGGCATGGCGGCTCCCGTGGTTCCGGTTCGCCCGGTCCCCGAGGCGCGTCCCCTGGCGCCGTCGGTGCCGGCTGCCGCGCTGTCGACCAGCCCGGCCCTGCCCGCGATGACGACGGCAGGCGTCGGCTCGGCGGCGGCAATGCCGGCCGCGGTGCCAGCGACGCATGCGGCCGACGCGAATTCGGCCAGTGAGCAGAACCGGCGCCGGCAGCTGACGGTCCGCCTGTGCCACGGCGAGTTCCGCCGCTTGGTTGGTATCGCTGAACGCACGCGGCGCACCTTCCAGGATATCCTGTCGTCGGCGACGAAGGCCTATCTCGACATCGTCGCGCCGAAGCGGGATTGACACGACAGCATTGGCCGCGATCGCGTCGGGATCATTGCCGCATAGGTAGTGAGATTTTGGGTCGAGGTTGTAGGGGCGGGTTTGAAACCCGCCCCTACGCGTTCGTGCGCGTAATTAACGCCCGAGTGCCGCCTCGACGGCGAGGCCCATCGCCAGCAAGCGGCGATCGGCACCGTGCTCAGCCATCAGGCTGAAGCCGACCGGCCCAGTTCCGGGTTCGTGGCAGGGGATCGTCAGCGCGCAGCGGTCGAGGAAGTTGCCGACCGTGGTGTTGCGCAGAATCAGCTTGTTGGCATCGGCATAAGCCGCGTCGTCGGCGACGAGCGGGGCGAGCGCCGGTGCGACGATCGGCACGGTCGGCATGACCACGGCGTCGAACGGGGCGGTCAAACGATCGACCCGAGCGATCAGGTCCTTGCGCGCGCCCAGCACATCGAGATAGTCGGCCGCCGTCATCTCCGCCCCGCGCAGAATGCGCGGCGCCACGCGGCGGTCGTACCTGTCGCGGCCCTTGGCCAATAGCTCGCGGTGCCAATGATAAGCTTCGGCGGCGCCAGGCCCGCCCTTGGCATAGATGCCGGGCAGTTCCTCCAGCTCGGCGAAGGGTTGCTCGACGAGGCGCGCGCCGGCGGCGGAGAGGCGCTTCAGCGCCGCGTCGAAGCTGCGCGCTACGTGAGCGTCCATGTCGTCGAGCACGTAGCGTTGCGGCACGACGAAGCGCAGCCCGGCCAGCGGCAGCGGTTCCGGCACCATCGGCGGCTCGCTCGCCATCACCGCATCGACGACGGCGCAGCAGCCGACGCTAAGCGCCAGCGGGCCGACCGAATCGAGGCTGAACGACAGCGGCAGGATGCCCTCGACAGAGACGCGGCGCGCCGTCGGCTTGAACCCGGCGATGCCGCATAGAGCCGCCGGAATGCGCACCGAACCGCCGGTATCGGTGCCGAGGGAGGCGACCGCCATGCCGTCCGCCGCCGCCACCGCCGCGCCCGACGATGAGCCGCCGGGAATGCGCCCGGTCTTGCGGTCGTAAGGGTTGAGCGGCGTGCCGTAATGCGGGTTGAGGCCGAGGCCGGAATAGGCGAACTCGGTCATGTTGGTCTTGCCGACGATCACCGCGCCGGCGGCGCGCAGCCGCGCCACGGCCACCGCATCGCGCGCGGCTGGCGGATGCCCCTTGAGCACCACCGAGCCGGCTAGCGTCGTCTCGCCGGCCACGTCGCAGAGATCCTTGATCGACAGCGGCAGACCGGCGAGCGGCGACGGCACATGGCCGGCGGCGCGCAGACGGTCCCAGGCTTCGGCGGTCTTTAGCGCGGCGTCTTTGTAGAGGCGCGTGAAGATCGTCCGCCCCTGCCCGGCCGGATCCTCGGCCTTGGCCAGGGCTTGTTCGACCAAGGCGCGGCTCGATGTCTTACCTGCATTTAGGCTGGCGGCGAGATCGGCAATGCGTTGCATGAATCGCTCTTTCGTCAAATTCGGGAGTGACTAGACGTAGTAGTGGAATTCGAGCAGCAGCGCGCCGCGCACGGACTTGAACGGCCCATGGACGATCCCGGGCGGCCGGCAGCAATAGCTCGGTGCCAAGAAGGTCTCGCCGCCGGCGCCCGTGCCGTCATGGCCGACGGTAAGATCGCCCTGCACGACGTAGACCTCTTCCCAATAGTCGTGGACCACCGGCGCGGTGGTGACGGCGCCAGCGGCGATCCGCAGCAGCCGCGTCCGGCTGCCCACGCGCTTCGCTTCATCGATGCCAGCGGCGAGGATCTTCTCCGAGTAGCCCGACGGAGAGCCGGGTGGAGTCGTCCATCCGGAGGCGAGATCCACCGGGCCGAATTCCAGATGTGGCTTCTTTATCGTCATGGCGGCTCACCCCTCGATCGGCAGCGTCACGATGCGGTAGCGATGCGCGATCTTGCGCTTGAGCACCGGGTCCTCGAGCTCCATCTCGAACGACGCGGCCGGGCGGATGCCGCCGATCGCCGCCAACGTGCCGCTGAACATCGCGCTGCCCGCCGGTAGCCTTTTGCCTTTGCCGCAATAGAGGTCCATCAGCTCCACCGGATCGCGCATGAGGGCGACCGCGCCCTCCTGATACAGCCTGCGGTCGCTGCCAATGACCGCATAGGCGCGCAGCACGAGCCGGTCCCAATGCGGCCGTACGTCGTCGAAGCGCCACAGCGTCGCGCCGACTGGCTTGAAGCAAAGCTGCTTCGACACGGTAACGCCGACCGTTTCCACCTTGCGATCGGTGTGATCGGAGGCGACCGTCAGCCACAGCCCGTCATCGAGGCTCAGCAGCAGGAATTCGACCTCGCCGCTGGTGTCGGTGCCGACCACTTCTATCTCATCATCGGTCGTCAGCAGCCCGGCGGCAGCCCGATAGAAGATCGGCGTCGACTTGGGCGGCTTGACGCCGATCTCCTCGAGCTCGCGGATGTGCTTCTGCAGCGCCGCCACGTCGCGGCCCGTCCACCCGGCGACGATCAGCGTGGAGATGGAGATCGAGCTGGTTTTCCTGGTTCCGCCGCTGTCGCGCGTGACCACCAGATTGGCGCTTCTCGACATGGCGATACTCCCCTCCTGGCCGATAGCTTGCCGTTGCTATCTGCCATTGGAATTCGCCGGTCGTCTATACCGTTGCGCAATGATGCTGGGACGATACGCGCAGGCTCCCTCGCCCGCTGTGCGGCGGAAAGGGCGAAAGCGCTATCCGACTAGGACTCGGCGAGAAGGAGTTTCGGCGTCCGGAGCGGCTCCGCACGCGCCGAAACGTCAGGTCAGGCGCACCTTCGCCAGGAAGGAGTCGAACTGCGTGCGCAGGGATTCGGACTGCTGCGACAGCTCGCCGGCCGCACCCAGCACCTGCGAGGCGGCCGAGCCGGCCTCGCCGGCAGACTGGGTAACGCCGATGATGTTGGCCGATACCTCCTGCGTCCCCTTGGCCGCCTGCTGGACGTTGCGGGCGATCTCTTGGGTCGCGGCACCCTGTTCCTCGACGGCGGCGGCGATCGCCGTCGCGATCTCGTTGATCTCGACGATGGTCTTGCCGATCCCCTGGATCGAGACGACCGACTCCTGCGTCGCATCCTGGATGGCCTTGATCTGGGCGGCAATATCCTCAGTCGCCTTGGCCGTCTGGGTGGCCAGGCTTTTCACCTCCGAGGCGACGACCGCGAAGCCCTTGCCGGCCTCGCCGGCGCGTGCCGCCTCGATGGTGGCGTTGAGCGCGAGCAGATTGGT
>JACQDQ010000403.1 GCA_016201015.1 Pseudomonadota bacterium | reverse complement strand
CGCCTACATGCTCGATACGCACGAGGCCGTCGATGCCTTCGTCAAGAATGCCGGGCTGGGATTTTCGGTTCCTTATTTCCATAACGGGCAGTCGCACGATTACGAGCCGGATTTCATCATCCGCCTCAAGGGCGGCCCGGGGCGCTTCGTGATCTTGGAAACCAAAGGCTACGATCCGGTGGCCGAGATTAAGGCCCAGGCGGCGCAACGCTGGATCACTGCCGTCAATGCCGACGGGCGCTACGGCACCTGGCGCTACGAGCTGGTGCGCAAAGTCAGCGAAGTCGCCGAACGGATTTCAGCGGCGGCGGGCTCGACGCATTGAAGAAATCGCTGCTGCACCAGGCCTTCACCGGGCAGCTTTAGGAAATGCCCATGCCCGACAAAGAGCAGCCGCGGTCCAGCATCATCCTCTACCAGACGGAGGATGGCCGGACGCGCATCCAATGCCGGTTCGACAACGACACGATCTGGCTGACGCAGGCGCTCATCGCCGAGCTGTTCCAGAAGGATGTGCGGACGATCAACGAGCACTTGGTGAACATCTTCGAGGAGAGCGAATTGAACCGCGAGGCAACTATCCGGAAATTCCGGATAGTTCGTTTGGAAGGCACGCGCGAAGTCGCTCGCGAAGTCGAGTACTACAGCCTGCCCGCCATCCTCGGCGCCGGCGTCACCGTGGCGTCCTCGGCTTGAGTGGGGGCCTTGACCTCGACCAGGGCAATGGCGAACCAAAATGTGCTGCCTCGGCCCGGTTCGCTATCGACGCCGATCGCGCCGCCCATGGCCTCGACGAGGCGCTTGCAGATGACAAGCCCGAGGCCGGTTCCGCCGAATCGGCGTGTGATCGAGCGGTCGACCTGGGAGAAGTTCTGGAAAAGCAGATGCTGCTGTTCCGGTGGTATGCCACTGCCGGTGTCCGTCACCGCGAAGCGGAGTCTCGCCGCTCCGGCGCCGCGCTCGGCCGACACGACAACCGTGATGCTGCCGCTCGCGGTGAACTTGACTGCATTGCTCAGCAAATTGAGGAGGATCTGGCGCAGCCTCGTCGGATCGCTCTCGATCCAGGCGGGAAGTCCGGCAGCGAGGTCGGTTCGCAGCTCGAGACCCTTGGCGGTCGCGCCGCTGCGCACGATCGAGATCGCCGTATCGATGACGCTTGTCGGGCTCATCGCGATGCGCTCGAGCTCGAGCTTGCCCGACTCGATCTTGGAGACGTCGAGAATGTCGTTGATGATGGCAAGCAGCGAGTTGCCGGAATCCTTTATGAGCGTCGCTTGGTAGCGCTGTTCTTCAGTCAGGCCGCCGTCGAGAAGCAGATCGGTAAAGCCAAGGATGCCGTTCATCGGCGTGCGGATCTCGTGGCTCATGCTCGCCAGGAAGTCGGATTTCGCTCGATTGCCCTCCTCGGCGGCGGCCTTCGCCTCGTGCAGCGCGTCCTCGGCGGCCTTGCGCTCGGTGATGTCCAGGTTGATGGTGCCGACCCCGACGATGCTCCCGTCTGGGGCGCGTACGGGAAACTTGGTGACCAACTCCCATTGCGGCGCGGTTCCGATATCCGGTTCCATGACCTCCTCGGCCTCAACTCCGCCGGTGGCGAGCACGCGGTCTTCGATGCCTTCCATCAGGGCGGCGAATTCCTTGTCGGTGCCCACGTCCCGAAGCGTGCGGCCGAGCTGCTGCTCCCGCGTCACGCCGTACCAGGCTTCGTACTGCTTGTTGAGCAGAACGTAGCGATGCTCGCGGTCCTTGAGACTGATCGCGACCGGCGCGTTGTCGAGGATCGACTGCAGGCGAGCCTGGCTTTCGCGCAAGGCATCCTCCGCCTTCTGGCGCAAGGTGATATCGCGCCCGACGCCGACGATCTCGAGCGGCGCGGCGGTAGCAGCGTCGCGGACCAGGCGAAAACTGACCTCCATCCTCGTATATCCACCGGCCTTGCGGCGAACCCGCACCGAGACGACCCGGCCGTCCGCGCCGGCGCGCAAGGCCGAAAACATGGTCTCCAGGTCCGGCCGGTCCTCCGGATGGACAAGCTCGTGCGCGCGGGCTCCAACCAGCTCTTCCGGATGCCATCCGAGCAGCTGGTGCGAGGCCGGGGAGACGTAGCGGCGCACGCCGTCCAGGCCGAAGCGGACGATCAGGTCCGTAGAATGGTCGGCAAGGAGGCGATACTGCGCGGCGGCCGCCGCCGCGGCCTCGGTAGCGGATTCGGCAGCGCGCTGCGCCGCGGCGCGGAGCGCGACTTGGCGCGCTAGTCGGCGACCCAGCAATCCAAGGGTCACGACGAGGATGGCCACGATGATTGCATCGCGCCACGCATCCGCGCGCCAGTCGGCGAGCAGCTCGTCCTTCTCGATGGCCGTGGCCACGACGAGCGGATAGGCGTCGATCCGCCGATAGCTGTAGAGCCGCACGACTCCATCGGTCGACGACCGAATCTCGGCCGAGCCCGCCGGTGCCATTGGCAAGTGGTCGCGGAAGATCGTGCCATCGAGCAGGTTTCGGCCGATATGCGTCTCGTCGAAGGGGCGGCGTACGAGCAAGAGTCCGTCGGCGGAAGCGAGCAGGATCGCGCCCGCCTGGCCGATGTCGAAGGTATCGTAGTATTTCTGAAAGTACTGCATGTCGATGTTCGCCAACGCGACGCCGGCAAAGCTGCCGTCGCGATGGCTGACTCGACGCGAGACAGGAACGACCCACTCGCCTTTCGTCTTGCTGCGGACCGGTGTGCCAATTCGGACACCACGGTCGGGGTGGGTCCTATGAAACTGAAAATAGTCGCGGTCGGCGTAGCTGAGCGTCACATTCGTCGGCAGCGAGGTGACGATCGCGGCGCCGTTCTCGTCGAGGACGCCGACGGACCCAAGCTGCGGCAGCATTGCGGCATGTGTCTTGAGGAGCATCCGCAGTCGGGCCAGCGACTCGGGCTTCGTGCCGTCAACCTCCACCCGGTCGACCAGCCCGACCAGGACGGCATCGGTGGTCCGGACCGTGTCCTCGGCATGCTGCGCGATGGCGCGGACCAGGTTTTCCGTATTCTCGACCCCGTGCCTGACTGCGTCCACACGGGCTGTCCAGCTACTGAGTACCTGGCTACCGACCAGGGTAACGCAAACGAGCACGGCCAAGCTGAGCACGCTCAACTGCAGCGAGACCCGTCCGACATATTTTTGCAAGAAGGAGCTCACGCGACCGTCCAGGTGCACCGACGTTTGGTTGGGCTGGTCGGTGCAGTTCGTAGAGAGTCCCATCTTAAGATT
>JACQDQ010000035.1 GCA_016201015.1 Pseudomonadota bacterium | reverse complement strand
GGGGCATGGTATTCCGTCGAAACAGAATTGCCGTTGGCGAGCGCTGCGACGAGGAATGCGGCACACAGCAGGCAACCGGCCAACAACCGGATCACGAGGCGACGCATGCCGGCAAAATCCTCGACGGTGTGCATCTGTTTGCTCCCACGGCTTGCGGCGATCAATCTAAGCGTCGACCCAATGATGTGGATTGTCCGTTTCGCCGGGATATCGCGAAGGCAGGATTCTCGTTTCGATTGCTTCAGGGGCAGATGGCGACCGGAAAGCCAACTCCGGAGCGGACTTAGTCCGAACGCGATGTCTCTACCCGACACCAAAATTCGGACATCTTGGCGATGTGACATCGCAAATATGAGCAGGGCAGCAACGCGGCCAAGTGACGACGGAAACGATTGAAGCGCGATTGCGGCGCACGACGCATTGACCTGAAACATGATGTCCTCGATATTCCGGTCCGTTCGAACCCAAGGAGAGAACATGCTGAAACCAGTTTTGCGCGGTACCGTTGCGGCATCCGCCGTCGCCTTGGCACTGGCCGGACCGGCCTTGGCACAGGCCAATCCAAACCAGATCGCCTTGTTCAAAGTCGTCACGGCAAAGGATGATGTCGTGGTCGGCTGGACCAAGGCCGAGGTCGAGGCCATGGGGCGCGGCGCGCTGATCGATGTCGTTGCCGGCGAGTTGCAACGCGCCGGTCAGCTATCGGTTTGGCAGTTCGCGACCCTCAGGGACAAGGACGGCCAGCTCAAGACGGCGCCGCTGAAGCGTATCGTCATCTTCGCGCCCGGTACGGCGCGCATCGAACCCTATGTCTCCGCCTACGATGTCTTGCCGCCCAACTAGGTCGAACGCGTGATTTCCGGTCGGAGGGGAGCATGATGCGCATCTCTGCTGCGCTCGTCGGAATTGCGCTGATTGGCGCCGTCACGCCTGCCCCCGCCGCGGACAGCACGAAAGCGGCGCTCAACTCCGAGGTCCAGGTTCGAGGCGATGCGGACGCGTTCCGTGCGCGGTTGGTCAACCGCACGTTTGAAGTCGCGCGTTTCGGCACCGAGACCGAGCCGCGGCGCATTCGCACGCTGCTGCTCAAGCAAACCAGCGACCGGACCCTGGTCGGCGAGGAGCTTGATCGGCAGGCGGCGCGGCTCTCCATCGTTGCGCAGCCGCTCGATGGCGGCCGCATCGGCCCGCCTGTCTTCCGCTTCGTCGTAGCCGGCGACGAGGGCCGCGCGTCGGGCCCCTACTACACCGTGACAAGCTACGGCTGCTGCGTCATCGGTCCCGCCTACACCGTCTTCAGTCTGGAGACCGGCAAGCTCCTTTTCCGCCACAGCCGCAATGAGGCCGGCGAGCGCTGGCTGACGCTGCTCTTGAAGGGCGATCACTTGGCGCAGCGCGTCGCCGTGGCCTATATGGCCGAAAACGCGGCGGATGACGAGGAGCTCGGCAGCGACTCGGCGCGGGTCTTGAGCGTTACCTATGCCCGGCCGACGCGGGCGTTGCAGCGCCTCTTTCTTCGCCTGCCGCCGAATCTGACGCGTGAAGCGGCGCTCGAATGGATAGCGGCGCTAAGCTGGACCAGCGACAAGGAGCCTGGCGGCGCCGACCACATGGTGCTCGAGACAAAGGGCGATCCGAATTCGGCGGCGCGCGGCATTACATTGCGCCTTCGTCTCGACGGCAAGACTGAGATCCGATTGCCACTCGAAGGCGACCGTCTCGATCTCAAGAATGCCGTCGTTCCGACCGGTTTTACGCTGGAGCAGGCGCCGCTCCCCTGATTCGCAATGAAGGCGACGGGTGGTGTCGAGACACAGGTTGGCCTGGCGGCTGCCTGTGAACGGAGCGAGCAACGCTGCGGCGTCTCATGTCGCGACGCCCTGCGTCACGCGCCAGAATTGCAGGCCGCTGAGGGCAACGCCGACCAAGCTGGCCAGTAAGATGGGGTTTTGCAGCAAGTCTTGGTCCCAGGCTACCCAGCAGACGTAGAACACGCTTGCGCCACCGAGCAGCACGAGCGTGAGCGGAAATAGAAAGTCGTAGCGGACCATGGCGACGACAATGGCGGCCGCCGCCGCAAGGGCCAGGATGACCACGTAAGGCATGTAAGGCACATAGTCGAGCAAAGACCATACGGATTTCAGCAGCGAGCCGATTGTCTGCCCGGCGACGACGCCGACGGCGAGAAAGAAGCAGGCCAGCGCAAGATTGGGAAGGATCAGCGCGGCGCTCACGAAATTCAGCAAGAACGACATCGGGGGATCTTTCTCGCCTGCGGGTTTGATATTGGGCCCGAAGGCCCGATCGAGTCTGCGACAGGATTGTTGGTTCGATTCGTCGTCGCTTGCGGTCAGCCCCACAGCAGAAGCATCGCGGTCCAGCCGGCATCGCCCAGGACCGCACCCGCCAGCGCGCCGAGCATCGGCCGTCGGCGCAGCAAGATGGCGCCAATAATCAGGCCAGCAAGTGCACCCGGCAAGCCGATCACGATCGCGATCAGCAGCAGTTCGAGGGGCGAGAAATTCAAACTGATATCGGACATGTGCGACTGCTCCGCCCGCTGGGCCTTTCGGATCTTGTCGGCTCTCGAGAAATCGGACGGCGACGGATTCGAGTTGCTATGACACTTTTTGTTCCCGATTCGCGCCGTTACCAGTACTGGACAATGAACCCGGTTTGTGTCGATCCCGTGTTGCCGGCAGCGAAAACCGTTTCAATAGTTTCCGAAACAATTGAAACAACTCAAGTGACAAGGCGCAATGCAACGGACACGTACGCCGCGCATCCTTCGCGTCCCTCCGTCTTCCGCCGCGCGCTGGGGTGCGGGCTGGGGGCAGGGCCATGGAGCGGCGTGCATCGGCCGGCGCGTTGCCCGACGGCGGGCCCGCGTGGTCGGCCTGTTCACGGTCTGCGCCTCGTCCAAGGTGAGTGCATGTGAAGGCTCGCGGCGGATGGGAGAAACGGCCCCTTGTGGTCGGTTCGGTTCGTACCGTAAGGTTTCGCCGCTCGCCCGCGAGGGCGCGACATGTCGAAGACATTAACGTCGGGTCTGCCGGTTCGGCGAGGGCTTTGTGAGACGAAATCATTCGGCATCAGTGAATTATCCGGGGTGAACTGCGGTGGCACGAAACAATCGGCCGCGAGTCCCTCG
Organism: Pseudomonadota bacterium; assembly: GCA_016201015.1. GTDB lineage: Bacteria > Pseudomonadota > Alphaproteobacteria > CACIAM-22H2 > CACIAM-22H2 > JACQDQ01. The sequence goes on along the minus strand of JACQDQ010000035.1, from coordinate 33,300 downwards.
GCCTAAGGCCGCGGCAACGTCGCCGAAGCGGCCCACTGGGCCCGCTCGCCGATCTCGAACGGAAAGGGCGGGTCGGGCCGCTACCGACACGTCGCTGCTCGACATCATCGTTCAAGACGTTCCCCAGGGCGTGTGCATCGTCGACGCGAAACTTGATATTCGCGTCGCCAACTCGGCCTTCCGCCGGCTGTTCGGCCTTCCGGCCCGGTTGGTTCGCCCCGGCGCCCCGCTTGAGGGAGTGATCCGATACAACGCCCGCCAGGGCGCGTATGGCGACATGACCGAGGAGGAAGCCGTCGCTTCACGTCTCCAGGTTTTCCGCCGGCATGAGGATTACGTGCGCCAGCGGTCCTTGCCCGATGGACGGACGATCAAGATCAGGGGAACTGCCCTGCGCAAGGGCGGTTTCGTCATATTCTGCGGCGATGTCACGCAGCGGCTTGCCGCCGAGAAGCGGGCCGTCGCCACGCATCGCCGCCTGCTCGACGCCATCGAATGTTCGTCCGAAGGATTTGCGCTGTTTGACAACGAGGACCGTCTGGTCCTGTGCAACGCCCGATACCGGGAGATGCAACAGGCGATTGCCAGTGAGTTGCGGGAAGGCGTGAGCTTCGAGCACCTGGTCCGTGCGATGACGATGTCGAGCGATACGATGGTGCCGCCGGAAGAAGCGGAGGCGCATATCGCGCGCCGTATGGCGTTTCACCGCAATCCCACCGGGTCGCTCGACGTGCCGAAGCCAGGCGGCCGCTGGATCCGGGTGACCGACCGGCGCACCGCCGAGGATTGGACCGTCGCCGTTCGCGTCGACATCACCGATATCAAGCGCCGCGAGGCGATACTCTCGGTCGTCAACGACGCGGCTGCGCGCCTGTTGTCGAGTGCCGGATGGCGCGATCAAGTCGAGGAAATGATCGTAAGACTCGGCCCGGCGGCGGGTGTCAGCCGCGTGACCCTGAGTCGCAACGATATAACGGCGGACGGCGCCTATCTACAGGAGGACCTGTTCGAGTGGGACGCGCCGGGCATTCGTCGCGTCATGGATGATGAGGCCTTACGCGACGTTGTCCTGAAGGACGGCGCTTTCCAGGACTGGCGGGCGCAACGTTCCCGCGGCATGGTCGTCTACGGCCTGACGCGCGATTTGCCTGACGGGCAGCGTGCGTGGTTCGAGAGGCAGGGGGTGAAATCCGCGATCCGGGTCCCGGTCATGGTCGAAGGCCAGTGGTGGGGAACCATCGGCTTTGACCATTGTACGGAAGAACGCGTCTGGCAACCGCTCGAAATCGAGGCGTTGCGCGCCGTAGCCGGGTTGGTCGGCGTCGCGATCAGCCGCGACCGCGACGATGCGCAGCGCCGGCGATTGGATCAGATGGTCGCGGATACGATGGCTACGCTGCCGCAGGGCGTCGGCGTCTATGATCGTGATCAGCGGCTGCAACTGTGCAATCCCGCCTTTGCGGCCGTTTACAACGCCCGGCCGGATGCGATCATCGGCGCCTCGGCGGAGGGGCTGCTTCGCAGGCTGGTGCCGCAGGTGGTCACCGTCGATGGCGTGCCGATCACGGATCGCGATGCACTGATCGCGCGCTCGCTCGCGCGGTTTCGCGACCGGTCCGCGGCGCCGTTGGAAATCGAGTGGGCGGATGGACGCTGGTCCGTCGTGTCCCACTATCCGACGGCGGATGGCGGCTTCGTCTTCGTACGAACCGACATCACCGACCAGAAGCGCGTCCAGGCGATCTTGCGCGAGAGCGAGGCGCTGAAGTCGGCGATGATCGATTCATCGCTCGATGCGATCATCACGATGAGCGATCAGGGGGAAATCCTCGAGTTCAATCCGGCGGCCGAGCGGACGTTCAAATATGCCAGAGACGACGTTCTCGGGCGGCGGGTCGTCGACGTCATCGTCCCGCCGCATCTGCGCCACCGCCATAACGAAGGCTTGATGCAGCTCGAGCAGAATCCCGAGAGGCGGATGCTGGGCCGGCGCGTGGACGTCGAGGCCATGCGTGCCGACGGCTCGACTTTTCCCGCCGAACTGTCGATCGCCGAAGTGCGCCTACCGGAAACACGGGCGTTCACGGCCTATGTCCGCGACATCTCGCAACGCCAGCAGATGGAGCGGGCCTTGCGCGAAAGCGAACAGCGATTTCGCGGTATTGCCGAGGCTCATCCCGTGCCGGTCGTCATCGTCCGGCTTGCCGACGGCGTCATCGTCTACGCGAGCCCCGGCTCTCATCGATTGTTCAAGGTGGATGACTGCGTCGGCACCAATTCCGCCGTCTATTATGCCGATCCCGCGGACCGCCAGCGTCTGATCGCCGCGCTTTCGGAATCCCCGAATATCGAAAATTTCGAAGTCATGCTGCGCAAGGGCGATGGTTCGGTATTTCCTGCGTCCCTGTCGTCGCGAAGAATCGTGTGGGAAGGCGAGGGGGCGATCGTCTCGGGCTTCGTCGACCTAACCGAGGCCAAGCGCGCGGACGCGGAAATTCTTCGGCAGCGCGAAGCCTTGGCGCATAGCGAGAAATTGACAGCGCTCGGCTCGCTCCTCGCCGGCGTCGCCCATGAGCTCAACAATCCTCTTTCGGTGGTGGTTGGCCAGGCCGTGATGCTGCACGATATGGCCGCCGATCCTGCGGTGGCCGCGCGGGCCGAGAAGATTCGCCGCGCCGCCGAACGCTGCGCGCGAATCGTCAAGACTTTTCTCGCGATGGCGCGCCGGCGCCCACCGGAAGTCACGGCATTGGACATCAACAGCGTCGTCGAGGCCGGACTCGATTTGCTCGCCTACAATCTGCGGACGACCGACATCACGGTCGACCTCGAACTTGCCCGCGATCTGCCGCGGCTGATGGCCGACGCCGACCAGCTCAACCAGGTCTTTACCAATCTCATCGTCAATGCACAGCAGGCGCTGATGGAACGTTCACCGCCGCGGCGGATCGTGATCGCGACGAGCCATCGCGCCGATCGCCGCGAACTGGTCCTGTCGGTGGCGGATAATGGCCCTGGAGTTCCACTGGAGATACGCTCGCGCATTTTCGAGCCGTTCTTCACAACCAAGCCGACCGGCGTCGGCACCGGCGTGGGGTTGTCGATGTGCCAGGGCGTCGTTGAGGCGCATGGCGGGCGTATCACGGTCGGCGATACGCCCGGCGGCGGGGCGACATTCACGGTGACCCTGCCGCAGAGAGGGGCGGTGACAGCTTCGCCCGCCGACCTTCCGGCAGATTCTGAGAAGCGCCAGGGCGGAGCCGAGATTCTAGTTGTCGATGACGAAATCGAGACTGCCCAGACGCTGGCGGAGATCCTGGAGAGGGCGGGTCACAGCGTCGACATCGCTGACAATGGCCGTCAGGCGCTCGCACGCCTGGCGGAGCGACGCTACGACCTGATTCTCAGCGATCTGCGGATGCCGGTGCTCGATGGGCCGGGGCTCTATCGTGCCGTGGCCAAGGAACATCCCAAGATGCTCGATCGCCTGGTGTTCATCACCGGCGATACTCTCGCGCCCCATGTCACGACGTTTCTCATCGAAACCAGGGTCGCGTGCATTGAAAAGCCGCTAAACCCGAGAACCGTGCGCGAGACGGTTGCACGCCGGATCGACGAGCTGCGCGCCGCTGCCGGCTGATCCGAGGCTTACTCCGGCGCGCCGTCGCTGCCGTCGGGCACAAAGATATAGCCGGCGCCGCGAACGGTCTTGATGACCTGGGGTTTCTCGGGATCGATTTCGATCTTGCGCCTGAGGCGAGCGACGCGGATGTCGATGCTGCGTTCGAACGGCTCTTCATCGCGGTTGTGAGCAAGATTGAGGAGCTGGTCGCGCGTCATCACCTTGAGCGGATTGAGCGCGAAGGTGCGCAGCAGATCGAACTCCATGGCGGTCAGCGGAACAACGGCGCCGTCGCGCCGGCGCAATTCGCGGGCCTCGAGATCGAGAACGAAGTCGTTGAATAGGCGGTGATCGCGTCCGGGGGCGGTGCCATCGGTCCGCATGAAGCGGGCGGAGCGGCGGCGCAAGACGCTGCGGACGCGGGCCAGCAACTCCTGCGGATTGAACGGCTTGCCGATGTAGTCGTCGGCGCCAAGCTCGAGACCGGCGATGCGGTCGTCGGGCTCGGCGGCGGCGGTCAGCATGATGATGCCGATATCGGCCTGCTCGCGAAGATAACGTGCCAGGCTGAGTCCGCTTTGGCCCGGCATGTTGACATCGAGCAGCACGAGATCGACGCTCCGGCTTTCCAGCACGCGCCGGAAGGCCGCCGCCGACTCGGCTTGAATGATCTTGAATCCGTGGCTTTCCAGATATTCCGCCACGGTCTCACGAATCTCAGCCTCGTCGTCGACGACGGCGATCGTCACTGGCTCCGGCTTCATTGCGTGTCCTCGCGTCACGTTAGCGTATGGTACAGGGTCCCGATTCAACATCCAATTCCCCCGGTCTTGGGTTCGGCCGAGTCATGCGACATCGGCGACCGCGCAACCCTGCGCCGTCGTTTGCGTCCGGCGCGACGCCTGGTTCGATGGCACCAGGAGCCAGCCGATCGGTGGGTGTTGCTGGGCAATGAAGCCGCCGCAGGCGGTCAGAAAGCTCAGGAATCTGTCGTTCTCCGGATGCCAATAGAACACCAGGCAGCGACACCCCGAAGATGCCGCAAGCTGCGCGCTCTCGGCCACCAGTCGTGTCCCGATTCCACGCCGGCGCCATCCGCGATCCACAGTCAATGCGGCCTCGCGCCGGCCCGAATAGCGGGCCGTCGGCGGTGCAAGCTGGATCATGCCGCGCACGATGCCGTCCGCGACGAAGCCCATCCTTAGGCAGCGATCCCAGTCGATCTCCGCGCAGTAGCGACCGATCGCCATATCGCAAAGCGACGAATTGAAGCGAAACAGACGATCCGGCGCCGAGAGCGACAGCAAATGTTGCCGAATGAGCGCGAGGTGGGTGTTGCCAAGCCGACAATACATGTCCTGGTCCTTCCGATTGCGGTCCGCGATATTTCGTCGTCGGCAACGCCAATCAGGAGGCCACCGCCAACGGCTCCATGTCATTCGCGGCCGAGATCATCGCCCCCGAAACCAGGCCGTAGGCCTGCGTCCACGCGTCGCGGACCTCCACCGAGAATTCCGATCCCAGGCCGCGCTCGAGGGTCCATAGCAGGGCCGCGCCGACCGTGTCGTAATGGTGCGCCTTGACGCCGTAGCCGGTGTGACGACGGCCCAGTTCGCGGCAAGCTGCCACGACCCGCTCCGGATGCCGTAGGTTGGCGATGACCATGCCGATGGCGGCCATCAACTTCTGACCCTGCGCGGCAATTTCGCTTTTGAACAGCGGGCGCAGCGAGGGGTCCAGCTCGAATAGGCGAGCGTAGAATAGCGCCGCAGCCTGGTCCTTGATGGCCGCGACCCGGGTAAAGCTCGTCTCCAGGTACTGTATCTGGCTCGGCGTCATGATCGAAAACCTCCTTTAAAGCGCCGGAAGGTGATTTCCCTCCATGGTCGCGCCTTTCGGAGGGGAAGATGCCGGATGCCGATTTCAGGTCGATGTCCTCGTTTCAGGATTAATGTTTCCAATGTTTCAGCCGGGACGCTGCAAGGGGTTTCCGCAGAGAAATCAAAACGGTCGTCCGCCCGGTAGACACAGACGATGAACACCACCGGCTCTTGCGCAGGGTCGCCGAGATGGGTAGCTTCGACACCTATGGCGGCTTGACCATGCTGATGCTTCTGGTCCGCGGCGTCGCTGGCAGTTCGTCGACCCGTCGTATCGCCAATCTGCCCGCAGAGACGCTGCCGCAGCTGCGGTCCGAAATCGGGAACGGCGCCTGGCTCGCCAGAGCGCATCGCGAATTGCCGTCCCCTTCGGGAAGCGGATCATCGCGAAACAAATGAAACACTTTGCGGCTACCGGCGAAATATTGGGGCAACGGAGTCCGCGCATCATCCGCCCACCGGCAACGCCGCTGGCCGGCAATCCAAGACCGCTTGCCGTCGTCCTCCGGCCTGGCTCGAGGACGGGCGAGCGCGGTCCAATCCTACGGAGAAGAGTACATGTCACTCGATGAAAGACGCAAAATCAAATCGCTTCTGGAGGTCACGATCCCGGCCCGGGTCAAAGAGATCGAGGAGATCTGCGGGGCGCCGGTTCCCTACGAAATAGACTGGGATAGCCTGTCCGACGACATGGAAGGCCTGAATTTCCTCGATAACATTTCCTGCCATCGCCTCAACATGGCGCTGCGCGTGATTTGCCAGGACGACCTCGGCAAAGAAGCCGTGCGCCAGGGTCTGAAGAAGATCCGGCTCAAGAACGTGAAGAACAAGGCTGACATGAAGATGACATTCGAGGCCGGCATTCTCGAAATGCATTGCGCCTATGCGCAACGCACCGACGGCATGTTCAGCGACAACGACATCCGCGCTCTACTGACCAAGAGCTTATAGGGCCGACGCGCTTCGGCACCATTCGCGAGGCCTGCCGAAGAAGCATGAGCCACGACCGCTGCAAATCCCGGCAGCCGGTAAAATTAGGTCTTGATTTGCGCGCTGCCGTCCGCGGGCAGCGACCATTCGGCTGGGCAGCAGCTTCAGGCTGGTCATATGGTCGCTTCACCGCGCCAAACAGGGATCGTGGCAATCGGCCGCACGCGTAGCGGCGGCTGCGCATCGGCATTGCGGGCCATGCAAGCCGACGGCCTGCGCGGCCGTGGACGTCCCGATGATCAAGCCTTCGCCGTCGATGGCTAGGTGATCACCGTTCGATCAGCCAGGCGACTTCTTCGAGATTGAAATGGTTCTGAAGTAGGATGGAAAGTGTTGGCAGCTGATCTGCGCCGACTACCGGCACAGAGTCACTGGCGCCGCCGTCAGACGATCGTGGCCGAAGAAGGCGCGCTCCGTCGGCGTTGCTGACGGGCGCGGGCTCGAAGACGGCACCCGACCCTTCCGACCGAAGCGTCAACATGGTCAATAGAAAGATCGGCGCGACGATGAGCAAGATGAAGCCGCTGGCGGGCCGAACTCCTGGCGCCCGCCAGCGGGCTGGTCTACCAAATGGCATGACCGGCACTCCCATCGACGACGCTAGCGGGCCTCGGTAGCCGGCATGACCACCGGCAGCGGTGTCGTGTAGGGCTCGACGCGGAGGGTGTCGGAAGCGAAGACGGCGATGCGGCGCATCGGCGCCTGCTGCAGCTCGCCATTGGTTCCCTTGCGAACGGCATATTGCCAAACCGTCAGTTGCTTCGCGCCGGCGAGCTGCTGCGCGAGATTGTCAAGATCCGCGGCCGGTCCGAATGACCGCAGCTCGTCGTCGGCAAGGCCGATGACGATGTCGTCGCGGGGCGTCACGATCTTGAATAGCTTCATGGTTGAAGTTTCTTGCTTCATGGCGATTGTCTCCTGTCGTTGTTCGGCGGCGTCGGCAGTTCCGCAGATGGTCAAGGCGGCGGCGATGGTCAGCACGGTCAGCATCGGCGCATGGCCGCGGGGCCGGTGGATCGAGTGGCGTGGCATACTCATGCAAAGGCTCCATTCGTCTGATTCAGAGGTCGGCGTTCTGGAACGTCCAGCACGCTACGTCGGGCATCATCATGGATCGCCGTTGCCTGATGATTTCGCCAGCTGGGCCTTTTTGTATCGATTGTTTCGGATGGATGCGGCGTGGCGGCGGACACGGGACATCGAGGGAGTGCCGCATCGGCAGGCTGAAACCTTCGAAACGCCCTTTGTCCGGTCGCGAGGCGGGCCGGCAATATGCCGTGGCTAAGGTGCGTGAAACTGCGCCTTCGCCGGCCATGAACTGACGCAGCGGCGATGGCGCGGCGCGTCGTGTTCTTCGTCACGCGGGCGCGAAACCTCCGTGACGATGTTCGCGCACAAGGAGTCTGAGATGCCCAACCCTACCGTCGATATCATGTCAACCGGGCGCGGCGGCTCGATCTATTACCGCGAGGGCGGCAATACCGCCGTATTCGACTGGGAGTTTGCGGCCTCGCCGACGATCGCCGTCATCTTTGGACCGACCGCGCAGGTTTGGGATCTCCGCTATCCATGGGCGGCCGGCCGGCAGGCGGAAATCTTTGACTTTGTCGGCGCCGACGTGGTCCGCCAGAAGGCATCGGACGCCGGGTTCGACGTCGATCTCGACGGCGGTACGATATCGCTGATCGCCAATTTGTACGTGGTCCGCAGTCCCGCTTTCGACCGCTTCGTCGCCAGCATCGTGCCGATTTCCGGGCAGTGGCGCGACGATGAAATGTATGACGTCGCGGCGATCCATGACATGACCGTGGGCGAACGGCGGTTGCTGATTGACCTGCTGACCGGACGCGACATGACGTGGCGGGAAGTTGAGGCACTGGCGGTGATCGACACGCCGGCGGCGCGCGCTGCCGTCGATGCGGCATCGAAGCACCATCTGTCGATCGATACACGCCTCGCCGCCGCCGAAGTGATGCACCGCCAAGGGTGTATGCCCGACCTCGATGCGTTCCTGGCGCGACAACTCCGCAATCTGGCCTACCCGGCAAACGGTCTCACGCGCGCGCTGCGGTTGGCCGAGCGCCACCCTACGGCAGCAGTGAAGCAGGCGCTGCTTTGGGCCAGCTATAATTGCACGGAATGCGCGCCGCATTGCGCGAACCTGCTGCTGTCGCTGGCCGGCGTCGGCAAGGATCGATCCGACGTGGACCTGCAGCCGCTGCTGATCAAGCTGGGGATGCACAACAGTTCCTTCGATCGCGATGCGGCGTTCGCTGAGCTTTGCCGGCTGGTGGCGATGCAACTCGATCCGAGCGCCGGCGATTGAGGCATTGGCGGCGCTTCACCGGTTCCGGATTGGGACGCCAGCTGTCGCCGATGCCGTGCGGGCCGTGTTCTTGCCGCTGGTGACGATCATCGTTACCGTGATGGCTGCGATTCTCCCATGGCACCTTTCGTCTTGATCCATTTCCTTTCTCAGGAGTCTCTATCTCATGACCGATAGCGCAGTCGGGTCCACCGCCTGGCGGGTCACTCCCGACGCCTACGAGGCTGCACATCCGCCGGCTTACCCGCCTGGCTGCCAGCGACGCTCGCTGTATGTCGCCACGCGCGACGGAACGCGGCTCGCCGTCGATGTCCAGCTGCCGACCGGCGTTGCGGAAGATGTGCGGTTGCCGGCGATCCTGATCTTCACGCCCTATTACCGGCGTTTCAAGCTGAAGGCCGGGCATCCGGCGACCACCGAGCCGGCGCCGAATACCGCGCAATACCGCGATTTCTTCGTAGCGCGCGGCTACGCCGTGGTGGTCGTCGATGTGCGCGGCACCGGCGCCTCGTTCGGCACGCGCTACGCCTTCCGCTCGCCGGCGGAGCGCGACGATTCTTACGACGTCGCCGAATGGCTCGTCGCGCAGCCCTGGTCGAATGGGCGCATCGGCTCGATCGGCATTTCCTATGTTGGTGCTGCCGCCTGCTTTCTCGCCTCGACTGGTCATCCCGCCGTCAAGGCGGTGGTTCCGACCTTCGCCGTCTGGGATACCTACGCCGACCACTACTATCCTGGCGGCGTCCTGATGGCGCCGTTAGCCGACGGCTATGACCGGGTGATTATCGGTCTTGACCAAGATCGGCGTGATCTCTTGAAGGACTTTCCCTATTTCGCCGACCCGTATTTCGACGGGCCGGCGCCGGTCGACGAAGACCAGAACGGCACGCTGCTCGCCGCGGCGCTCGGCGAGCACACTGGCAATTTTGCGATGGCGAGTTTCATACGCCGGCTCGAATGCCGCGACGACACGTTGAGCTACGACCCCGATTTCTCGGTGGAGAAGATCTGTCCATATCACTATGCCGCTGGCATCCGCGAAGACGTCGCCTATTACTGCGTCTCCGGTTGGATGGACGGCGGTGGTTTCACCAACGGGGCCATCCATCGCTTCCGTTCGTTGCCCGTCTCCGACAAGTACCTGCTGCTCGGCCCGTGGGACCACGGCGCCCGCACCAATGTCAGTCCGTTTCGCACGGCGGCGCGCAGCCAGTTCGCGCTCCTCGCCGAATGCCGGCGTTTCTTCGACGAGCATCTCGCCGGCAAGACGACCGGGCTGCGCGCGGAGAACCGGGTGCATTACTTCATCATAGGTGAGGAGCGCTGGGCCGAGGCCGAAGACTGGCCGCCGTCCGCCACCACCCATCGCCTCTATCTCGCAGCCGGGCAGACGCTCGATGCGGCGGCGCCGACCATAGCGGCGAGCGACAGCTATCGCGCCGACTATCGCGTCGAGAGCGGCGCCGACACGCGCTACGAGCGGCTCTTCGCATTCGCCGTCGAGGACTACTACGCCACCTGGCAGGGGCGCGACGCGGCAATGCTCTGCTATACCAGCGCGCCGATGCCGGATGACAAGGTGCTGCTCGGCAGCGCCATCCTCTCGGTCCATCTCAATTCGACGGAGCGCGACGGAGTCATCCACTCCTATCTCGAGGACGTCGCGCCCGACGGCACGTGCCGCTACGTCACGGAAGGCGTGCTGCGCGCCCTGCACCGGAACGAGGGCGCGAAGCTGCCGTTCATGAACGTCGTCGGGCCCGCGCGCAGCTTTCGCCGCGTCGATGCCGCGCTGCTGGACATGGCGCGCCCCAACCTCTTGCGCTTTGCGCTCCTACCAACGGCCTGGCTTTGCCGCAAAGGACATCGGCTGCGCCTTGCCCTGGCCGCGGCCGACCGCCGGCACTTCGCACGCATACCGGACGGCTGCTTGCCAACCCTGACCGTCCACCGAGCGAGCAGCCACGCATCGAATATAGAGTTGCCCTTCTCGTGAACGGCACCGAACGGCCGAATGCTTCGAGGCTTTTCGTGAGCTAGAGTGAGCCTGGCCGAAAGGTCGGGCCGAGCTCCGCTTGCACCGCCAGTATCTTTTGGACGCTTTTCTCTTTGTCCACGCCGGGTGAGGGAGGAAATAATGGCGGGGAGCGAGAAGATGCGGGCCGATGTCCTCATCGTCGGCGCCGGGCCGGTCGGTCTCTCGCTGGCGATCGAGCTTGGGCATCGCGGCATCGCCTGCCTCGTCGTCGAGCAGAACGACCGCGTCGGCTACAATCCGCGCGCCAAGCTGACCAACGTCCGGTCGCGCGAGCATTTGCGGCGATGGGGAATCGCCGAGAATCTCCGCAAGGCGTCGCCGCTGCCGCGCGACTACCCGTCCAACATCGTTTTCGCCACAAGGCTCAACGGCTATCCTCTCGCGCGATTCGAGAATGCGTTCTATTGCGCCCCCGAGCGGAACGAGCTCTTTTCGGAATCGGCGCAATGGGTGCCGCAATACATGCTCGAGGAGGTGCTGCGGGCGCACGCCGAAACGCTGCCTTCGGTCGAGGTCCGCTTCAGTTGCCGGCTCGAATCGGCGGCCCAGTCTCCCGGTGGCGTAGAGGCGGAGATCGTCGACGCGGCCGCTCGGCGCCGGAAGGTGCGAAGCGCCTACCTGGTCGGCGCCGATGGGGCGCGCAGCACGGTTCGCGAGCTGCTCGGCATAAGGATGGAAGGCCAGGGCGCTTTCTCGCGAAACTACAACATCATCTTTCGTGCGCCGCGTCTGGCCGATATGCACCGCCACGGCCCGGCGGTGCATTACTGGCTGGTCAACCCGGATGTCCCGTCGATGATGGGGCCGATGGACGGCGCCGGGCTGTGGTTCTTCTTCGCGACTCAGCTCCGTGACGGCGTCGATCCCGCGAGCATCGATCCGCGCCGCCTCATTCATCGTGCCACCGGGCTCGAGTTCGACCTGGATATCGTCACCACCGATCCGTGGGTCGCGCACCGCCTCATCGCCACGCGCTATGGCGACGGCCGGATCTACCTCGCCGGCGATGCCTGCCATCTCCATCCGCCCTTCGGCGGCTACGGCATGAACATGGGTATCGGTGATGCCGTGGATCTCGGCTGGAAGCTCGCGGCGACGCTGCAGGGCTGGGGTGGCCCGGCGCTGCTCGACAGCTATGAGCGGGAGCGTCGCCCGGTGCATGAGCGGGTGATGAACGAGGCGGTCGAGAACCATTCGGTGCTCGGCAATCAGCTCGTCCGGCCGGGGATCGAGGCGGCGGGTGACGTGGGCGACCGCGTGCGCAAGGAGGTCGGCGAGGCGATCCGGGCAGCCAAGGCCCGGGAGTTCAAATCGCTCGGCGTCGTGCTTGGCTATCGCTACGCCGATTCACCGATCATCGTCGCGGACGGGAGCGCTCCGCCGCCGGTGCGGGTCATGACCTACGAGCCGTCGGCGCATCCCGGCTGCCTGGCGCCGCATCTCTGGCTCGCCGACGGATCATCGCTCTATGACCACTTCGGTGCCGGGTTCTCGCTCCTGGTTACGGAGCCGAACGCGTCCGCGGCAGCCTCCGGCCTCGCCGATGCCGCCGCGCGCCGGGGCGTTCCGTTGAAGGTCATCGCTCCCGCCGAGCCACGGCTCGCCCAGCTCTACGCCGCTCGCTTCGCGCTGGTCCGCCCGGACCAACATGTCGCTTGGCGCGGCAACGAGATCCCGCCGGACGCCGAGGCCCTGATCGATCGCGTTCGCGGTGGGCAGGCGGCAGCGACGGCCAGGATCGCCGCGCCTGTATAGCGACGCGGCTGGCGACATTGGAATCCGCCTTTCGTCGGTTCGTGATTCCCTGCTAGGTGATGGCGGGCGAGCCGCGTGCCCAGGCGGCGGCGCGGTGTTGATGCGTGGCGGACCGTTGTGATGCTGCCGCAGGGGAGATGGCTCAATGTCTGTTCCGAGTCCTAACCAATCATCCGGCGCCTTCTTCAAGGTGATCCGCGGTGGCGAGGTGTTCGGCCCCGCGCCGCTCGGCCGCCGGGAGATCCTGGTGGCCGGCGAGCGCATCCTCGGCATCGGCGAAGGCTTCGCGGACAAGGCAAAAGCGCTTGGTCCCGTCGACGTGATCGACGCCACGGGCCGCTCGGTCGTGCCTGGATTCATCGATCAGCACATGCATTTCCTCGGCGGCGGCGATGGCGAGGGGCCGCTCGGCCGCGTGCCGGAATTGCATGTCAGCTGGATCACCGCCGGCGGCGTCACGACGGCGGTCGGCATCATGGGCATCGACATGGAGTACAAGGGCCTGCACGGCCTGCTGGTGAAGGCGCGCGAGCTCGATCGCCTCGGCCTGTCGACCTATATCTACACCGGCGCATTCGAGGTGCCGTCGCCGTATCTCACGAGCAGCGTGCGGGCCGACATCGTACTCATCGACAAGGTGATCGGCGTCAAGGTTGCCATCGCCGAGGACACGTACCCGAACCTGTCGTTGGAACAGTTGGCGCGCCTCGCCGGCCAGCTTCGGTTGGCCGCCAACATCAGCGGCAAGGCGGCGGTGATGCATTGCCATACCGGGCGCAACCCGAAGCGGATGCAGCCGCTGTTCGATCTCCTGGACGCGGTGAACCTGCCGATCGCCCAGATCCTGCCGACGCATCTCAACCGCCACACGCCGGCCTATCTCGAGCACGCGATTCGCTGGGCGAAGTTGGGCGGGAACATCGACTTCAGCGCCATTCTGACGCGCCGCACCGGCAGCGTGAACGGCATCGGCGTCGACGAAGCGGTGCAGCAGGTGATCGCCGCCGGGGTCGGTCTGGAGCAGATCACCATGTCGTCGGATGCGAACGTGTCGATGCCGGTGCTGAGTCCAGAGGATCACGTCATCGGGCTGCGCAATACATCGCCTGGCGTGCTGCATCGGGAATGGAAGCGCGTCGTGCACACCAACAAGCTGACGCTCGCTCAGGCGCTGCCGCTCGTGACCGCCAATCCGGCACGCGTGCTCCGGCTGGACGACCGCAAAGGCACCTTACGGCCGGGCATGGACGCGGACATCGTGCTGCTGACCGATGCGTTGGCCGTCGACACCGTGATCTGCCGCGGCAAGGTGATGGTCGCCGGCGGCCAGGCCGTCGTCAAAGGGCCGTTCGAGGAGCGCGACAGCAGCTACATCCCGTTCTGAACGGCCGCGCGCGAGTCGACGGAGCCGCGCACTCCGCGAGTCACTGCACCTCGTTCACATAACAGTGGCGGTCGGTCCGGGCGCGGTGGCTGCTGAGAATGGTCGGCGCGCCAGCCTGATCGAATGCCACCTCGTCGATGATGAGGACTGCCGCCGGTGGTTTCAGGTCGAGCAGTTTGAGATCCGCGTCGTCCGCCAAGCCTGCGCTCAGCTGCTCCCTGACCGCGGATATGCGGATGCCGTAGCGCTCGAGCAGATGCAGGTAGATCAGTTCGGGCACGGCGCCAGGCGTATCGGGAAAGCCGGGTAGGCGATCCGCCGACGCCACCATCCGATCATGCATGATGGGAATGCCGCCGACGCCCCTGACGCGGTGGAGGCGCAGCACCTCGACCCCGTCGCGAAGCTCGAGCAGGCGCCGTTCTATCGGCGTCCCCGCGTCGCGTTCGACGCGGATGACTTTGGCATGCGAGCGCACCAGCGATCCATCCAGCCCATGCAATCGAAAATACTGAAAAAACGAGCGCAGACTGTGATGCGGGCTGCGGCCGGTGACCACCGTGCCGGTCTTGCGGCGGCGGGCGAGGAGTCCCTCCGCGGTCAAGTTGGCGAGCGCGCGCCGCACCGTACCCACCGCCACGCCGAAATTCTGGGCGAGCGCGACCTCGCTGGGCAGAAGCGTGCCCGGTGGCCAGTGTCCAAACAGGATGGCTTCCGAGACGTGGCGTTTGACCAGCTCGTAGAGCGGCACTCCGGCAAGCTCGCCAAGGCGCCCCACATTGATCGCGCCGGCCGCGCCAGACGGGACGGTCGCTGGGGTCGTCGGGGCGGTTTCACGAGGGGTATTGACAGGGGTCATGGAGTCAGGGTTCTATTTCTATATAGTTTATAGAAATAACGCGAATCTGGGAAGCAGTCAAATCGTGGCACCCGTAGCGCCGTCGGCCAATCTCGAGAAAGCCTTCGCCGCCGTCGCCGGCGAGGAAGCGGCGATCGTTGCCGATCTGTCGCGGCTGATCGCCATCGATACGTCCTTTCCGCCCGGTGACGGCTACGTGACATTTGCCGATCTGCTGGAGCGGCTGTTGTCGCCGCTCGGCTTTCGTTTCAGCCGCGTGTCCGTTCCCAGGGACCTTTGGTTTGCCGGCGATGGCAGCGGCGAAGGCGAGCGGCTCAATCTGCTCGCCGCGCGCTCTTCCGGTCGGCCGGTTTGCAGTCTCTATTATCATGTCGATACGGTTCCGCCGGGCGCGGGCTGGACACGCCCGCCGCTGTCCCTGACGCGCGATGGGGCGCGGCTCATTGGCCGCGGCGTCGCCGACATGAAAGGCACGATCGCGGCGACGTTAGCGGCGCTGCGCCTAATCGATCGGCACGGATTGGCGCTGCGCTTCGATCCGCTTCTGCTGTTCTGCACCGACGAAGAAGGCGGACTCTATCCGGGCATCCGCTACTTGGCGGAACAAGGCCTGATCGAGGGGCACCTGCTCAACTTCAACGGCGGGGCGGCGCCGCGAATCTGGGCCGGTTGTTTCGGCAGCGTTGATTTCACCATCAGCGTCCATGGCCGCGGCGGCCATTCGGGCGATCCCGGGCAAGGCATCAATGCCGTCGAGGAGTCGGTCCCGCTGCTCAACGCGCTGCTGGCGCTCAAGGCTGACGTCGAGGGTCGAATCTCCGCCCTCCCGGCGCCGCCGCATTTTGACGGCCGGAAACTGACGGCGCGCCTGACCATCGCCGCCGCACACGGCGGACAGAAGGGATCGTCGCTGCCGGCGCGCTTCGACATATTGCTCAATCGTCGCTACGCTCCGGAGGAGGATTTCGCCGCGGTCCGCGCCGAGATCGAAACGATCATCGCCAAGGCGATGAAGGGCACACGCGCCCTTGCCGTCGAAACCCGGATGATCGGGCACCTCGCGCCGGTGTCCGATCCGACCGGCCCGCACTGGCCGCGCTGGCAGGCGGCGCTGTCCCGCGGGTTCGGCTTCGCGCCGCGAAGTTTCCGCGCATGGGGCTCATCGACCAGTTCCGACATGGGCTGGGTGCAGCGCGCCGGCATCCGCGAGATCCTGCTGGGCGGTCTGGTCCGGCCCGACAGCAACGCGCACGCGCCGGACGAGTTCACGACAGTCGACGACGTGATCGCGCTGGCCCGCGCGATCCTGCTCTATCTCAGCGCCGATTTCGACGAAGAGGTCGCATCGGCGGATCTCACCGCATCACCGCTAGAAGGGAGAGTTTCATGACCGGGATCCTCAGCATCGATCGCCGCCGCTTCCTCGCCGGCGCCGCCGCGCTCGGCAGCCTTGCCGCACCCAGCGTTCCCCTATTCGCCCAGACGCAGAAGCGCGGCGGCACTTTGCGGATGAGCGTCGACCAAGCGGTCGCCAAGCTCAATCCTCTGCTCGTGCGAGTGAATCCCGAGTACCTGGTGGCGGAGCTGCTGTACAGCAGCCTCACCCGGCTCGGTCTCGACATGGCCGCCGCGCCGGACCTGGCGGAGAGCTGGTCGAGCTCGGCGGACCTGACCGAATGGACCTTCAAGCTGCGCCAGGGCCTGACCTTCCATGATGACAGCCAATGCACCGCCGCCGACGTGGTGGCGACGTTCGAGGCCATCCTCGACCCGAAGACCGCCTCCCCCGCGCGGCAGAATGTCGGGCCGATCGAGAAAGTGACCGCAACCGACGGCGTGACAGTCGTCATCAAAACCACCGCACCCTATGCCGACCTGCCGGTCGCTCTCGCCTACACCAACGCGAAGATCGTGCCCGCTGCCGTGATCAAAGCCGGGCTTGCCCGCCTCGACCGCGAGGCGGTCGGCACCGGTCCTTTCAAGCTGGTTTCGTTCGAGCCGGAGCGCCTGGTCGTCGTTGAGCGCAACCCGGCGTACTACGACCGGAACCGGCCCTACCTGGATCGCGTGCAGGTCGTCATTTATCCCGACCCGACGGCCGAAGTCTCGGCCTTGATGGCCGGCGACACCGACCTGATGCTGAATACGATACCGACCGAGTTCGGCCGATTGCAGAAGGCGCCGGGCGTGAAGGCGTTGCGCACGCCTTCGGGCCAGTTCTGCAACATCAATTTCGGCTGCGACAAGCCGCCCTTCAACGATATCCGCGTGCGCCAGGCCTTGGCGCTGACCATCGACCGCGCCGCCCTGGTCGACTACGTGGCCGAGGGGTACGGCACGCCCGGCAACGACACGCCGTTGAACCCGGCCTACCGGTTCCACCGCGACCTGGCGCTGAAGAAGCCCGATATCGCCAAGGCGAAGATGCTGCTGGCCGAAGCCGGCCATGCCAATGGATTGGCGGCGACGCTGATTGCGTCCGACCGGCCTTCCGTACGCACCCAACTCGCAGTCGCCGTGCGCGAGATGGCGAAGCCAACCGGCCTCACCATCAACGTCGAGACGATGCCGCACAGCACCTATCTCGATCAGGTGTGGAAGAAGGGATCGTTCTATATCGGCTTCTACAACATGCAGCCGACGGCCGATGCGATCTTCGCGCTGCTCTACACCTCGAACGCCGCGTGGAATGAGACGCGCTGGAACAACCCCGATTTCGACAAGGTGGTCAGCGCGGCGCGCACGACGATCGACGAGGCCAAGCGCCGCGAGCTCTATGGCCAGGCACAGCAGTTGATGCACGATCAGGTGCCATCGATCATCCCGGTGTTCTTCGATCTGCTGGCGGCGCAGCGGTTGGCCGTGGTGTCTCTTGTCGTGTTCGGCATCACGCAGGTGCTGCCGGCGGACGCCGCGGTCATGATGCTCGGCGAGAATGCCACGCCGGAGTCGCTCGCGGCGCTGCGCGAGCGGCTCGGCCTGGATGCGCCGGTCTGGCTGCAATACGGGCGTTGGCTGGGCGGAGTGCTGCAGGGCGATTTCGGCGTGTCGCTGCGTACTGGCCAGGCGGTCGCCGCCATGATGGTCGAGGCACTGGGCCGTTCGCTCTTGCTCGCCGGCCTGTCTATCGGCCTGATGTTGTTCGTCGCGGTGCCGCTTGGCATCGTCGCGGCCATTCGGCATGGCCGCATGGCGGACCTTGTCGTCAGCGTCATGTCGTATGTCGGCGTTTCGTTTCCCGAGTTCGTCACTGCGACTCTGGTGGTCCTGGTCCTCGCGGACTGGCTGCAGCTTTTGCCGGCGACCGGCTATGTGCCGCCGACCGAGAATCTATGGCTGGCGCTGAAGCACCTGGCGATGCCGGTGATGACGGTTTCGGTGATCCTGGTCGCGCATGTGTCGCGCATGGTGCGTTCCGAGCTGGTCGACGTGCTGCACACGGACTACATCCGCGCCGCCCGCCTGAAAGGCCTGGACGGGCGCACCGTGCTGTTCAAGCACGCGCTACGCAATGCGCTGCTGCCGACAGAGCCGCGACCTGCCGGCAATCCAGGCGGGTGCGCTGATCATGGCGGCGACCTATTCGGCCGTGAATTTTCTGGCCGACATGGCGTATGCCTGGATCGACAAGAGGATCCGGTATGATTGAGCTGTTCCGCCGGCTGGCGCGTTCGCCGCAAGGCGCGATCGGCGTCGCGATCGTTACGTTGGCGCTGATGATCGTGGTGCTCGGCCCGCTGCTGGCGCCGCACAGCCCGGAGGGGCTCTATCCTCTGCTGCGTTACAAGGGTCCGGGCGCCGGGCATTGGTTCGGCACGGATCAGTACGGCCGCGACATCCTCAGCCGGCTGCTCTACGGTGCGCGCGCAACCGTGGTCATGGCATTTCTGGCCACGGCACTGGGCACGACCGCCGGAGCCGTCATCGGCACCACCTCGGCCTTCCTTGGCGGCCGCGCCGACGAGGCGATCATGCGCACGATCGATGCGATCATGTCCGTGCCCAGCCTGCTGTTCGCGCTGCTCATCGTCAACCTGTTGGGCAAGAGCAGCCTCAACGCGCTGATCGCCGTCGGCATCGCCTTCACGCCGAGCATGGCCCGCGTCACGCGCAGCGTTGCGCTTGCCGTGCGGCAGCAGGACTACGTCAACGCCGCTGTCGCGCGGGGGGAGAGCAGTGCCTATGTCGTCGTGCGCGAGATGTTGCCGAATGTCGTGGCGCCGATCATCGTCGAGATGACGATCCGCGTTTCCTTCGCGGTGATGCTGTTCGCGACATTGAGCTTCCTCGGCCTCGGCGCCCAGCCGCCCGCGCCGGAATGGGGGCTGATGGTGTCGGAAGGGCGGCGCTTCATGCATTTAAACGCGTGGATGATCATCTGGCCCAGCCTGGCCATCGCCACCGTCGCGATCGGATTCAATCTTCTGGGGGACGGGTTGCGCGACGTCCTGAATCCACGGACATGAATCGGCATCCGTGACGCCCGTCCTCGAGATCCGCAGCTACACGCTCGACTACGCCCTGCCGAAGGACAGGTTTCGCGCACTGGAGGCGATCGACCTGGCCATCGACCGCGGCCAGGTGCTGGGCCTGGTCGGCGAATCCGGCTCGGGCAAGACCTCGCTGGCCTGGGCCATCATGCGCCACCTGCCGGCGAATGCGCGCGAGATAAGCGGAGAGATCCGCCTGGCCGGCGAGGACTTGCGGACCAAGACTCCGGCAGAGATCGCCGCCATCCGGGGCCGGCGCATCAGCATGGTGTTCCAGGATCCCAGCACCTCGCTCAACCCGACGCTGCCGCTGGGCGAGCAACTCGCCGAGGTGCTGGTGCGCCATCGCGGCCTCACGCCCAAGCAGGCCTGGACCGAGGGCGAGGCGATGCTGGATCGCGTCGGCCTGGCGCGACCGGCGGACATGATGCATCGTTATCCGCACGAGGCGTCGGGCGGCGAGAAGCAGCGGGTGGTCATCGCCACCGCCTTCGCCTGTCAGCCGGAATGCATCATCTTCGACGAACCGACGACCGCGTTGGATGTCATCACCGCCCGCCAGATCCTGGACCTGTTCGCCAACCTGCAGCGCGAAACGGCGGTCGCCTCTCTTTACATCTCGCACGATCTTGCGGTGGTCGCCAGCGTCGCCGACCGCGTCGCGGTGATTCACCGGGGCCGTCTGGTCGAGGAAGGCGTCATCGCCGAGGTCTTCTCCGCGCCGCGCGACGAGTACACGAAGCGGCTGATCGCCGCCGTGCCGCGACCGGACCGCCGGCTCGCGGGTGCGCATGCCGTACCATCGGCGGCGCCGCTGATCGAAATGCGTGGCATCAGCGTCGAGTACGGCCGGCCATCGCTGATCGCGGATCTGCTCGGTCGATCCCGCCGACGCGTTACCGGCAATCGTGAGGTGAACCTGTCGATCCTGCCGGGCGAGATCATGGGGGTGGTCGGGGAGTCGGGCTCGGGCAAGTCGACATTGGCGCGCGCGCTCGTCGGATTGAACCGCTACGACGGCGAGGTCGTGTTCGCCGGCCACCGGATCGTCGGCGTCGCCGACATGGACCGCCGGTACCGGCGCGACGTCCAGATCGTGTTCCAGCATCCCGATTCCTCGCTGAATCCGCGCCAGCGCGTCGGCGAGATCCTGTCCCGGCCGCTGCGGCTCTACGGCGAGGGCGGCGCGCCCGGACGCGACACGCTGATCGCCGAGCTGCTGGCCCAGGTCCGCCTGTCGGCCGATTTCGTCCGGCGCTATCCGCATCAGCTCTCCGGCGGCGAGAAGCAGCGCGTGGCGATCGCCCGCGCCTTCGCCTCACGGCCCAAACTGGTCATCTGCGACGAGATTACCTCGTCGCTCGACGTGTCGGTTCAGGCCGCGGTGGTCGAGCTTCTCATCGACCTGCAGCGCCGCTACGGCACGGCATACATGTTCATCACGCACGACCTCAATCTGGTGCGCCAGATCGCCCATCGCGTCGCCGTGATGTACCGCGGCGAGCTGGTCGAGCTGCTGACAATCGACGAGCTGTCGGCCGGACCCCGCCACCCCTACACGCGATCGCTGATCGACGCCGTGCCGGCGCCGGCCGGCTGAACCCCACACGGACCACCGAGGAGCAAATATCATGGACCGCGACGCAATTCTCGCCCGCATCGACAACCGGGCCAGCCTCGATTTTCTGGCGCAAATGGTGCGCCACAAAAGCTATTCGCAGACCGAAGGCGAGCGCAATCTGGCCGCCTTCATGGCGGAGCGGATGCGCACCCTGGGTCTCGAAGCCGCGCTGCAGCCCGTCGAAGGCGTGCGCGTCAATGCGATCGGCCGCTGGCGCGGCACCGGCGGCGGCAAGAGCCTGCTGTTCAACGGGCATCTCGATACCAATCCGGCAACGGAAGGCTGGACCGTCGACCCTTGGGGCGGCGTCATCGATGATAAATTCATCTATGGCATCGGCGTTTCCAACATGAAGGCGGGCGATGCCGCCTACTACTGCGCCGTGAAGACGTTGATCGATGCCGGCGTGAAGCTCAGGGGCGACGTGATCCTCACCTACGTCGTCGGCGAGCTGCAGGGCGGCGTCGGCACGCTGGCGGCGATCCGCCATGGCGCGAAGGCCGACTATTTCATCAACAGCGAGCCGACGGATCTGATGGCGCTGACGATGCACGCCGCCGCCTTCACCTTCATCATCGAGCTGACCGGCGTCACCCGGCATCTGTCGAAGCGCGAGGAGGCGGTCGATGCCGTCGTCGCGGCCTGCGACCTGATCCCGCGGCTCAACGCCATGACCTTCTCCGGGGCCGCGAGCGACGAGCATCGCGCGATCAATCGCGTCCATGTCGGCGTCGTGCATGGCGCGCTGGGCAAAGAGCTGCACGAGTGGCGCCCGCCCCAGGTCGCGGACTTCGTCCGGATCAAGGGCTCGGGACGCTACGCGCCCGGCCAGACCGAGACCCAGGCCATCGCCGACATGCGGCGCGTGCTGGCGGATCTCGAGCGGCGATTCCCCGGCCTCAAGGCCACGGTCACGCCCGAGCATTTGGCGGGTCGGCCGATCATGCCGGCGTTCGAGGTGCCGCGGGATTCGCGTATCGTCAGAACGATGAACGCCGCCTATGAGCGGACGCGCCGCCACAAGCAACCGACGGGCGCCATCACGCCGCCCGGGTTCTACGGAACCGATGCCGGCCATTTCTATAGCGAGCTCGGCATGGAAGGCATCGTCTGCGGGCCCGGCGGTCGCTACAACACCATGCCGGACGAACGGGTCGACATCCCCGACTATCTCGACATGATCCGCATCTACATCCAGGCGATTCTCGAAATCTGCGAGGCGCATTGAAGCCGGGAAGCACCGCTTGCACGCGCCCTGGCCGGAGCGCGATCCGCTTTTGCCATATCGCCTGCGGGCTTGACGTGCGTCAGCCGGCTTGCTTCACGATGTTGATTCCATACTTCTTGACCCGATGCCAGAAGCTGCGCTCGCTGATGCCGAGCAATTCCGCCGCCTTCACCTGAACGCCACCCGCGCGGCGCAACGCCTCGATCAGATAATCGCGCTCGACCCGCTCGATCTCCGCGTCCAGTTTGGCCGGCAGCCCACCATTGGCCTCGGGTCCGCTTGGGCGCTCGAACAGGTAGTGCGGCAGATCGACCACGTCGATGCGATCTTGCCGCGCCACGATGATGGCCCGCTCCACGCAGTTTTGCAGCTCGCGAATATTTCCCGGCCAGGCGTATGCGGTCATCGCCTGCAGCGCCGCCTCGCTGAAGCCGGCGAAGCGCTTGCCCATTTCCGCCGCGACTTGCCGCCCGAAATGGTCGGCGAGAAGCGGAATATCCTCGATTCGCTGCCGCAACGGCGGCAGTCGGATCGGAAACACGTTCAGACGGTAGTAGAGGTCGTCGCGGAAGGCCTTCTGCCGCACCGCCTCCAACAGGTCTTTGTTGGTCGCCGCGATGATACGCACGTCCACGGTCCGTCTCTGCGTGCTGCCAACCGGCTCGAACGCGCGCTCTTGCAGGACGCGCAGTATCTTGGCTTGGACTGACATCGGCATGTCGCCGATTTCGTCGAGGAAAAGCGTCCCGTTGTCCGCTTGGGCGAACCGGCCGACGCGATTGGCGATCGCCCCGGTGAAGGCGCCCTTCACGTGGCCGAATAGCTCGGTCTCGAGCAGCCCTTCCGGGATGGCCGCGCAGTTGAGAGCGACGAATGGACCAGCGCGACGCGATGAACCGTAGTGAATCGCGCGAGCGACCATTTCCTTTCCGGTGCCGCTTTCACCGGTGAGCAGGACGTTCGCCCGGCTCTCGCACACTTCCGCGATCGTCCGGATGACCTCCCGGAAAGTCGGGCTGTTCCCGACCAGAGTGTCGAAGCTGTTCTCCTGTTCCAAGGCCTGGCGGAGCCGTTGGTTGTCTCGGATCGCGTCGTAAAGGCGGAGAGCATTGCCGAGCGTGGCACCCAGCTCGTCCATTTCGAACGGCTTGCCGATGTAGTCGAATGCGCCTTCCTTGATCGCCTGCACCGCGTCCTTCACCGAGCTATAGGCCGTCATCAGGACGACCGGCACGGCGGGTTTCAGCCGCTTGCTCTCCCGCAGCAATTCCCGCCCGCCCATCTCCGACATGCGGAGGTCGGTGAGAACGAGGTCAATATCTTCGTGCTGCAGCACGTCGATCGCCTCATGCCCCGAGCGGGCCGACAGGGTGCGGTAGCCCATGTCGTTCAACGCAACGGTCAGAACGTCGCGCAGCTTCGGTTCGTCATCGACCAGCAGAATGGTATGCGACATCGGTATCCGCCCTGGCTCGCAGAGGGAAGAATAGCGTGAATGTTGCGCCGGCGCCCGGTTGACTGGCGCATTCGACCCGCCCGCCGTGGCTTTCCATGATCGAGAAGACTTTGGCCAAGCCCAATCCGCTGCCGTGTTCCTTGGTCGTGAAGAACGGATTGAAAATCTTCTCCTGCACTTCCGGCGGAATCCCGCTACCGGTATCTCGCACGGCGATGATCAATCCGCTGTGATCGAGATCAAACCTGACGGTGAGATGACCCCCGTTCGGCATGACCTCGATCGCATTGAGAAAGAGGTTGAGAAAGACCTGGAACAGTTGATCCTCGTCGGCTTCGATCTCGACGCCATCGGTGCTGTCTTGCAGCGACACTTGCACGCCTGTGCGATCAAGCTCGGGGACGCAAAAACTGGCCACGCGGCGCACGACCTCGACGGGATTGAGGGGCCGCAATACGGGCGGGCGCGGCTTGGCGAACTCCAGAAAGTCCCGAATCAGTTGATCGATCCGGCGAACCTCGTCGACGACGTAGCCCAGGAGCCGTGCATCGGTGCTCGGCAAGTGGTCGCGCTTTTGCACCAGCTCCGCCGATGTCTTGATCACGCCGAGCGGATTGCGAACCTCATGGGCGATGCCGACGGCGACCTCACCCAACGCCGACAATCGTTGTCGCCGACGCAGTTGGGTCTCCAGCTCCTGCGATCTGGCCAAGCGCTCGGCCATGTCATTGAACGCACCAGCCAATTCCGCGACCTCATCCTGACCGGTGGCGGCGACGCGCTGGCGGTAGTCGCCGCGGGTGATCGCTTGCACGCCGGTGACCAGGGCCCGCAGCGGGCGCGTGAGCCGGCGGGAAACAATCAGCCCGGCCAATACGGCGAGCACTGCGCCGGTCAATAGAATGATCAGAAAGAGGTTGGTCCGGTTGAACCAACTGGTCAGCGAGGCATAAGAGCGCAATCCGCAGAATATGATTCCGAGCACCTCTCCGTCACTGCTGCGCAGCGCGCTGTAGAGTCCGACATATTGCCCGCCTTCCGCGCGGCGGTCGTAATAGCCGGCGCTGCTTTGCAGGACGGCCGCGGTGATCCGTTCATCGAGCAGGACGCCCACCGTGTCATGCGCGCGCGACGAATAGAACTCCCGAAAGCTGCTTGTCTCGCGGTAGTAGAGCCGCAACTCCAAATCGGTTACGGCGCCGAGGGCGCCCAGATATTCCTCGTCGAGCCAGATCCCGATCAGCAGGTAATACTGCTTGCCGCGATATGCAAAGCTCTGCACGCCGAAATTCATGATGTATATCTGATCATCGATGCGAACCCGCGCGAGCGCGTGATCGGTCCCAAGCCGCAGGTTCTCGATCGAATTGGCCGGCCGTGACATATAGACGAGCCGCTGGTCCGCATCGTAGATCGCCACCAGGTCGTAACCGATCGACTTGACCAATTCAGCGATCGGCGCCGGAAGCGGTTCACCGCTGTCGATCAAGCGGCCGACCGCCTCTGTCTCGCTGGCGACAAATCGCGCGACGCCGGCGGCCTCCTGCTGTGCTTCCTGCATGTTGCTGACGAAATAGGCCGAGCTTTGCCGCAACCAGCCTTCGACGTTCTGCTCGAAGGCGGTGGCAACGGCTTGGCTGGCGAGTTGGGCGGCGAACAACATCGGCGGCAGGCTGACGAGCAGGAAGGCGGTGACCAGCCGCAGCTGAAGCGATGTCGTTGGCCACCTCACGAGTCGTCTCGCGCAAGCACATATACGCCGGCGATGATGAGGCCGACGCCACGCTGCCGAGTTTCAGGCCGATCTGCGCCCCGGCTTCAACCGCAAGCACGACGACCCATAGCGCGAACATCGGCGCGCTTGCCGCCGTTCGGACGGATGCCGTGCTCACTTGACGCCCCGCAGCATGGATTGTAATTCGGGATCGAAGCGATCCATCCGCACCAAGTGGCTAACCCAGCGCAGCAGCACGTTCAGCAATGGATTGCGGTGACGAAAAAACTGCCAATTCGGCCGCAACCGGCAGCCGAGGCGGAGCTTGGGCGCGTAGGCAGCCTGCCCGCTTTGATATACCGGGATGCCTTGTTCGATGCAGTACCGCACGTTTGCCATCCAGGTCAGGAAGTACAGATTGTACGTCCGCACGACCGGGTAGTGCAGGCCGACGAACTTGTCCACCAGCCGCCCCGGAGATTCGAGGACAAGGTTGAAGGCCAGGAGCTCGGCATCCAACCAGCAAAGCAGGCAGTAGGCTCGCCCTTTCATGCTCGCGAGAACATTGGCGAAATATGTCCCTGGCAGCTGCTCGAATTGCAGATCGCTCCGCGCCACGGTTTCCTCGTAGAGCGCCAGCACGCGTGGCAGCACGTCATCGATGTTCGTGCGCCGCTCCATACGGATGCCTGCCCCGGCACGCAACTTGCGCTTCATGTCCTTGCGCGTGGCCCGACTCAAGCTCTTCAGATATGCGTCGAAGTCGCCATAGGGCAGCGGCAACAATGCGGTTGCCAAGCCCGGCAGCCGCTTGAAGTCCGGCAGACAGCCCGACCATAGATCGCATTGTTCGCTCGGAGCGTCCTTGATGCCGATCAAGCCGATGCCCTCGCGTTCGGCGAAGCGCTTCAGCTCGGCGATCAGATCGCGCAGCAGTTCCGGCTTCTGGCGCTCGGCGATCTCGGGCGCAAAGCCGAGATGGCAAACCTCTGCGACCGGCGATCCGAGGCAGGCCAACCGGATCGAAAGCAACCACGGCAGCAACTCGACGAGCCGCTCCGTGACGCGCTTCCAACGCCCCTGGACCGACGCGTCCAGCCGGTAGGTGGTGATGAAGCCGGGGACGACGGCCAGCGGGCGCTGGTCGGCGCACACGGCAAAATACCGCCATTCGAACCCCGGTATGCCGGCGTCCTCGACCGCGCGGTAATAGTCCCAGCTTTCGATCTCGTCCGGAAAGCAACGCTCCCAATCCGATCGGCGGATGGCGGCAATGCTGTCAAAGACGGCGACTTCGACCGTCATGGGCCTCATTCCGCCGCAATCGATGCGGAGATTCCGGCCGTGGTCGCGGCTTCGGTGAAATAATCGGCGCTGAGTCGCACGACCTCGTCGCGCTGGCGATCGACGGTAATCATGTGATAGCAGTCGCTGAGCAGCACGGTGCGGACCGGCCCGCCCAGATTGCGGGCGAGAAACAGCGCATTGCGCGGACTGGTGACGTCGTCATCGATGGCATGGATGACCAGCGTCGGCACTCGCACCTTGGCCACATCGCGCTTCACCTGCGCGATCAGCTTGGTGAGTTCGCGCAGGCTGGTCGCGGTGAGTCCAGGTAGGCCGGCGGCACCGCTATCGCCACCATGCATTTGCGAAACGACGCGGCTACGCAGCCGATCGTCCTTGATGCCGAAGGGATAGGCTTCGGTGAAGCGAAAACGATCGACGAACGGCAACTTCAATATGAGCGGCACGAGGAAGTGAATGCGCGGAATGCTCCGGCCATCGTACCAAAGCGTGGTCGAATAGAGCGCGAGCCCGGCGCAGGCGGTTGGCCTGCGTGTGGCAAGTTCCATCGCCAGCAGCGCGCCCATCGATAGCCCGCCGACAAAAACCGCATCGACACGCGGGCGGAGCCAGTCATAGGCTGCTTCGACGCTCTCATACCAATCACGCCGACCGGTGCGCAGCAGATCGGCCTCGCTGCCGCAATGGCCGGCGAGCTGCATCCCGGAAACGGTGAAGCCGGCCCGCGCGAGCCCCTTGCCGAGATACTTCATCTCCGTCGGCGTGCCGCCCAGACCATGTATCAGCAGCACGCCGTGGTGCCCACCGGGGTAGAAGAAACTGTTGTCCACGGCATCCATCGATTTGTCCAAGCCGTTCAAAATTGCGTTCCGACGCTGATCGTCGCGACGCCGAGAGTGATCAGCGCGGCACCAGCCCATCGTCGTGGAGAGACGACCTCCTTCAGGACGATCCGGCTGGCCAGAAGCACGCCGCAATAGCTGAGGCTGGCCAACGGAAACACCAGGCTGAGCGGCGCGTGCGCCAACACGGCCAGCCACAACCCGATTTCCAGAGAATAGGCGGCGATGCCGCCCCACAGCCAGGACGACGAGAAAATGCGTTGCCAGAATTGTCCGAAACCGGCAGGGGAGCTCGGCTCGGGCCGGCGCTCCAGGCCGATCTTGAAGCAGAGCTGGCCGGTCACCTCGAGTACGATGGTGAGCGCAAATAGTCCGATGATGGCCGAGCTCATCGCAACGCATCCTGCAGGGTTGCAATCAATGCCCGATTGGTCGCGACGTTTCGTGCCAGGTCGGCCGCAGGCGGGGCGGGCGGGTGGTCGCGCCAGGCTTCCCAGCGCTTCACCAGGTTTCGATCGAACCGCGGCGGCGAGTAGTCGCCACAGACATCAACAGCTTGCACGCATTTACCGCGTGCGAGCGTGCGCACCGCAACGAGCAGGGCCGCGAGCGGCATCTCGCCCTGGTCCCAGTTGGTGGCGGCATCCGCCATCGACAATACGTCCTTGTCGATTGTGATCCAGATCCGTTCCGTCGGAATGCGGGGCAACAATTCCTCCAGAAAGTCCTGCCAGTCCTCGCACCCGACATTACGCCAGATCAGCTGCCCATCGCGCTGGCTGAAACTCGGGCCGGAGCCGATGCAACCCCACACCGCCGATGGCGCATGTCGCCAAGGGTAAAGCTCGAGGCGGCCGGCGGAGAGGGCGGCCAGGTTCCCGCCCTTGAATTGCGGCCGAACCAGGTCGTCGCTACAGGGCCCGATGGTCACCACGCGCTGAACGTTTGGCAGTTCCAGCACGCGATTGATCCAGGAACCGCAATGAAATGCCGGCGCGAACCGAACCCAATCCGGATGATTGTCGAAATGGACGACGGTCAGCGGCGTCTCGGTCGCGGCAATCAGCGCGGCGCTCAGATGATGGTAGTCGCCCGAGCCAAGCAGCGTCAGGATCGGCCCATCACCGGGTGGCTCGGCGGCGCCGCGGAGCCGGTCGGCGAACTCCGCCATCGCGCGTCGGCTGGCCCACAGGCGAAGCTGCGGACCGAGTCCAACGAAGTCGAGCTTCTGGATTGGACTGCCGAGCTCTGCCGCCGCCGCCTGCATCGCGGCACTGCCATCGAGATCGAGCAAACGAAGCCGCATGGGTCAGTGGCGCGTCACGCGCTCGAGCACATGGTCGAGCAGCGTCAAGGCGAGATCCATCTCCTCGCGCGAGATGGTGAGGGCCGGCGCGAGCGTGACGACGTTCTTGTAGTAGCCACCGATGTCGAGCACCAGGCCGTAGCGCCTGCCACCGACCTCGAGATCGCCCTTCATCGCCTCCGCGACCATGCGGTCGGTCGTCTCCTTGTCGGGTGTGAAGCCGTCGGTGCCGCAGATCTCCATGCGCAGCGCCATGCCGAGCCCGTCGACATCGCCGATGATCGGATAGCGGCGCTTCAGATCCGTCAGGCCTTCGAGCAGGTAGGCGCCCTTGGCGAACGACATCGACTCGTAATCGTCCTCCTCGAGCATGCGGACGGTCTCCAACGCCACTGCCGTGCCGAGCGGATTGCTAGCGAAGGTCGAATGCGTCGACCCGGGCGGGAAGGTCTGGGGGTTGATCAACTCCTCGCGCGCCCACACGCCGGCCAGCGGGTTGAGGCCGTTGGTCATCGCCTTGCCGAAGACGATGATGTCCGGTTTCACGTTGAAATTCTCCAGCGCCCAGAACTTGCCGGCGCGGTAGAACCCCATCTGGATCTCGTCGTCGACCAGCAGGATTTTGCGCGCCTCGAGGATGGTCTTCAGCTTCTCGAAATAGCCGGGCGGCGGAATCACGTACCCGCCGGTGCCCTGGATCGCCTCGACGTAAAAGGCCGCATATTCGGAAGCGCCGGCCTTGGCGTCACAGACGCCGTGATACTCGGTGTCGAACAACCGCGCGAACTGATCGACGCAATAGAGCCCGCAATCGTTGCGCTGGCGCCCATAGGGGCAGCGGAAGCAATAGGGAAACGGCACGAACTGGGCGCGGTCGCCGAAATGGCCGTAGCGCCGGCGGTAGCGATAGGACGACGTGATGGCCGATGCGCCGAGCGTGCGGCCGTGATAGCCGCCCTCGAAGGCGAACATCAGGCTCTTGCCCCCGGTCGCGTTGCGCACCAGCTTCAGCGAGTCCTCGATCGCCTGCGAGCCGCCGACATTGAAATGAATGCGGCCCTTGAGGCCGAACGTGCTTTCCATGCGCTTGGCGAGCGCCGTGGCGAGTTCGATCTTCTCGCGGTGCAGATATTGCGAGGCGAGCTGCGGCAGCGTGTCGATCTGCCGCTTCAGTGCCGCGTTCAGGCGCGGATTGGCGTAGCCGAAATTGACCGCGGAATACCACATCTGCAGGTCGAGAAACGGCACCTCGTCGGCGTCATACAGAAACGAGCCCTCGCAGCGGTTGAACAGTTTCGGCGGGTCGAGATAGTGGACGGTGTCGCCGAACGAGCAATATTTGGCTTCGTCGGCGAGCAGGGACGCTTCACTCAAAGGCTTGGTCCTCCAGCTTGTCCGGCGGCGAAGCGGCCGTGTCGCCTGCCTCGTCGTCGATGTTGATCAGCGCCGCCAGCAGGCGATGCGCTTCGGCGAAGTTGGTGCAGGCGACGTGCGGCAGGCCGAGCCGGGCGCAATGCGTCAGCAGCGAGCCCTTGGCGAACACCAAGTCGACCGCGGCGGCGGCGCACTGGTCGGACGCGCCGTCGCCGATCAGCAGCGTGCGCCGGCGGGGCGCTGACATTTGCGCGGCAGCGCATTTGCAGGTCCCGCTGGCAGAGCGGCAATCCTCGCGCGCATGGGGGAACCGCAGCCGATAGCGGTCCGGCGCGATCTGCTCCAGTCGGTTGGACACCACCGCCAGATCGTCCAGGCCGTCACGGCGAAGCAGGCGGTGGATCACGTAGTCGATGCCGTCGCTGACCACCGTCAGCGGAATCGCATGGCGGCGGCAGTGGCGTACGAACCGGGAGAAATGAGGGTCGAGGTGAATCCCGTCGAGATGCCGGTCGATCGCGTCCGGCGTCGCCCGGATCATGGCGATCTGGCGGGTCATGCATTCACGCGACCCGATCCGCCCCGCCTTCCACTCGGCTTCAATCTCCAGCCAAGCCGGGGCGGCAAAGCGCTGCAGCAAGCTGTCAGTAACGTCTTCCGTCGCAATGGTGCCGTCGAAATCGCATAGAATTTGCCAAAGCATAGTCACTCCCGCGAACCTGTTCTCCCCTCGGGTCGCAGCAGGGGCCATCCCCTCAAGGCAAGAACGGTGCCAACCCAATATGGCCCAAAATGCAGGCAGCGCGCCGCAAAAATGACGCTCCAAGCTCCAAATTATGTTGGGGGCTCCGTCCATGGTAGGGGCGGAAAAACTGGAAGGCTTTGTCCGCGCGGGGTCTATCGGCCGGCACGGCGGTTGCTTTCCGGTAACCGGCCGACTATGAAAGCGCGCCGATGGGACCCCGATTTTCGCCGCTGCACTGCCGGTTGGACGACGGAGCATGACGCCGCGACGCTATGCTTACGCGGTCTGCATCTGGATGATGCTGTTCGTTCCGGCCCGGGCCGAGGACCAGGCCAAGGCGTCGTCAAGTGACTGGGACATCACGCTGGGTGCCGGAGCCGCCTATCGACCGCGCTTCGAAAGCGGCAAGCGCTATCGGGCGTTCGCCGTGCCGAACGTCGACATCTCCTGGCGCGACACCGTTTTCCTCAGCACGGAGGATGGGTTCGGCGTCAATGCGCTGCAATACGGCGAATTCAGCGCCGGCCCTTATCTGCAATGGAGCGACGGCCGCAATCAGCGTGTCTCGCCGCGGCTCAATGGCCTCGGCGACGTCGAAGGCGTGCTGCAGGGCGGGCTGTTCGCCAGATACGGCGACGACGATCGCTGGCAGATCTTCGCAAAAATCTGGGAGGACCTGAGCCACGACCGTTCCGGTACGACGGTTGAGGTCGGCGGCAGCTTGATGCTGCCCTTGAGCGCGCGGATGGCGCTGCGATTGCGGGCAACAGGATCGTGGTCCGATGCCGACGCGTTGCGGCCCTTTTACGGCGTGAGCGCGGCACAATCGGCGCGGTCCGGCCTGCCGATATTCAACGCCGAGTCCGGGTTTCGCGACTTCACCTTCGAGCCGAGCTTGAACTATGCGCTCGACGCGCACTGGTCGTTGAGCGCCATCGGTGGATATCGGCGGCTGCTATCGGCCGTCAGCGAAAGCCCCCTGGTCCGCAACGGCGGAGACGCGGACCAGTACTCGGTCGGATTGCTGCTGAACTACCATTTCTAAGCGCCGGCTAGCGAGCCGGCAGTGAGGGATCGAGAAATCCCAGGGCGTGGGCGCGGCGAATGACGCGTACGCCGGCCGCCTGCTGCGCGGCGGCGATCTCCTTGTGCAGCGCCGGCATCTGCGTCCAGTGCTGCTTCGGCCGGTAGTGATGCTCGGCGTGGTAGCCGTTGTTCATCCAGGTCCAGTTGTAGAAGCGACCATAACTGCTGACGCCCCAGGCGATCGGCCGATCGGGATCCGCCCCGAAATGCTCGTAATAGCCGTTCAAGGACGACAGGCAGTGGCCGAGATAATAGAACGGCACCAGGCAGATCAGTGCGCGCCAGTCGATCACCAGCAATGCCACGTAGAACACGGCGACGCAGGCCAGCTCGACCTTGCCAAAGCGCGCATCGTCGGGCCGTCGACTGGCGATCTTGCTCAGAATCTCACTCAAATCGTCGCGGAAGTAGCTCAAGAAGACATAGCCCCACGGGCTCTCGGCGCGGCCGTTCCGGCCGTGCCGATAGATCGACAAATAGTCGATCGTCGTCCCGTCCGGCGCCGGCCGGTCCGAGTTTCCGGCGTGATGCCAGAGATGCACGTAGTGATACATGGCCTGCGAGAAGCCGATGGTCAGCGACAGCATCAGGCTGAACGACCGATTGAGTATCGGCGAAACGAAATACGGATTGTGTATGAAGTTATGCGCGATGCTGTTGATGCTCCATGAGATGCTGATGGCATAGAGCAGGCCCAAAACGGCGAAGCCGGCCCAGCTTAAGCGCTCGAAGGAGACAAAGAGTGCCAGTACGGCGGCGAGATGCGCCGCCGCAAGCCCAACCGGAATGACGTCCAAACGCGAATGGGCGAACAGCCGGTGCTCGAGCCGGGCTGGTTCGGGCGCCAACGTCGTCCGTCCTTGCCGATTTCGATCGTTCATGACCGCGCATCCTAGCGCACCTGCGATGCGCAGCAAACTTTGTGCCAATCACTTCTGGCGATGCCCGTTCCGTTTCGAGCGACGATCGCAACAGGCGATCCCGGAGGGCATGTCGGATCGGGACGCGCCGACCAGCGCGCGCCGGAGGTTCTCAGGGGGTCCACCAATAGCGGACGATGTGGAAGAAGATCGGGGCGGCGAAGATCACCGAATCGAGGCGATCGAGCATGCCGCCATGACCCTCGATCATATGCCCCCAATCCTTGACCCCGCGATCGCGCTTGATCGCCGACATCACGAGCCCGCCCAGAAACCCGGTCAACGTAATTACGAACGCCATCCCCGCGGCCTCCAATGCCGTGAACGGCGTGATCCACCACAGACCAGCTCCCAGC
>JACQDQ010000402.1 GCA_016201015.1 Pseudomonadota bacterium | reverse complement strand
GGATCGCTCGCCAGTACGCCGCCGATCGCCGGCGGGATCTGGCTGCCGAGGAAGCTGCGGGCCAGTGCGAGCCCGATCAGCACCATGCGCAGGTGACCGTGACGTCGGGCACGATCGAGGACGACAGCCCAGTCAATATCCGGAAAAGATTGCAGCGTCTGCGCGATGTCGCAAATCCACTGCAGCCGCGTCCACTCTTCCTTCGAGCCGTGGATGCAGAGGACCGCGATGAGATCGGCCGGCGCCAGGCAGCGCAGCTCAATGCCGGCAAGGCGCACGGGCACGGCGCGCTGCCACAGCCCGGCATAGTCGAGATCGACGGCCAAGCTACGCGGCGCGAATGCCCAATGCGGCTCGATTGGGGCATCGCCGTCGGCGCGCCAAAAGATGTATTGGCCGGCGTAGCGTCGGAATGCGCCTTCTTGCACCGGCGATAGAGGGGAAGCGACAATATAGCCGAGCGCTTCGACGACCGCGAGCGCCCGGTCCACATCGGCTTCGTGCACGAGGAAGTCGAGGTCGCGGAACTGCCGTAGGGCGACGTCGCCGTAAGCGAGTTCGGCCAAGACCGGACCCTTGAACGGCATGACGGCGATGCCCTGTTGCGAGAGGGCGCGGACGATCCTGACCAACTCGGCAACCAGACGCTGGTTGGTGTCACGTTGCCGCGCGATGTAAACTTCAGACGCTTCGACAAGCTCTGGCGGCAACAGTTGCGTCGCGGCGTCGGCCAGGCGACGAAGCACGAGGGCCGTCACGGCGTGACGGTCGGTCGTTTCGACCACGTGGGTCCAATCGATCGGCCCCTGCAGCAGCAGGGCCAGGCGCGCCCGGCCTGCCGCATCGGTCGCCGGCGCGGCTGCGGCCAGGATCAGGGCATGCTCCGGCCGGGCGGTCGATATCGGCACGACTGGCGTCATTCGCAATTCTCGTGGCACGGATGTGACCTGAGCTTGTCGACGGCGGGCGGCGGCGCTCATATCCTGCAAAGGGGGCGCCGACCCGCCCCGGTTTCCGGTTGTGCGCCAGAATACGGCCTGCCGGACAAAAGAGCAGCAAGGACGGCAGCGGATGGACAAACGCGAGGTGATCCTGGAGTTTCGTCGCATCGGCAACGCGGTCAAGGTAACTGCCGTCGATGCGCAGACCTTGGTCGAAATCTCGCTCGTCGGGCCGGCGACGTCGAGCAAGGCGAGCCTGCGGACCGCCGCCCTGCGCAAGCTGGACTATGTTCTTAAGCGTCGCGCAGGGGCTGGCCAATCCCGAAAATGACCGCTACATTCGCCCGGCAACAGGGTGGCACATTCGCCCCGCATAAGGGGCGGCACGTAGGCCGGCCAATGACGCCGGCGGGGGATGCATGGAGTATTTCGTTCAGCAGTTGATTAACGGCCTGACCTTAGGCGCCGTCTACGGTCTCATCGCCATCGGATATACGATGGTCTACGGCATCATCGGCATGATCAATTTCGCCCACGGCGATATCTTCATGATCGGCGGCTTCGTTTCGATCATCACGTTCATGGTGCTGGGTGTGTTCGGCATAACGTGGGTGCCGCTGGCGCTCGTGTGCATGCTTGTCATGGCCATGGCCTTTACCGGGCTGCATGGCTGGGCGGTCGAGCGCATCGGCTACCGCGCGCTGAGAAATGCGCCGCGGCTGGCGCCGCTGATCTCGGCGATCGGCATGTCGATCTTCCTGCAGAACTACGTTCAACTCCTGCAAGGGGCGCGCAACAAACCGCTGCCGCCGATCATCTCCGGCGGTATAGAGCTGATGACGAGTTCCGAGGGCTTCACCGTGAAGCTCGGCTACATGCAGATCATCATTATGGTCACCACGACGGTCATAATGGTCGGCTTCACGCTCATGATCGCCCGTACTCCGCTCGGGCGCCAGCAGCGCGCCTGCGAGCAGGACATGAAGATGGCGCGCCTCTTGGGCGTAAACGTAGACCGCACCATCTCTTTGACATTCATCATGGGGGCGGCCCTAGCCGCCGCCGCCGGTCTTATCTGGCTCCTCTATTACGGCATCATCGATTTCTATGTCGGCTTTCTCGCCGGCATCAAGGCCTTCACCGCCGCCGTGCTTGGCGGCATCGGCTCGCTCCCAGGCGCCATGGTGGGCGGACTGCTTATCGGCGTCATCGAGGTTTTCTACGCGGGCTACTTCTCGAGCGCATACAAGGATGTGGCTGTGTTCATGATCCTCGTCCTCGTGCTGATCTTCCTACCCACCGGGCTGATCGGCCGGCCCGACATCGAGAAGGTCTAGCGGATGGCGGCGATCGGTGCCGGAGCAGAACGGCAGCTCTCCTTCGGCGAAATGATTAGGGACGCCGCAGCCGTAGCGCTCGTGGCGTTGGGGCTCGCACTGCCGCTGGTCGGCTTCCAGACCGTCGACCGCGGCGCCGGCATGATCCTGGAAACCCGTTTCGGCGCCATGTTCTACGCAGTCGGCGTGATCTTCGTCGGCCGCTTTGTGCTGGGCTTGATCGACGCCGGCCGAGGACGCCCGATCCTGGCGGCGAGCGGCGCCTTCTCCGCGGCGTGGGTTCTCAACGCGATCTTCGATGTCGCGCCGCCCATCGAGCACGTGACATTGGGCTGGCTGACCTGGTTGGTCGCCATGACCATTGCCTTGCGCGCATGGTTCGTCCTGCGCCGCGGCGCACGGCCGGCCGGCCGCGACGGCACAAGAGCCGGGGCGCTGCCAGCCGTGTGGCTGGAGCGGGTCGGACGATTGGTGGTGCCGGCCGCTCTCACCTTCGCCGTCGTCATGCCGTTTCTGCCTTTCGCCGATCAGCGCCTCGTCGACCTGGGAATCCTCGTCCTGACTTATACAATGCTCGGGTGGGGGCTCAACGTCGTCGTCGGCCTCGCCGGTCTGCTCGACCTCGGCTACGTCGCCTTCTACGCGGTCGGCGCTTACTCCTACGCCCTCATATCGATCAATTTGGGGCTCAATTTCTGGGAAACTCTGCCGTTTGCGGGCGCCGTTGCCGCGTTCTTCGGCGTCGCGCTCGGCTTTCCCGTGCTGCGGCTGCGCGGCGATTATCTCGCCATCGTCACGCTCGGCTTCGGCGAAATGATCCGGCTCATATTGCTCAATTGGGACGACCTATCGAACGGCGCCAAGGGCATCGGAGACATTCCCCGGCCCAGCTTCTTCGGGCTCCAATTTACCGCGGCGCCGCGCGAGGGCGTGGCGGCCTTTCATGAGTATTTCGACCTGGATTTCTCGCCGATTCACCGCGTGATCTATCTTTATTACATAATCTTGATCCTGGCCTTGCTCACCAATTGGTTCACGCTGAGGATTCGCAAGCTGCCGATCGGCCGCGCCTGGGAGGCTCTGCGCGAGGACGAGATCGCGTGTCGCGCGCTCGGCATCAATCCGACGACGACGAAGCTGACCGCCTTTGCCATTGGTGCCACGTTCGGCGGCTTCGCTGGCTCCTTCTTTGCCACACGCCAGGGCTTCATCAGCCCGGAGAGCTTCAACTTTATCGAGTCGGCGATCATTCTCGCGATCGTCGTGCTCGGCGGTATGGGCAGCCAGCTCGGCGTGGTCGTGGCGTCCGTCGTCCTCATCGGTGGACCCGAATGGTTTCGCGACCTCGGGACGTTCCGCATGGTGGCGTTCGGCGCGCTCATGGTCGCCGTCATGATCTGGCGGCCCCAAGGTCTGCTTGCCCACCGCGATCCGACGGTTCGCCTCCCCGCCGCGCCTGGACGGCCGCCATGACCGCGCCGTTGCTGCTGCGGATCGAGCATTTGACGATGCGATTTGGCGGCCTCGTCGCCGTCGACGACGTCTCGTTCGAGGCGGCGGATCGCCAGATCACGGCCATCATCGGCCCCAACGGCGCCGGCAAGACGACGGTGTTCAATTGCCTTACCGGTTTTTACAAGCCGACGATCGGAATGCTGACGCTGAGGCGGCCCGGGGGCGCGACGTTCTTGCTCGAGCGCATGGACGGCTATCGGATCGGACAGGTCGCGCGAGTTGCGCGCACGTTTCAGAACATCCGGCTGTTTCCGCGAATGTCGGTGCTCGAAAACCTGATGGTTGCCCAGCATAACAAGCTGATGCGGGCCTCGGGTTACACGTTCTTCGGGTTGTTCGGCCTGCCGGTCTACCGCCACGCCGAGGCGCGCGCGCTCGATCTCGCCCGCTACTGGCTCGACCGCATCGGCCTGACTGCCCGTGCCGACGAGGAGGCCGGCAACATGGCCTATGGCGAACAGCGCCGGCTGGAGATCGCGCGGGCGATGTGCACGGAGCCGGTGCTGCTCTGTCTGGACGAGCCGGCGGCCGGGCTAAATCCGCGGGAGTCGGCGGAACTCAATGAGCTGCTGCTATTCATTCGCGACGAGCACAAGATCGGCGTGCTGCTGATCGAACACGACATGAGCGTCGTCATGAAAATTTCGGACCACGTCGTCGTACTCGATTACGGCCGCAAGATCTCGGCCGGGTCGCCGACGAGTGTGCGCAACGACCCTGTCGTCATTCGGGCCTATCTCGGCGAAGAGGAAGATGAGGCGCTCCCGCCTGAAGTCGAGACCGATCTGAAATTCGGAGCGTGAAGCCGTGCTGGTCGTCGAAGGGGTCCACACATTCTACGGTCACATCGAGGCGCTCAAAGGCGTCGACCTCGAGGTCAAGCCGGGCGAGATCGTTACCTTGATCGGCGCCAACGGGGCGGGTAAGTCCACGCTGCTCATGACCGTGTGCGGAACACCCCAGGCACAGTCCGGGCGCATCGTCTTCGATGGGCAGGACATCACGCGATTGCCGACGCATCAAATCATGCGCAGCGGCATTGCCCAGGCGCCGGAGGGCCGCCGCATCTTCCCGCGCATGACCCTGCTGGAGAACCTGCAGATGGGGGCGCTGGCGGCCGATCCGGCGCATTTCTCCGAAGACCTCGAACGAGTCTTCGCCTTCTTTCCCATTCTCAAGGAACGGCAGACCCAGCGCGGTGGCACTCTTTCCGGCGGCGAGCAGCAAATGCTCACGATTGCCCGCTCTCTGATGAGCCGACCGCGGCTGCTCCTGCTGGACGAGCCGTCGCTCGGCCTGGCGCCGATGATCGTCCGCCAGATCTTCAAGATCATCCGCGAGATCAACGAGCGCACCGGGACGACCATTCTGCTGGTCGAGCAGAACGCATATCACGCCCTGCGCCTGGCGCACCGGGGCTACGTCATGGTAACCGGCGCCATCACGCTCACCGGTAGTGGAGCCGAACTTCTCGCCAACCGCGAGGTGCGAGCCGCGTATCTGGAAGGCGGCCATTAGGAGGAGCGATGGCGCAAGACGTGGTCGGCAGCGTGTCATGGCCTGTCTTCTTCTTCGGAACAATCGTGATCTTCGGCTGGGCCGGGTTCGCAACCGCCGAGGCGCTCGCGCGTACCTGGCGACCGTGGTGGCAGTGCCTGCAGTACGGGGTGCTCCTCGGCATCGGCAATCGGGCTTTTGAGCTATTGCTGTTTGAGGGATCGCCGCTCTCGGTCCCCGGCATCGTCGTCGACACCGCCTGGATTTTCTTGGTCATGGCGATGGCGTATCGGGTCACCCGCGCGCGCATGATGGTCAGCCAGTACCCCTGGCTTTACGAGCGGACGGGGCTGTTCGGCTGGCGCGAGAAGGGAAGGGCCTGACGACGCTTGCCCGGTTGCCCGACGGCGGCCACTGACCTAGACTGTCTGTCGGCCAGCTTCGGGGGCCGGCGTTGAGTCGGCCCGCCGGCGCGCTACGCAGAGACGGTATCTGCGGAAATCTGAAGCAGTTAAAGGGAGAAAGAAAACATGCGGAGAATTTCACTGGGGCTATTGGCCGCGGTGGCGGCGATTACCTTGGGTGCCGCGTCCGCGCCGGCACAGGAGCTGATCGTAGCGACCGCGGGCCCGATGACCGGCGGCGACGCCGTATTCGGTGAGCAAATGAAGCGTGGCGCCGAGATGGCGATCAAGAACATCAACGCTGCCGGCGGCGTGCTTGGCAAGAAGCTGAAGCTCGAACTGGGCGACGACCAGTGCGAGCCGAAGCAGGCCCTACCGGTTGCAAACTCGTTCGTACAGAAGAAGGTGATCTTCGTCGCCGGCCACTACTGCTCCGGCGTGTCGATCCCCGCTTCGGCGGTTTACGCCGAGAACGGCATCCTGCAAATCACGCCGGCCTCGACCAATCCGCGCCTGACCGACGAGGCCAAGGCCAAGGGCTGGACGACGGTACTTCGCACCTGCGGTCGCGACGACATTCAGGGCGTGGTCGCCGGCAAATATCTGGCCCAGAAGTACAAGGGCAAGAAGATCGCGATCTTGCACGACAAAACGCCTTATGGCCAGGGCATCGCCGATGAGACGCGCAAGAACATGAATGCCGCCGGCGTCAAAGAGGCGATCTACGATTCGTTCCAGAAAGGCGATAAGGACTTCACCGCGATCGTCAGCAAGATGAAGCAGGGTGGAATCGACGTCGTCTATGTCGGCAGCTATCACACCGAAACCGGCCTACTGATGAAGCAGGCCCGCGAGCAGGGATTTGGTGCCCAGTTCGTGGCCGAGGACGCGTTGGTGACCGACGAGTTCTGGAAGATCGCCGGCTCTGCCGGCGAGGGCTTGATGATGACGTTTGCACCCGACCCGGTCGGCAACCCCGCCGCGAAAGCCGTCGTCGACCAGTTCAAGAAGGAGAACTACAACCCCGAGGGCTACACGCTTTACACCTATGCCGCGTTCCAGGTGTGGGCGGATGCCGTGAAGAAGGCCGGGACGACGGATGCCAAGAAAGTGGCAGCCCAGATCCATGGCAAGTCGTTCGATACGGTCCTCGGCAAGCTGCAGTACGACAACAAGGGCGACGTCAGCAATTCGAAGTACG
>JACQDQ010000384.1 GCA_016201015.1 Pseudomonadota bacterium | reverse complement strand
TCACCATGTCAACCCAGAACTGCAGCGCCGTTCGCGCCTCGGGGCTGTCGAGCTTGTCGAGCGAGCCGCCGGCTTGATGGAGGATCGGCAGCCACTGGAACGTCCCTTCCTCGCCCAGGAGAGCGCAGAAGCCGAAACCGTAGACGCCCTTGGCCGGATCGCGCAGCTTCTCCGCCGCGGCCACCAGCTCCGTCCAGGTCTGCGGCGGCTTGTCGGGGTCGAGGCCCTTCGCACGGAACATATCGGCGTTGTAGTAGAGCGCCAGCGTGTTGGCATCGCGCGGCACACCGTAGATGCGCCCCTTCCACAGAACCGAGGCCCACGGACCTTTGAAATAGATATCCGGCTTGATGTACTGCGAATTTGCGACACGGTCGGTGAGGTCGGTCAAGGTGTCTTGCGCCGAGAAGCTGGCGACGATCGGATTGTCGACGGTGACGAGATCCGGGACCGATCCGGTGGCGACCGCCTTGATCAGTTCGGTGGCGAGTTGCGGGCCGGGCACGATGCGCGGCTCGATCCGGAATTCGCTCTGAGCGGCATTGAACGCCTTGATCCCTATGTGAATTATGTCGGTTTCAAGGGTAAATACATGCCAGACGGTGACCGTCTTGGGCTGGGCCATTGCCGCGCCAGCCGACAGGACCAACGCAGCCACGGTGCCCAATAATGACCTTAGCAGCACGACGTTTCCTCCTCTCGTTATGACAGGGCATTCTTCTTCTCTTCCAGCCTGTCCATTTTCCTACCCGCCCGTCAATGATGCGGCGCGCGACCTCTCCCGGCAATTCGGCATGGGGGAAAGATGGGTATTTTTGAGAAACCCGTGTTCTTACAGCATGACCGCGATGACTTGGCCCCAGTCACCGCTGGCCTCGCGGCCGAGCGACCAGTCGAGAGGCGGAGTCGATGCAAACCAATTGCATAACATCAGGCTTCTCGGGCGTCAGCGGGCATACTTCGTAATCGCCAAATACGTCGATATCGACGCCGATGACGTTGATCAGGTTTCGCGGCAATGGCGGCCTGGGGTCATTCGGATCGAGAGACATCGGCGCCAGCGGAGCTCGATCCCTGGGATCAATCACCGCGAGCAGGCGATTTGAGCCGACCGGCCAAATCCTCAGCGCCAGATTGACGCCGTGGCCAAGCCGTCCGTGAACCGTGAAACACCTGTCGATCACCGCCGGACTCTCCCTGCAATCGGTTTCCGAGGCAGCGGCAATGCCGACCAGAACGAGCGAAACCACGGCGCTGACCAGGAGCAGTCGCTTCCCGTGTCTCATGCCAATTCCTTGGCCTTCTCTCCGCATCAGGTCCGATCGGCGGGTGGCTGATGGGTCGACCGGGATAAATCTGGGCACTGGGTTTTGACCATCCCGATCCCGCCGCAGCGTTAGCGTAAGGGGTTTGGCTCAGACTCAGACCAGGAATGCCGCTTTCCCCATCCGATTCAGTCGGGTCGCAAAACGCTCTAGGTCTGCCGTAGCCACGCCTGAAACATTTGCCAACGAAACCCTTCGGAAGCGCACCCCTTCCCTTCCGCCGCGGCCCGCTTGCGTCACATCGCCGGCACGCGCTGGTCCACCGGGCGTTATCTGAACATGACCCTGATCGGACAGAACACACGCGAGGCACTGACCGCTTGATCAGACCGGCCACCGCTCACCAATGTGCGAAAGATCCTGGACACTACCGGACGTTCAAGATCGACACCGTTGTTTCGGTGCGAATGTCGATGTGAGGGCATCGCGACCTGATGCGACGCGCCTTCCTCGACCCCATCCCCGCCAACGACAACTGCAAGGAGGATTCCGCCGCCCAAAGAAATCAAACGACCGCTGCCTGACCTCGCCACCAGGGCGGCACTGTCAGGTGATTGCCGTTCCTGTACACGCCGTCATATCTAAATCTGCGACCGCAGAACGCCAAAACGCACGCGATGGAAGCGATGCATATGGGTTCATTTGGCGTTTTCTTTCATTGTAGCGACTGTTATCTTATCCTTAATGTAGCAGCGGAAGTACCTGTCAACAATGCCAGAGAATACAACAATGTCCGGCGACGTCATCGTGGACAACGCATCCTCCATGAAGGACCGCGATCCGACGTGAAGAGCCGACAACCATTGCAGGCTGCGTCGAGCGTCCTGAATGACGCGCGCTACGATCTACCGGAGGTTTCCGTCACCGGCAATGGCTACATGATTTGCTCCACGCCACGATGCGGCAGCACATTGCTCGCATTCGTCTTGCTCGCTTGCGGCTCCATGGGCGTGCCTCACGAATATCTGCATCCTACTGTGCATATGCCGGCGCTCGCACGCCGATTCGGATTGATGACACGGAATAACAGTATCAACATCGACGATTACTTCGCGCGAATTCGTAAATTTAGAACCAGTGCTAACGGAGTGTTTGGAGTGAAGGCCCACTACAGTCAGTTGGCTCCCGCTCTCCATATTCAGGGAATCGCAAAATTTGTCGATACCGCCCACCTAGTCCGAATCCGTCGACGTGACACCGTCAGTCAGGCAATCTCACTTTATGCCGCGTCGGCCACTCGGCTTTGGTCGACGTCTGATGTCGAAACCGCCAGAGCTGCTCCGTACCCTCCCTACGACGGGTCCGCGATCAGTCAATGTCTGCAAACGATTCGTACGCAAGACACCGGATGGGAAAAGCTATTTGCTACGAGAGCGCTCGGGCCGTTGGACATCTGGTATGAGGACTTCATTGCCGCACCGGATTCCGTATGCAAGATGGTATGCGAGCACGCCGGCGTAAATCCGTCTTGGATTTTTGACCTTGGGCACGCCGGGTTACAGCGACTAGCTAATGCCCAAGCGAAAGATTGGAAGTTACGCTTTTGCGCCGAACGTGGCGTGACAAGCACGACTTAATCGAATACGCCTTACCGTCTAGGCGCAACGCGACAGCATCGATGAACTGAATGGCGGACCAACCAGGACAAATCCGGGCACTGGGTTTTGCCTATCCCAATGCCCGATAGGCAATAGAAAAATGAGCCTTTCCAATGGACCGCCAGCCCCGGGGAAGCGGAAATCACGCCTGCGATGGTCGAGACGGTGCGAAAGCGCATCAAGGATGCCGGCGGCACGCTCACCGTCTGGGCCGTTGTTCACGAAGACCTGTATGACGCGAAGCACGGCGACGATGACGACTACGGCGAGGTCGGCATATACATTCGCGGGATCGCGTTGAACAGCGTCGCTGCCGAGCGGCTGGCCGGCGTCGATCAGCCCGGCTCAGAATTCACGAGATGGCACATCGACGGCTACCGCCTCGAGCTCAAGGACGATCTGCCGGTGATCTTCCGCGCGTGGTCGCCTGACGAACGGTTCACCATCAGCGAGGTGGTAGAACTCCGCAGTGAAATTCCGCCCGGCGGCATCGCGTCGAAGCTGCATTCAGGATCGGGCCATCGCAAAGGACGGTCCGCTGCTGGCGCGTCCCCGAACAAAAAGGCGCAGCAGCGTTTGCAGCCGAGCCGACCGAAGGCGGTAGGTGTTGGTCGCTATTTATCTAGTCTAGGCGCCGCACGCCCGTTGACCGTCCTCCCGGGGCGTGTCAGTTTTGGATGCTCACTCCAGATCTCTGGAGGGTTCATGCATAGAGCAAGGGCATTTGCTGCAGCACTAATTTTGGCGATCTGCCTTGCCGGTCCCGCGCAGGCGCAACGGGCCGCCGTCTTCAACTGGCTGTGTAATATCGAAGGTGC
Source organism: Pseudomonadota bacterium (assembly GCA_016201015.1). Classification (GTDB taxonomy): domain Bacteria; phylum Pseudomonadota; class Alphaproteobacteria; order CACIAM-22H2; family CACIAM-22H2; genus JACQDQ01. Next base: position 19,528 of record JACQDQ010000384.1, on the reverse strand, counting down.
GCCGGCCCAGCTCACAGCCCAAGTGCAAGCGGTCAACTCTGCCGGAATTTTCCTCGATGCGAACGGCCTGTTCGGGGGCGCTGTCGCCACCGATGAGGTGAACTACTATTACCAAGGCACGCTGGTATCGGCGACTGGGCGCTATTCCTTCACCGGCACAAACCAGTTCGCCGATTTCCTCGATCTGAACACCAATGACCGCTTTCGTGTGCAGATGATCGTCCAGGGCCAGATGCTGCTGATAATCATCAACCCCCAAGGACCGGGGCCGGTACAGTATCTGTGTCAGACGTCGGCGCGGCCGCAATAACTCAGAGACTGCGAGAGCGTTTTCCGGCCTGATTGAATCAATAGGGGATTTTCCAAGTCGATTGGTTTCTGATTCAAGATGCCAGATGGGATGATGGAGGCCAGCACCCCGTCAACCCGTCCCTGTCGCGGCCTCCCGGAGCTCAGCTATCCCTTCCACGACAGAGACGTTCTCGTCACCGCCTGCGGACGTATCTGCTTGCGCCACAAGAAGATCAATCTCTCAACCGTCCTCGCCGGACAAACAATCGGCAACAAGGAAATCGACGACGGCCTATGGCTCATCTCCTTCATGCACCATGATCTCGGATATATCGACTTGGAACAAAGGTCCCTGCGACCCCTCGACAACCCCTTCGGCCCCAGGTTGTCACCTATGTCTTAGGTACGTTCTGTTACCCATGTCTCCGGGCTGGACAATTCCAGCGATGGTGGGCCCGGCAGGACTCGAACCTGCGACTACACCGTTATGAGCGGCGCGTTCTAACCAACTGAACTACGGGCCCCGCGCAATCGCCGAACATCCCATATTTCGGCAGCGCGCATCATACACGCTGCCGCCGGCCCGATTCATCCTGTTATCTGGCGATTTCGTCTCGATGCGAAGGGCGACCGACTGGCCAGCTGTTGTAGAAGCGGCATCAGCATCGCGGCCGTACCCGCGGACTTAACGCCGTCAGGCGACCGGCGGTCGCGCTAACGGCGCTGGCAAAGAAAGATGATGTTGGCCGAATGTGGCTTGAGGTGCGGAATCCACGAAACCCACTTGTCGAAGCGCGCGAAGCGGGCGGCGTAATGCAGGTTCCGCTTGAAACGGTAGACCAGCGGGCCGATGAAATGGGCGCCGCTCCGCGCCACGATCTTGAAGCCCGCCGCCTCGAGCAGGTGGCGGACATGGTCCTCGTGGTAGACCCAGATGTTCTCGTCTTCGTAGATGTAATACGTGCGCACCTGCGACACGTCGCGGCCGAAATGCGGCGTGAACATGTATTCGGCGCTGCGGCTACTCTCGAACTCGAGGATCAGTCTGCCGTCGTCCTTGACCACGCGGGCGATCTCGCCGATCGCGCGCGGCAGATCGGAGACATAGTTGACCACCGATCCGACGCATAGGCAGACGTCGACCGACCCGGTCTTGAGCGGCAAATTGGCCAAGTCGCCCGCCACGCCGCAAGGGAGACCGACAAGCTTGCGGTCGGCGATATCGCAATCGACGACGAGGCCAGGCGCGAGGTTGTAGGATTCATCGCCCGATCCCGCATTCAGGATCCGCGAGTCCGGCTTGAGCCGGAGATCGGGCTTCCATTCGGCAATACATCCTCGGATCCAGTGCTGCACATGAGCCAGCCAGCGGTCCGAGGACGGCCAGATTTCAATTTCGTTATATTTCGCGCGGACGGCCCGTAGGTAGCTATCGCCACCTAGGGGCACGGATAAATGCGATGGTTCGTTGGGCACGGAGGGGACAGAGGGGATAGGTGAACGGCGCGAGTTGAACCTAAAAAAACTCTATGGAGTCGCCGATCAATCTGCAAGGACTTCCTGGCCCGGCCCGGCCGCACTCCCGGTGAATCCTGTGGAAAGCGTGTGAAACTGCCGAGTCGCGGGGGCGCCACTATTTTCCGGTCGGGCGCTGCCGCCGGCGTTGAGCAGCCCGCCGGCGGTGGCCGATCCGACCGACTCGGCAGGCGCCGAGTCGCATTGCGCGGAACCGGCGAGCGGCGAGACTGGGTCGGAACTCACCGCCGCCGCCGAGCCTCCGGGCCTCGCGGCCCGATCAGGTGTCGAGGAAACTCCGGAGCTTGCGGCTGCGGCTTGGGTGTTTGAGCTTGCGCAGCGCCTTCGCCTCGATCTGCCGGATACGCTCGCGCGTCACCGAGAATTGCTGCCCGACCTCCTCCAGCGTGTGATCGGTGTTCATGCCGATGCCGAAGCGCATGCGCAGCACGCGCTCCTCGCGCGGGGTCAGCGTTGCCAGCACCCGCGTCGTCGTCTCGCGCAGATTGGCCTGGATCGCGGCGTCGACCGGGAGGATCGCGTTCTTGTCTTCGATGAAGTCGCCGAGATGGCTGTCTTCTTCGTCGCCGATCGGCGTTTCCAGGCTGATCGGCTCCTTGGCGATCTTGAGCACCTTGCGCACTTTCTCGAGCGGCATGCCAAGGCGCCCCGCGAGCTCCTCCGGCATCGGCTCGCGACCGATCTCGTGCAGGATCTGGCGTGACGTGCGGACCAGCTTGTTGATCGTCTCGATCATATGCACCGGGATGCGGATGGTGCGCGCCTGATCGGCGATGGAGCGCGTTATCGCCTGCCGGATCCACCACGTGGCGTAGGTCGAGAACTTGTAGCCGCGGCGATACTCGAACTTGTCGACCGCCTTCATCAGGCCGATGTTGCCCTCCTGGATGAGGTCGAGGAACTGCAAGCCCCGGTTCGTGTACTTCTTGGCGATCGAGATGACGAGGCGCAGGTTGGCCTCAACCATCTCCTTCTTCGCCCGGCTTGCCTCGCGCTCGCCCTGCTGCACCATGGAGACGATGCGCTTGAACTCGGCGATCGGCAGGCCCGTGCGCGCCGAGATCTCGGCGATATCCTTACGCAAGGCGACCACTTCGGTCTTGTGCTTCGACGTCAGCTTGGCCCACCCCTTGCCGGACAGGCGCGAGACGCGCGACAGCCAGCGCGGATCCACCTCACGGTCGTGGTACTTCGCCAGGAACTCCTCGCGCTTGACCCCGTCGCCCTCGGCCAGCCGCAACAGCTTGCCCTCGGCGCTGGTCAGTTGCTTGGTGAGCGTATAGAGCTGCTGCAGCAGCTGCTCGATGCGGGCGTTGGAGAGCCGCACGCCCTCCATGAGGTCGACCAGCTCCGCCCTCAGTTTCTGATAGTGCTTTTCCGAGGCCGGGCTGAAGGAGCGGCCAGAGTGCAGCGCCGTCTGCCGCTTCTCCTGCATCCGGTGCAACCGGCGATAGATCGCGGCGATCTTGTCGAGCGTCTCAAGCACTTGCGGCTTCAGCTGGCTTTCCATCGCCGCCAGCGAGAGATTGTTGTCGTCACCGGCATCACCGGTGCCGTCGCCTGTGCCGTCGCCGGTTCCGGGCACCGCGCCGGCGACACCGGCATCGGGCGCCTCGGTGGCACGCTCTTCCGCGCTCTCGCCCTCTTCCTTGGCGCGCTGTGCTGCGGCGCGTTCGTCGTCCTCGGCCTCGGCGTCGGCGGGATCGACCTCGGCCACAGCCACGCCGCCCAACGTCGCGTCGAGATCGATAATCTCGCGCAGCAGCATCTTTCCTTCGACCAGCGAGTCGCGCCACTGCACGACCGCGCGCAGGGTGAGCGGGCTCTCGCACAACGCCCCGATCATCTTGTCGCGGCCGGCCTCGATCCGCTTGGCGATGGCGATTTCGCCCTCGCGCGACAGGAGCTCGATCGACCCCATCTCGCGCAGATACATGCGCACCGGATCGTCGGTGCGGCCGATCGACTCCTCGGAGATGTTGCCGCTGCTCTCGGTCTCGCGCTCGGTCTCTGGCTCTTCGCTCGCGGCTGCCGCCGCCGCTGGCGGCTCCGCCGCCTTCTCGCCCTCCTCCGGCTCCTCCCCTTCGACGACGTTGACGCCCTGCTCCGACAGCAAGGCGAGGGTGTCCTCGATCTGCTCCGAGGACACTTGGTCGGGCGGGAGAATGGAATTGATCTCGTCGTAGGTGACGTAGCCGCGCTCGCGACCGCGGGCGACCATCTTCTTGACCGCCGCCGTCAGGCCGTCCATCAACGGGCCGTCGGCCGGCTCCTCGCGTACCTGGGTCGCCGCTGGGGCAGCCGCTGCTCGATTTGCCATGAGTTCGCTACCTTGCGTTCCTTGAGGCCCCGGGCCAGCGGGGCTGAAAATCACATTGTATCAACATCTTACAACCGCGAGGCCGGCGAAGAGGTCTCCCGCACCCGCAGCGCAGCTAATGTGGTAGCCGCCCGGACTCCGGCGCTGGAGCCGGCCAAGCCGCATCGTCGTCCGCGTGGTCCGCTTCGTTTTGCCGGATTTGCTGTCTTAGACCCTCGACCCGCGCCCAATTCTCGGGCGTCATGGCCATTTGGAATTCTCTCAGTGCAGCGTCGGCCTCACGTTCCATACGTCCCCGATGGACCAATGCGACCATATGCTTCCACCCCACCCGCGCCGCCCCAAGCTCCGCCTCCGGCCCGGCAAATGGCCAAAGGTCGTAGAGGCCTGCCCGAAGAATCCCCGTAAGCTTCTCGGCCAAGCCTGTTTTCCTCAAGTGGCGGTCCAGGAGCGCTCCGTCAAGGTCCGGATAACTATTTATGATATTTAGGATTTCTTGACGAAACCTGTCAAGCTCGGGGGTCGGCAACTCTAGATTTGCAAGACTTTCCGCTTCTTCTCCGATAAGTTGTGGGTGATTGATTAACGTTGCCAGCAGAACCTCGGCCCGGCGGATAAGCATTTGATCGACATCGCCGGTGCTGCGCAAGGCCGACGGCGCGCCCTTTGCCGCGCTGTTGCGGCGGCGCTTGCGCAAACGATTCCAGATCAACTCGTTGAAGTATTCGGACTGCACCGAGCGATCGGCAATGCCGCGGATTCGCTCGACCAAGCGTTGTTCCAGCCCCGCCCGCTGCTCCGGCGTCACGATCGACCGGCTTGCTTCAGCCTCCCAGACAATATCCACTAACGGTCTCGCGCGCTCGAGCGCCTCGCCGATGGCGGTCGGCCCAGCTGAAGCTGTTGTGCACCAGATCGCCGCCACGGAAGCCCGCCGCATGCAGCGCAATAACGTCCATATAGCCTTCGGCAACGACCACCTGCGTGCCATCGCGCACGCTAAGCCGGGCCATGTGATGGGCGTAAAGCGAGCGGCCCTTGTCGAATAGCGGCGTGTCGCGCGAATTGAGGTATTTGGGCTCGCCGTCGCCGATGACGCGCCCGCCGAAGGCGATCGGTCGGCCGCGCCGGTCCATGATCGGGTAGATCGCCCGGCCGCGGAAGAAGTCGAAGCTCTCGCGCCCATCGTCCGGCCGCGAGAGCAAGCCGGCCTCGACCAGCAGCGCCTCTTTGAACCCTTTGCCCAGCATCTCGGCTTTGAGCGCGCCACGTTGATCAGGCGCGAAACCGAGGCGGAAGCGGGCGATCGTGTCGTCGTCCAGCCCGCGGCGGCGCAGATAGTCCAGCCCGGCGCGGCCGCCGGGCGCCCGCAGCTGCAACTCGAACCAGACGCAGGCGGCCTCGACGACCTCGTGCAGCGTCTGCTCGCGGACCGCCTGTTCGCGTTCGGCGTGCGACAGCACCGGCATCGGCATTCCAGCCTCGCCGGCCAGCCGCTCGACCGTTTCGGGGAACGATAGATTGTCGCTGCGCATGACGAAGCCGATGACGTCGCCATGCGCGCCGCAGCCAAAACAGTGGAAAAAGCCCTTGTCGTCGTTCACCGTGAACGACGGCGTCTTCTCGTTGTGGAATGGGCAGAGGCCGACATGCTCGCGGCCCCGCCGAATGAGTCGCACCCGCTTGCCGATCACCTCGGAGCAGGCGAGCCGTGTGCGAATCTCTTCAAGAAATTGGGGCGGAAATGCCAACGCACCGAACTCCCTGCGTTCTTCTCAGCGCCGCCGCCCGCGGCGTCTAACCGGTGTTATATCTCCCGCACCCGACCGCGCTCAACCAAGAAGCTTCTTCACCGCGGCGCCGGCCTTGGCGAAATCCATGCGTCCGGCATGGCGTTGCTTCAACGCGCCCATGACGCGCCCCATGTCCTTGATGCCGGTGGCCTTGAGCTCGGCGATCAGATCCTTGGCCGCCTGCTCGATCTCCGCCTCGGAGAGCTGCTTCGGCAAGTAGCCCTCGATGACCTGGATCTCCTCGGCCTCCTGCTGCGCAAGCTCCGCGCGTCCACCTTGCTCGTAAAGCGCGATGCTGTCGCGTCGCTGTCGGATCATGTTCTGCATCATCTGGAGGATCTCGTCGTCGACGATCCCCTCCTGATTGCCCTTCCCGCGCGCGGCGATGTCGCGATCCTTCAGCGCCGCAAGGATCAGGCGCAGCGTCGAGACGGCGCGCTCCTGCCGCGCCTTCATTGCCGTTTTCAGCGCGTCCGTGAGCTGAGTGCGCAACATCGCCGAATCGCCAACCCGGAAAGCTTGTAACCTAACTGAGACAGGGCGTGAGCGCAATCGCAAAATATTATGCAACGCTTTGATTTTCCATACGAAACACCTCCCCGCACCGCTTGACGCAAGCGCCGCGAGCGCGTATCTACCGCGCGCGACGACATTGCCCCGACAACAGGAAAGAGCGATCCAATGCTGCCGGTAGCCCCCGTGCCTGGCCCGACCCGGCCGGTCGCGCCGAGACCGCCGGACGCGACGGCGGCGCTCGTCCTGGCGGACGGCACGGTGTTTTGGGGCAAGGGCATCGGCGCCGTAGGTACGGTGGTGGGCGAGGTGTGCTTCAACACTTCGATGACCGGGTACCAGGAAATCCTCACCGATCCCTCCTATGCCGGACAGATCATCACCTTCACCTTTCCGCATATCGGCAATGTCGGGACCAACGCCGAGGACATCGAGACGCTGACGCCGGCCGCGCGCGGCCTCGTGCTGCGCGAGGCGATCTCCGCGCCGTCCAACTTCCGCGCGACGCGCCCGCTGCCCGCCTGGCTCGTCGCGCACGGCCTGGTCGGCATCTGCGGCGTCGATACCCGTGCCTTGACGCGGTTCATCCGCGACAAAGGTCCGCCCAACGGCGCCCTCAGCCACGTCGCCGATGGCGCAATCGACGTCGCGGCGCTGCAGGCACAGGCGGTGGCGTGGCCCGGCCTCGCCGGCATGGATCTCGCGCTCGACGTGACGTGCCGTCAGACCTATGGCTGGGCCGAGACGCGCTGGCAGCTCGGCCGGGGTTATGGCTCGCTCGAAGCGCCGCGCTTCCACGTCGTCGCCGTCGACTACGGCGCCAAGCGCAATATCCTACGCTGCCTCGCCTCGACCGGCTGCCGCGTGACGGTGGTGCCGGCGACGACGAGCGCCGAAGACATCCTGCGGCACAAACCGGACGGCGTGTTCCTGTCGAACGGCCCGGGCGATCCGGCGGCGACCGGCGTCTATGCCGTGCCCGTGCTGCGCGACCTGCTCGCCGCGAGCCTGCCGATTTTCGGCATCTGCCTCGGCCACCAACTCCTGGCGATTGCGCTCGGTGGCCGGACGGAGAAGCTGGCGCGTGGCCATCGCGGCGCCAATCATCCGGTCAAGGACCTGGCCACCGGCAAGGTCGAGATCACCTCGCAAAACCACGGCTTCGCCGTCATTCCGGATTCGCTGCCGGCCTCGGTCGAGGTCACGCACGTGTCGTTGTTCGACGGCACCAACGAGGGCTTGCGCGTCAAGGACCGCCCGGTCTTTTCCGTGCAATACCACCCCGAAGCGTCCCCCGGCCCGCAGGACAGTCATTACTTGTTCGAGCGGTTCGTCGCGATGATGGGAAGTGGGCGGTAGCCATGCTTGACTTCCTCTACGCCTACCCGAACTGGTTTGTCGCAACGGTCTTCGTCGCGACCGCCACCGTTGCCGCGATTGCGATCATGCTCGGCCTGCGCGCCGTACTACCGGTCCGCGACGACAAGGAAACATTCGACATCACGATCCGCGTCATGCCGGCGGTGCTGTCGCTGACCGCCTTCGTGCTCGCCTTCTCGGTCGTGCAGGCGAAGAACGAGCTCGCGCGCGCGGAGAAGATCGCGGTCGACGAAGCGACGGCAGTCGGCCAACTCGACCGCCTCCTCGTGCGCCTCGACCCTGCGTTGACAGAGGGCGCGCGTGCCGGCCTCGCCGCCTACGCCAGGAGCGTCGTCGCAGACGAGTGGCCGTACATGGAGGCGGGGCACGATGGCTTCGGTCATGCGAAGACCCGTGGACTCATGCACGCGTTCAACGATGCCCTTCACGCCCTCGATCCGGGAGAGGGCCGCCTGTCCACCCTCTATGGCGAAGCGGTGCGCGCCGCCGACCAAATCGAGGATCTTCGTGACTCGCGGCTGCGCGAGGCCCGTGAAGCGATCCCCACCCTATTCTGGGCTGTGATCGTGTTTCTGACACTGCTCATGATGGCCCTCGGTGCGTTCATCCGGCCGACGCTCTCCGGCCTGGTCATGGTCGCAAGCCAAGCCGCCGCGATCGGCATTCTTTCGGCTTTCCTGTTCATCCTCGATCTTCCGTTCCAGGGCGAGAGCCGTATTACGCCCTGGATGCTCGAGCGCGTCATCGTCGGCCTGTCGGTGAAGCCATGACCATGTGCCTGCCCGTGCAGTCGGCAGCCACGGCGGAGACGCCCGCGTTCGGCACCTTCCCGGGCCACGAGCCCGAAGCCGCCCCCGCCCCCACGACAGCCATTACATGTTCGAGCGGTTCGTGACGATGATCGAGAAGGCGAAGTGATGGCGGCGGCCACGATGCGCAGGCCGTGGCGGCGGCAATGGCTGTGGTTCGCCGCGGCGGTCCTCGCTCTCGCCATCGCCGTCTGCGGGAGTGTCGTGCCGCTATGCCCGGCCAACGCGCCAGACCGCCTCGTCAGCCCGGACGGCGCCTTCACCCTGGCTCTGTGCCGGACGCCGATGCCGTTCGCCATGCCGGGCCAGGCCGGCGACGCCCCCGGCTATGCCGTGCTGCGCGACCGCGACGGCTGGATCGCCGGCGTCGTCGACATCGCCTTGCTCCGCGCGGTCGACCAGCCCGTCGCGTGGACGGCCGACAGCGTCGCCATTCCGCTCGCTCTCGAGCTGGCGCTGCCGCCGACCGATCGGCCGCTCGCCATCCGCGCGCTCGACGACGCGGCTTGGCGCATACGCGCCGTCGTCGGTGCGACCCCTCACGATTTCGACTTCCGTTAGCGAAGATCACGATCTTGCCCAAACGCACCGACATCCACTCGATCCTGATCATCGGCGCCGGGCCGATCGTCATCGGCCAAGCTTGCGAGTTCGACTATTCCGGCGCGCAAGCCTGCAAGGCGCTGCGCGCCGAGGGCTATCGCATCGTCCTCGTCAACTCCAACCCGGCGACGATCATGACCGATCCGGGCTTGGCCGATGCCACCTATATCGAGCCGATCACGCCGGAGATCGTCGAGAAGATCATCGCCCGCGAGCAGCCCGATGCGCTTCTGCCGACGATGGGCGGGCAGACCGCGCTCAACACCGCGATGGCGCTCGCCGACAAGGGCGTGCTCGACAGATACGGCGTCCAGCTCATCGGCGCCAGTCGCGCCGCGATCGCCAAGGCGGAGGACCGCCTGCTGTTCCGCGAGGCGATGGCGAGCATCGGCCTCGCCAGCCCGAAATCGAAGCTCGTCGCCGGCATCGCCGAAATGCGCTCCGCGCTCGAGCATGTCGGATTGCCGGCGATCATTCGCCCGTCCTTCACCCTTGGCGGCACCGGTGGCGGCATCGCCTACAACGCCGAGGAATACGAGGAGATCGTGTTCGGCGGCTTGCGCGCCTCGCCGGTGGGTTCGGTGCTGGTCGAGGAGTCGGTGCTCGGTTGGAAGGAATACGAGATGGAGGTCGTGCGCGACCGCGCCGACAACTGCATCATCGTCTGCGCGATCGAGAATGTCGATCCGATGGGCATCCACACCGGCGACAGCATCACGGTAGCGCCGGCACTCACGCTCACCGACAAGGAATACCAAGTGATGCGCAATGCGGCGATCGCGGTGCTGCGCGAGATCGGCGTCGACACCGGCGGCTCCAACGTGCAGTTCGCGGTCAATCCCGAAGATGGCCGAATGGTGGTGATCGAGATGAATCCGCGCGTCTCGCGCTCCTCTGCGCTGGCTTCGAAGGCAACCGGCTTCCCCATCGCCAAGGTCGCGGCGCGGCTCGCCGTCGGCTACACGCTCGACGAGCTCGCCAACGACATCACCGGCGTGACGCCGGCATCCTTCGAACCCACCATCGACTACATCGTCACCAAGGTGCCGCGCTTCACCTTCGAGAAGTTTCCTGGCACGCCGGCCCTGCTCACGACCTCGATGAAGTCGGTGGGCGAGACAATGGCGATCGGCCGCAACTTCGCCGAATCGCTGCAGAAGGCGCTGCGCTCGCTCGATATCGGGCTCACCGGGCTCAACGAGATCGACATCGCCGAGGCCGATAGCGGCCGCAACCGGGACGCCGTTCGCGCAGCGCTCGCCAAGCCGACGCCGGACCGCATCCTGGTCATCGCCCAGGCTCTCCGCTACGGCCTTTCGATCGACGAGATCTACGCTGCTTGCCGCATCGACCACTGGTTCCTTGAGCGGATCAAGGAGGTGGTCGACGCCGAGACCGAGCTGCGCCGCCTCGGTCCGCCCGCCGGCCCTTCCGACTGGCTCAGGCTCAAGCGGCTCGGCTTCTCCGACGCGCGCCTGGCCGAACTTCTGGACAAAGAAGAGCATGCGGTAGCTGCCGCGCGGCGAATGGTCGGCGTCGTTCCCTGCTACAAGCGCATCGACACCTGCGCCGCCGAATTCGCCTCGCGCACACCGTACATGTATGCGAGCTACGACGGCGACGGCCTCGGACCGGCGGAGAGCGAGGACGAGGCCTCGGCGCGTGACAAGGTGGTCATTCTCGGCGGCGGACCCAACCGTATCGGCCAGGGCATCGAGTTCGACTATTGCTGCGTGCACGCGGTCTACGCGCTCCGCGAGGCCGGCTACGAGACCATCATGATCAACTGCAACCCGGAGACGGTGTCGACCGACTACGACACGTCTGACCGGCTGTACTTTGAGCCGCTCACGCCGGAAGACGTGATTGAGATTGTCCGCCGCGAGCAATCCAACGGCCGCTTGCTCGGCGTCATCGTGCAGTTCGGCGGCCAGACGCCGCTGAAGCTCGCCGGGGCACTGAACGCCGCCGGCATCCCGATTCTCGGCACCTCCGTCGATGCCATCGATCTGGCAGAAGACCGCGAACGCTTCCAGCGTCTGATCGCCGAACTCGGCCTGCGCCAGCCGACCAGCGGCACCGCCCATTCGCTCGCGCAGGCGGAGCGCGTTGCGACGACGATCGGGTATCCCGTATTGCTGCGGCCGTCCTACGTGCTCGGCGGCCGCGCCATGAAAATCGTCCACAGCGTCGAAAGCCTGCGCGCTTTCATGTCGGAAGCCGTGCGCGTCTCGGGACGGAATCCGGTGCTGATCGACTCCTATCTGCAGGATGCGATTGAGGTGGACGTCGACGCCGTCGCCGACGGCTCCACCGTATTCGTCGCCGGCATCATGGAGCATATCGAGGAGGCCGGTATCCATTCGGGCGATTCGGCCTGCTCGCTCCCGCCTTATTCCCTGGATTCCGCGGTAATCGACGACATTGCGCGCCAAACCGAGCGGCTCGCCCGCGGCCTCAACGTGGTCGGCCTGATGAACGTGCAATTCGCGGTGAAGGGCCGCGATGTCTATGTTCTGGAGGTCAACCCGCGCGCCTCGCGGACGGTGCCCTTCGTTGCCAAGGCGACGGGCGTACCGATTGCCAAGATCGCCGCGCGCGTCATGGCCGGCGAACGCCTCGCCAATTTCCACCTGGTGCCGAGCCGGCTGGGACATGTGGCAGTCAAGGAAGCGGTCTTTCCATTCGCCCGCTTTCCTGGCACCGACGTGATCCTCGGACCGGAGATGAAATCGACCGGCGAGGTCATGGGTCTCGATCGCGATTTCGGCCGCGCCTTTGCCAAGTCGCAGCTCGGCAGCAACACCAACCTGCCGCTGTCCGGTGCCGTATTCGTTTCGGTAAAGGATGGTGATAAGTCGGCCATGGTCGACCCCAGCCGGCGGCTGGCCGCGATGGGGTTCCGCCTCATCGCCACGCGCGGCACCGCGGTCTATCTGCGCCAATCCGGGCTCGAGGTCGCAGAGATCAACAAGGTGCTGGAGGGCCGCCCGCATATCGTCGATGCCATGAAAAACGGCGAGGTCCAGCTCGTGTTCAACACCAGCGAGGGCGCCCAGGCCGTCCACGACAGTTTCAGTCTGCGCCAGACCGCACTTTTGGGAAACATTCCCTATTACACCACGGTTTCAGGCGCTCGAGCTTCGGTCGAGGCGATTGCGGCGCTGCGCGCGGGCGGTCTTGAAGTCGCGCCGCTGCAATCGTATTTTAGGAACCCGTACTAGATCCCAGGGCCTATCGAGACTTCAGCGGACATCGGGACGGCACCGCAGGCCGGTGCCATTCCGACCAGTTAGGGTTTTCGTCGATGGACAAGATTCCGATGACTCCAGACGGGCTGTCGCGGCTCGAGGTGGAACTCAAGCACATCAAGAGCGTCGAACGCCCGGCCGTGATTCGGCAGATTTCCGAGGCGCGCGACCATGGCGACCTGTCGGAAAACGCCGAATACCATGCGGCGCGCGAGCGCCAGAGCTTCATCGAAGGCCGCGTCAGCGAGCTGGAGGACAAGATCGCCCGCGCCGAGGTCATCGACCTGAGCAAACTCTCCGGCAAGATCATCAAGTTCGGCGCCAAGGTCACGCTGTCCGACGAGGATTCGGGCGAAGAGGCGACATATCAGATTCTCGGCCCGGAAGAGGCCAATATCGACAAGCGGCAATTATCGATCACCTCGCCGCTGGCGCGCGCCCTGATCGGCAAGCAGACCGGCGATATGGTCGAGGTGACGACGCCGCGCGGCTCCAAGGCCTACGAAATCATCCGCGTCCGCTACCGCTAGGCGCGCATACGGCGCCCAGGATAAGCCTGGGCAAATCCGCGGCGCATCAGCGCATCAGCGCGATTCCTGAGACCAGCAGCAACGCCAGCACGACCTTGCGGAAGCTGGCATCGTCGAGCCGTCCATAGAGCCGCAGACCCAGCCAGGTCCCGGCCAGCACAGCGGGCAACGCGAGAACCAACAGCCACAGCGTCGCGGCGTTGACTGCCCCGGTTCCGCCGAGCCATAGCGCCGTCATGGCGTGCAGACCGACCGCGACGGGCTGAAAGACGGCGCGTTGTTCGTCCTTCTGCCAGCCACGCAGGCTGCACCACACGGTCGGCAAGATGCCGCTTAGGCCGGTAGCGCCGCCGATCAGCCCGCTGAGGACGCCGATGCCGCCATCCGCCGCGCGGCCCCCGGCGGTGACACGGCCGAGCCGCGGCCGGGCCAAGCTGTAGGCGCTGAAGGCGACGAGGCCGACGCCGACGGCCAGGCGGAACCGATCCGGGCTGACCCAGCGCAACAGCTCGACGCCGACCGGCACGCCGAGCGCCCCGCCCACGAGAAATGGCCATAACCGCCTGATGTCGAAGGCGTGACGCAGCGACCACGCGGACACTCCTTGAATCAACAAGCCACAGACGACGATAAGCGTCGTCGTCTGCACTGGCGTGAGCAGCTGCAGCCAGACACCGGCGGCGACCAGCCCGAAGGCGAAGCCGGCCAGGCCGGCGATGGCCGCCGCAGCGAAGCTCGCCGCTAGGAACAGGACAATCTCGATCGGTCCGGCAAGCTCCCCCATCGCACCCCTCCTGCATTCGGCAGCATCGAGAGCCACATTAATGTATCATATGTTCTAAAACAAAGAACAGTTGTATCTTTTTCTGAATGTGGGTAGTCTCCCCGGCGCTGCCACAAGGGAGACTGACCATGCCGATCACGATCACAGCACTGCCGGCATCGCCCGCGGCAAGGTTGCCTGGCGCGCGATCGGCGCCCCGACCGCGCCGAAGACCAACATAGGAGGCTGACGCCAATGAAATGGATCACGCGTGAACGCCCGAAGATCGACCGCATCGCCTGCCCGTGGCTGGTCATCCGCTTCATCGACAAGGATCCGCAATTTCTGTTCGTCCCCTCCGACAAAGTGCTTAGCGAGGCGGCACGCACGGGCGCCACCCCCTACGATATCCCGGGCGTCGAACTCAGCCATGTCGGTGACCTGTGCAGTTTCGACGCCTTTCTGGCGAAGTACGCGCTCAAAGAGCCGGCCTTGCAGCAGCTCGCGGTGATTGTTCGCGGCGCCGATACGTCGCGGCTCGATCTATCGCCGCAATCGCCGGGTCTCTACGCGCTATCGCTCGGGCTCTCCGATGTCTTCGCGGACGATCACGAGATGCTGCGCCATGGTCTGGTGATGTACGACGCGCTTTACGCGTGGTGCGCCCGGCTGAAAGGCGAGACGCATAATTGGCCGCCCGCTGGCTATCGAGGCGCTGCGTGATCCCCCGCAACGGCCGTCCGCTCGCTTGCGGATCGACCCCTGTCGTTGACCGCAGCGCCAGGATAATCGCACCCATTCGACAACGAGCGTTCCCAATCCCGTTGATCGACCTCTATGTCGCGAAACCTCGGTGAGGATAAGGAAGGAGATTTTACATGCGTCAGCACATCGCTCCGATTCCCTGCAGGCCCTGGATGCTGAATGGACTGTCCGAGCGGCTGATCGTCAGCCACTACGAGAACAACTACGGGACGGCCGTGCGGTCCCTGAATGCGATCCGCGCCGACCTGGTTGCCCTCGACCTTGCGACCGCGCCGGGCCATCTGATCCGGGCCTTGAAGCGGGAAGAGCTTACCGCCATGGGCTCGGTTGCGCTCCACGAGCTCTATTTCGGCAATTTGGGCGGCGACGGCAAACTCACCGCACCCGTGGCAGCGGCGATCGAGCAACAGTTCGGCGCGGTCGACGCGTGGCGGCGGGAATTCGTGGCCGCCGCACAGGCCATGCGCGGCGGCTCCGGCTGGGTACTGCTCAGCTATTCCCGCCGCGATCGCCGGCTCTACAACCAGGTCGGTTTTGGTCACGCCCAAGCGATCGTCGACGCGCTCCCGGTCTTGGCGCTCGACATGTACGAACACGCGTACCACATCGATTTCGGCGCGAATGCAACCGCCTATATCGACGCCTTCATGCGCAACATCGACTGGAGGGCGGTCGGCGACCGGATGTTGGCGGCGAGCGACAGTAGCGCGTCAAGGGGAGACGATGCGACCGCCGACACGGTGCCCGCGGTCTCCATCAAGGAGCTCTCCGCAAACTACGACGCCGCCGCGATCGCCCGGCTCAACTTGCCCTCGGTCTCCACCGAGGAGCTCTCCGCAGAGTTCGCGAAAAGCGAGCGGATTCAGGTGCTCGATGCACGCCCCAAGCACTACTTCTCGCGCAATACGGACATGATGCAGGGCGCGATCTGGCGGGATCCAAATCGAGTCGATGAGTGGTCGAAGGAACTCTCGGCCGACGCGCCCGTCTTCGTCTACTGCGCGTACGGCTTCCACGTGGGCTGCAGCGTCACCGCGGCACTCCGCGAGCGCGGCTTCGACGCGAAATACGTCCGCGGTGGCCTGTCGGCGTGGTATGCCGCGGGCGGCAAACGCGCGCTGAAAGCCCCTGAGCAAAGCATGATGGAGAGGTGAACATCTGCCGCAGTCGCCAGGCCTGCTTGCGATATCGCTGGGCTTATCGGAGAATCTCGGCGACGATCACGCGATGCTGGAACGCGGGCTGGTGAAATACGGCGTGCTAGACGCATGGTGCCGAAATTTGCAGGCGGAGTCGCATGGCTGGCCGTCGGCGTCCTAGCCCCAACGCCGCCACGCGGCTGCAATCCGGCGGCGACCAAGAGCCGCGCTGGCTGCTGCTGATCCATCAGATTCCGCCAAAACCGGCCTATCTGCGGGTGAAAGTCTGGCGGCGCCTGCAGCGGCTCGGCGCGGCAGCGCTGAAGAATTCGGTATATGTCCTGCCGGCCCGCGACTCGACGTTGGAGGATTTCCAATGGGTCCGCCGCGAGATCGTCGACGAAGGCGGTGACGCGACGATCTGCGCCGCGCGCTTCGTCGACGGCCTGAGCGACGAGCAGGTGCAGGCTTTGTTCCACGCCGCGCGCGACAGCGAATACGGCCAGATCGTCGACGAGGCGCGCCGGCTTGGCGAATCCTTCGTCGAAGGCGTCGCGTTGGATGCCGAGCGCTCGGCCGAGTTGACGGGCCATCTGGGTCGGCTCAAACGCCGCCTGCGCGAAACGGCGGCAATCGACTTCTTCGGCGCGCCGGGACACGAGGCGGCAGAAGCGCTCATTTCCGGGCTCGAAGCCCGCCTCGGCGCGGCGCAGGCGCCGACGCCGCGATCCGGTGGCAGCGAGCTGCACAAGGCGCCGAGCGGGGCGGTGTGGGTCACGCGCCAAGGCATCCATGTCGACCGCATCGCCAGCGCCTGGCTGATCCGCCGCTTCATCGACCGTCGCGCAAACTTTGTCTTCGTCGCGGCCAAGACCTATCGCCCGAAGCCGGGCGAGCTGCGCTTCGACATGTTCGAGGCGGAGTACACGCATGAAGGCGAGCGCTGCACGTTCGAGGTGCTGCTCGACCGCTTCGGACTCGACGACTTCGCGTTGCGGGCGATCGCAGAGATTGTCCACGATCTCGACCTCAAAGACGGCAAGTTCGGGCGACCCGAGGTGGCCGGCGTCGACCGGGTCGTCGCCGGGATCACGCTCGCGCACAAGGACGATACGGCACGCCTCGAGCGTGGGGCCGCCGTGCTCGACGATCTCTACGAATATTTCCGCCGCCAACGGCCGGCCAGCCGTGTCGCGCGAAGCGGCGGCTGACGTGAGAGAGGCACCGCAAATGCCCGATTCGAGTTCGCTTCCCGCGGCGCCGGCCGCCAGTCCGCGGCCGAGCTTCGGCGAAGCGTTCCGCTTCTGGCTGAAGCTCGGTTGCATCAGCTTCGGCGGACCGGCCGGCCAGATCGCCATAATGCAGACCGAGCTGGTCGATCATCGCCGCTGGATCGATCAGCGTTCGTTTCTGCACGGGTTGAATTTCTGCACGCTGCTGCCCGGTCCGGAGGCGACGCAGCTCGCCACCTATATCGGCTGGCGGCTGCACGGTACGCTCGGCGGCATCACCGCCGGGGTGTTGTTCGTGCTGCCCGGTGCCTTGGTGCTCTTGGCGCTATCCTGGCTCGCTGCCGCGCATCAGAAGGCGCCGATGGTCGAGGCCGTCTTCTACGGTCTCAAACCGGTGGTGATCGCGATCATCGCGCATGCGGTCTGGCGCATCGGCCGACGCGCGCTTAAAACTTGGTATGCGGTGGCGTTGGCGGTTGCCGCCTTCATCGCCATCCACATCATCGGCATCGACTTCCCGTGGATCGTTCTCGCCGCCGGGTTGATCGGCTGGCTTGCCGGCCGCGGCGCGACGTCGCCGTTTGCCGTCGGCGGTCACGGCGCCGCAGACGACGACATCCCGGTGCCGATCGACGACAGCCGGCCGGGCATGGGCCGCGTCATCGCGCTCATCGCCGTGTTCGCCGTCCTCTGGCTCGTGCCCGTCGGCCTGGTCATCGCAACGATGGGGCGTGCGCCGTTCGTCGACATCGCCGCGCTGTTCACCAAGGCCGCCTTCGTCACCTTCGGCGGGGCATACGCCGTGTTGCCCTATGTCGCCGACGCGGCGGTCAACGACTATGGCTGGCTGTCACCCGACGAGATGCTGAACGGCCTCGCGCTGGCCGAAACGACGCCGGGCCCGCTCATCTTGGTCCTGCAATATGTCGGCTTCTTCGCTGGCTGGCACAATCCGGTGGGCAATTCCGCGGCCGCCGCGGCGGTGGTCGGCGCCGCGCTCACTACCTACGTGACATTCCTGCCGAGCTACCTGTTCATCCTCGCCGCGGCGCCGTATATCGCCGGGCTGCACGAGAACAAGGCGGCGAGCTCCGCGCTCGGCGCCATCACCGCCGCGGTCGTCGGCGTCATCATGAACCTGGCGGTGTTTCTCGCCACCGCGGTATTCCTGCCGTCTGCCGGCCGCGTCGATTGGTTCGCCATGGCCGTCGCCATTGTCGCCTTCGTCGCGATGATGCGCTGGCAGATCGCCATCCACTGGCTGGTGGTTGCCGGCGCGGCGATCGGGCTTGTCTATCGCCTTGGCTTGGGCGGCGCGTGATCCCGTCTCACAGATAGCGCAGCCAGATGTAGACGTGGCTGATGGCGACGCTCATGACCATCAGCGGCATCGCGTACATCGTGTAAGTCATGAAGCGAAACCGGATGCCGTTGCGCTCGGCGAGGCCGGCGACCGTAAGATTCGCCGAGGCGCCGATCAGCGTGCCGTTGCCGCCGAGGCAGGCGCCGAGCGACAGCGCCCACCATAGCGGCATGATGTTGCCCGGTCCGCCGAAGGTCGGCGCCATCGCCTTGATCAACGGAATCATCGTCGCCACGAACGGAATGTTGTCGACGATCGCCGAAAGAAAGGCGGAGGCCCATAGCACGGCATAGGTCGTGATCGCGAGATCGCCGCCGGTTGCGGCGACCAGCCAGTGGGCGAGCAGCTTGAGCACGCCGGCCACCTCCACTCCGTGCACGACGATGAACAGGCCGACGAAGAAGAAGATCGTGATCCACTCCACCTCGGTAAAGGTGCGATGCACGTTCTCGGACTGCTTCTCGGCGTGGTGCGTGTAATTATCGAGCAGCATCAGCACTGCCGCGCCGAACATGCCGATCGTGCCGGGCTCAAGATGGAGTGGCCGCGACAGCACGAAAGCGACGATGACGACGCCGAGCACCCACAGCGACTGCTGCAGCAGCGTCCAATCGGTGATCGTCTCGCGCGGTTCCATCGCCATGACGCGCGCCTGGGCGTCCGGCGCTGCGTGCATCTTGCGCCCCCACATGAGATGCGTGGCGAAGGCCTGCGCCGCCATGACAACGATGATGACCGGCGTCAGATGGATGACGAAGTCGTTGAAGCTCAGTCCCACGAGCGAGCCGATCAGGATGTTCGGTGGATCGCCGATCAAGGTCGCCGTGCCGCCGATATTCGAGGCGAAGACCTCGGAAAACAGGAATGGATAGGGCGGCACCTCGAGGTCCTTGCAGATGGCGAGCGTGACCGGAACGACGAGGAGCACGGTCGTCACGTTGTCGAGCAGCGCCGACAGCACGGCGGTGGTGACCGACAGCAGCAGCAGAATGGCCCAGGGCCGGGCATTGGCCTTCTTCGCCGACCACACGGCGACGTATTGGAACATGCCGCATTTGCGCGAGATGCCGACCAGCACCATCATGCCGGTTAGTAGCGCGATGGTGTTGAAGTCGATGCCGCGGATCGCCTCCGCCTGGTCGAGCGCGCCGACCATGACCATCAGGCCCGCGCCGAACAGCGCGATGATCGCGCGGTTGAGCCGCTCGGTTATGATCACGGCGTAGACGACCGCGAGCAG
>JACQDQ010000383.1 GCA_016201015.1 Pseudomonadota bacterium | reverse complement strand
TGGATATCGGCGGGCGTTTCAATCTCGACGTCTCCGACGTCGCGCAACGCGGCACATTGTTCATCCGCACCTCCTACCATCAGGACGGGCTGGAAAACGGCCAGTTCGTGCGCCACGAGATCACCCAAGACGGCACCATCCTCGGCCATTTCAGCAGCGGCGCCATTCGTTCGCTGTATCGCATTCCGGTGGCCACCTTCATCAACCCGAACGCCCTCACCGCCGTGTCGAACACCATGTTCCAGCAGAGCGCGGAGTCGGGCGGGCCGCAGCTGCGCGGCCCCGGCGACGACCTCGTCCACCTCATCCCGAATGCCGTGGAGCAGTCGAATGTCGATATATCCGACGGTTTCACGCAGATGATCATCACGCAGCGTGCCTATTCATCGTCCGCCCAGGTGGTCCGGACGATCGACGAGATGACGATGGTGGTCCGCGATCTCAAGCGCTGAGCGGCGCGCCGAGTTCGCCGCCGGCACGACGCAGCAAAAGCCGCGGCAAATCGCGGAAAATCCGAGATATCGCTTAGCGTTTTTTTAAACCGCGATCAGTACAGTTCCACCCATGAAGACTCGCGATACGATGGGAGTTGCCGAGATGAGCGAAGAAGCGACGGGTCGCGTCGACCGTCCATTCGACGAGACGCCGCAGATCAGTTCGCTCGACGATCTGCCGCCCCCCGACACGCGGCGCTGGGTCGTTCGACGCAAGGCCGCCGTCATACAGGCAGTGCGCGCCGGGCTGCTGACGCTCGACGAGGCCTGTGCCCGCTACCACCTGTCGGCCGAGGAGTTCCTGTCGTGGCAGCGCCTGATCGACAGCCATGGCCTGCGCGGCCTGCGCGCCACGCGGCTGCAGGACTATCGCGCCGAGCGCCCCGCTGACCAGGGCTGACGCGAGGTCGGCCGCGGCTCACGCGGTCGGAAGAAATTGCCCATGACCCGGCAAAAAGTGCCGGCGGATTAAGACTCCGTTCACCGCCCCGCTCTAGTCTCCATCCCGCAACGCAACCTCCGGCCTGCCCCAGGGCGGTCCGCAAGGTTTCGTAAACCACAACACCCGCGGGGTTCGACGACGTGAACGGCTTTCTCGATACACTACGTGGATTGGGAGCCCTGAGACTCTCCCTGCTCGGCGGCGTCGCCATCGGGCTCGTGTCCTTCTTCCTATTCTTCGCGTCGCGCCTCAATGCGCCGTCGATGAGCCTGCTGTTCAGCGACCTTTCGCCGCAGGACTCCGGTCAGATTGCCGCCAAACTCGATGCGCAGGCAGTCCCTTTCGAGCTGCGCGCCGGCGGCGCCCAGATCTACGTACCCGCCGACCGTGCCCTGCGGCTGCGCATGGGCCTCGCGGAGCAGGGCCTGCCCCGCGGCGGCTCGATCGGCTACGAGCTGTTCGACCGCTCCGACGCGATCGGCGCAACGAGCTTCGTACAGAATCTTAACCAAGTCCGCGCACTCGAGGGCGAGCTTACGCGCACGATCACCACGTTGAGCGCGGTGGCCGGCGCGCGCGTCCATCTCGTGATTCCACGCCGCGAGCTGTTCGCCCGCGACCGCCAAGAGCCCACCGCCTCGGTCGTGCTCAAGCTGCGCGGCGCCAATCGCCTCAGCCCATCGCAGGTCAAAGGCATTCAATATCTGGTCGCCGCGGCCGTGCCGAGCATGAAGCCGACGCGCGTCTCGATCCTCGACGACGACGGCACCCTGCTCGCCCGCGGCCAGGCCGAGGGCGAGGACCCGGCCGCCGCGTCGGGCAACTCCGAAGAACAGCGCCGCGCCTTCGAGCAACGCCTCGCCCGCACCATCGAGGAGCTGCTCGAGCGCACCGCCGGCCCCGGCAAGGTGCGCGTCGAAGTCTCCGCGCAGATGGACTTCGACCGGATTGTCACCACCACCGAGGCATACGACCCGGAGGGTCAGGTCGTCCGCTCGACGCAGACCGTGAGCGAGTCCTCGGACTCGGCCGAGGGGGCGCAGGGCGGCCAGGTCTCCGCTTCAAACAACCTGCCGGACGCCGAAGCGGCCAACGGCGGCAAGTCGGCCAGCCGCAGCACGCGGTCGGAAGAGACCGTCAATTACGAGATCACGCGAACGACGCGCAACCAAGTGCGCGAGGCCGGCAACGTCAAGCAACTTTCGATCGCCGTGCTGATCGATGGCACGTCGAGCGCGGGCGCGGATGGTCAACGCAGTTATAAGCCCCGCAGCGAGGAAGAGATGCAGCGCCTGACGGCCCTGGTCCGCACCGCCGCCGGCTTCAACGAGAAGCGCGGCGACACGCTCGAAGTCGTCAACCTGCCGTTCACCGGCGCCGAAGCGCCGGCGCCCAGCGAGGCCGCGGCCGGCATGTTCGATCTCACCAAGCAGGACTATTTCCGTCTGGCCGAGCTGGCGGTCCTCTCCATTGTCGCCATCCTCGTGATCCTGCTCGTCGCCCGGCCGATGATCTCCTATGCCTTCGCGCGCGGCGCTACGGCCGCGCCGCGTGGCGCCGGCGGCGGCCCTGCCATGCTCGAGAACCACAGCGGCGGCGGGCCGGCGGCGCTCGCCCCCCCGACCGGCGGCGGCGAAGCGCGCATCGCGCCGGGTGGCGGCGACGATGCGAGTAGCCATCAGGAATCGATGATCGACATCGGCCGCGTCGACGGACGCGTCAAGGCCTCCTCCATCAAGAAGATCGGCGAAATCGTCGACAAGCACCCGGAAGAGGCCGTCGCCATCATGCGCAACTGGATGTACCAGCAGACTTAAGCGAGGGGCGAGATCGTGCGCGTTCGTGACGACTACCGCACCATGTCGGGGCCCGAGAAGGCCTCCGCCCTGATGCTCGCCCTCGGCGAAGAGCATGCCGCCAAGCTCTTCACGCTGATGGACGACGACGAGATCAAGGAACTGTCGCAGATCATGTCGAATCTCGGCACGGTCAGCGCGCCGGTGATCGAACGTATATTCGTCGACTTCGCCGACCAGATCTCGGCGACGGGCTCCCTCGTCGGCTCCTTCGATTCCACCGAGCGCCTCCTCGAAAAGGTGCTCGGCAAGGATCGCGTCAAGAACATCATGGAGGAAATCCGCGGTCCCGCCGGGCGCACGATGTGGGACAAGCTCGGCAATGTCCACGAATCGGTGCTCGCCAACTACCTGAAGAACGAATATCCGCAGACCGTCGCCGTCGTCCTGTCGAAGATCAAGTCGGAGCACGCCGCCCGCGTTCTTGGCCAGCTGCCGGAGGCCTTCGCCCTCGAAGTCATCATGCGCATGCTGCGCATGGAGGCGGTGCAGAAGGAGGTTCTCGACGACATCGAGCGGACGCTGCGCACCGAGTTCATGAGCAATCTGGCGCGGACCAGCCGACGCGACTCGCACGAGATGATGGCCGAGATTTTCAACAACCTGGATCGCGCCACCGAAAATCGCTTCATCTCCGCCCTCGAGGAGCGCAACCGCGACTCCGCCGAGAAGATCAAGGCGCTGATGTTCACCTTCGAGGATCTGAATCGCCTCGATCCGGGCGCCATCCAGACGCTGCTGCGCAATGTCGACAAGGCGAAGCTCGCGCTCGCCCTCAAGGGCGCCTCCGAGCCGCTGCGCGACCTGTTCTTTGCCAACATGTCGGCGCGCGCGAGCAAGCTGCTGCGCGAGGACATGCAGGCGATGGGACCGGTGCGGCTCAAGGATGTCGACGAATCGCAGGTCTACATGGTGTCACTCGCCAAGGAGCTCGCCGCCAAGGGCGAGATCCTGATCGCCGACAAGCGCGGCGGCGAAGACGAGCTGATTTACTGAGGCGCGGGCATGTCGGCGATCAGCAAATTCCTGTTCGATACCGATTTCAGCAAGGCGGCCAAGGCCGCCGCAGCGCCGCCGACGCGCCGCGGCTACACGCCCGCCGAATACGATGCGGCGAAAACCGCCTCCTACACGAAGGGTCATGAGGCGGGTCGTTCCGAAATGGCGACCAGCATCGAGCAGGCGGCCGCCAATGCAATTGCCGTGGTCGCGGACCAGCTCAAAATGCTGCTCGCCGGCGCATCCGAGGCGCACATAGCGGCGCATCGCCAAGCAGTCGCCGCCGCCGCGACATTCGTCGGCAAGATCCTGCCGGCATTGCTCAAGCGGCATGGCCTCGACGAGATCGAGACACTGATCCGCGAATGCCTATCGCGCCTGCACGACGAGCCGCGGATCGTCGTGCGCGTCAACGACGCGATCCTCGATTCATTGCAGACGCGGCTCGACTCCGTGCTCGCCGCCGCCGGATTCTCCGGCCGCGTCGTGCTGCTCGCCGAAGACGGCCTCGATCCTGCCGACGCTCGCATCGAATGGGCCGACGGCGGCGCCGAGCGCGACGTCGCCGCCGTGCGTCAAGAGATCGACTCCATCCTTCAACGCTTCACCGAACTAGAGCCGGCCGCGGATACCGCCGCCGGCAACGAGGAGTAAGGCTATGGCCGACGACAATCTGAAACTGGACGAGCTCGACCCCAACGCCCCGGTGCCGGAGGCGGCTGTACCCGGCGAGCCGCCGAAGCAGTCCCGCTCGGCCAAGGATCTCGAGGCCGTCTACGAAATTCCCGTCCAGGTCTCGGCCGTGCTGGGCAAGGCGACGATGCAGGTCAGTCAGCTGCTCAAGCTCGGCCGCGGCGCCGTGGTTGAACTCGACCGCAAAGTCGGCGAGGCGATCGATATCTACGTCAACAATCGCCTGATCGCGCGCGGCGAGGTCGTCGTAGTGGACGAACGGCTCGGCGTCACCATGACCGAAATCGTCAAGGTCGATCGGACCTGACCAAAAGGTCAAATCTCACAACGAGGCGACCATGGCGCGCCCTTCCTCCGAACTCTCATCCCGCCCCGACTCCAACCCTGCGGCAATGCCGGTCGTCGGCCAAACCGCGGCGCGTCTGCGGCTTGACCTTGCCACGGTGCTGGGCATCGTCGGTGCTTTCGCCCTGATTTCCACGGCCCTCACGCTTGGCGGCAGCCTGACGGCCTTCATCGACGCGCCGGCCATGCTCATCGTGATCGCCGGAACGATTGCCGTGACGACGATCAGCTTCTCGCTCGGCGAAGTCTTTGGCACCCAGCGCGTGATCGTCAACACGATCCTGCACCGCTCCATGGATCCGGATGGCGCCGCCCGCGCCGTGCTGCGGCTCGCCGAGTTCGCGCGCCGCAACTCCGTCCTGGATATCGAGCGCGAATTGCCGCGGCTGCGCGGCGAGCCGTTCCTGCGGCAGGGCCTGTCGATGGTGGTCGACGGCACGCCCAGCGAGGAAATCGAACGCATCATGCGGCGCGACCTGCATGCCATCCAAGCGCGCCACGCGCGCAGCGCCGGCGTGCTTCGCCGCGCGTCCGAGGTATCGCCGGCGATGGGCCTCATCGGCACCTTGATCGGCCTGATCCAGATGCTCGGCCATCTCGACGATCCCGCGGCGATCGGCCCCGGCATGGCGGTGGCGCTGATCACCACCTTCTACGGCGCGGTCCTATCGACCCTCGTCTTCGCGCCGCTTGCCGCCAAGCTCGAGCGCAACTCCGGCGACGAGACCCTGATCAACCAGATTTATCTGCTTGGTTGCCTGTCGATCGGCAGGCAGGAGAATCCGCGCCGGCTGGAGACGCAGCTCAACGCGCTTCTGCCGCCGGCGCGCCGCATCAAGCACTTCACATGAACGACGTCCCTCGGGAGTGACAGCTATGCGTTTGCTCATCATCGGTTCCCTCAACGGCCGAATCACGGCGGCGGCGCAGATCGCGCTGGCGCGCGGGGCCAAGGTGTCCCAGGTCGACGACGTCGATAGCGCGCTCGCCAATCTGCGCGCCGGCCAAGGCGCCGATCTGGTGATGATCGACGTCGACTTCGACATCGCCCGCTTCGTCGGCTCGCTCCGCTCGGAACGGATCCACGTCCCCGTCGTCGCCTGCGGCATCGGCTCGGACGCAGCCGCCGCGGTGCGGGCGATCAAGGCCGGCGCCAAGGAATACATCCCGCTGCCCCCGGATGCGGAGCTGATCGCCGCGGTGCTCGCGGCGGTCACCGAGGAGAGCCGCACCATCGTCTTCCGCGACCCGTCCATGGGCGCGGTCCTCAAGCTTGCCGACCAGGTGGCGGCAAGCGACGCCAGCATCCTGGTCTGCGGCGAATCCGGCACCGGCAAAGAGCTGCTGGCCCGCTATGTCCACCGCAAGAGCCGCCGCGCCAATGCGCCGATGGTGTCCGTCAACTGCGCGGCGATCCCGGAAAACCTGCTCGAGTCCGAGCTGTTCGGGCACGAGAAGGGCGCCTTCACCGGCGCCGTCGCCCGCCGCATAGGCAAGTTCGAGGAAGCCAATGGCGGCACGCTGCTGCTCGACGAGATCAGCGAAATGGACCCGCGGCTGCAAGCCAAGCTGCTGCGCGCGGTCCAGGAACGCGAGATCGACCGCGTCGGCGGCACGGCACCGATCAAGGTCGACATTCGCGTGCTGGCCACCAGCAATCGCGACCTCGAGGCGGAGGTTCGCGCCGGCCGCTTCCGCGAGGACCTCTATTTCCGCCTCAATGTCGTCACGCTCACGCTGCCGCCATTGCGCGAGCGGCCGGCCGACATCGACGCGCTGGTCATTCACTTCGTCGAGAAGTACTCGGCGGCGAACGGCATCGCAGTGCGTCCGGTGTCCGCCGCCGCTGCCGAGAAGCTGCGCGGCCACGCTTGGCGGGGCAATGTGCGCGAGCTCGAGAACGTGCTTCATCGCGCCGTATTGCTGGCCAAAGGCGATGCGATCGTCCCCGATGCGATCGTCTTCAGCGGCGCGACACGGGACGACGCGCCGGCGGCCGATGCCGTGGCGCCCGGCGCCGGGCCGCGCGCCATGACCGCCCTGCGCGGGGCACAGGTCGGCCGCACCGTCGCCGATGTCGAGCGCGACCTTATTCTCGATACGCTCAACCACTGCCTCGGCAATCGCACGCACGCCGCGAACATTCTCGGCATCTCGATCCGCACCATGCGCAACAAGCTGAAGCTATACAGCGAGGAAGGCGTGACTGTGCCGTTGCCGCGCGAGGCGGAGCGGGCGGTCATCTAGATCCAGCCGGTCGCAGGCTAAATGGCCGACACCGCCGCCACGACCGCCGCCGCCGCGCCGAACAACCCGTTCGGCCGCGCCGCGGAGCTGCTGCGCCACGGCGACATCGCGCTCGCGCTGTGCGTCGTCGGCATCCTGATGGTGCTGCTGCTGCCGCTGCCGCCGTGGCTGCTCGACGTTCTCCTGGCCTGCTCGATCACCTTCTCGGTGCTCATCCTGATGGTGGCGCTGTTCATCCAGCGCCCGCTCGATTTCAGCTCCTTCCCGACCGTGCTGCTCATCGCCACGATGCTGCGGCTGTCTCTCAATCTGGCGACGACGCGCCTTATTCTCACTCACGGCCACGAGGGCTCGCAGGCCGCCGGCAGGGTGATTCAGGCATTCGGCAATCTGATCATGGGCGGCAGCTTCGTGATCGGCGTGATCGTCTTCGCCATCCTGGTGATCGTGAACTTCGTCGTGATCACCAAGGGCTCCGGCCGCATCGCCGAGGTGTCGGCGCGCTTCAGCCTCGACGCCATGCCCGGCAAGCAGATGGCGATCGATGCCGATCTTTCGGCCGGCCTCATCAACGAAGCCGACGCCCGCCAGCGCCGACAGACGCTCGAAGACGAAAGCACGTTCTTCGGCTCGATGGACGGCGCCGCCAAATTCGTGCGCGGCGACGCGATCGCCGGGCTTCTCATCGTCTTCATCAATATCGTCGCCGGCATCATCATCGGCACGCTGCAGCATAACCTCACGCTGCTGCAGGCGAGCCAGACATACACGTTGCTCACCGTCGGCGACGGCCTCGTCGCCCAAATCCCGGGCCTCATCGTCTCGACCGCCGCCGGCCTGCTGGTCTCCAAGGCCGGCGTCATCGGCTCGGCCGACAAGGCGATGTTCAACCAGCTCGGCGGCTATCCCAAGGCGCTCGGCCTGTCGGCCGTGCTGGCCATTGCCATGGGCATGATGCCCGGCATTCCGACCGTTCCCTTCCTCGGCCTCGCCGCCGGCGCCGCCTCGCTGGCCTACTACATGATGCGCCAGCGCACCGAACAGGAGGCGGCGGCGACGGCGGCCGCCAATGCCCCGGCGCCGCCGGCCGAAGAGCCGATCGCCACCGCGTTGCAGATGGACATTCTGCGCCTCGAGCTCGGCTACGGCCTGCTGCCGCTGATCAACAGCGAAAAGGGGCAGCGCCTGACCGACCAGATCAAGGCGTTGCGGCGGCAGCTTGCCGGCGATATCGGCTTCGTCATGCCCGCCGTGCGCATCCAGGACAACATGCAGCTTCCGTCGACCGGCTACGTCATCCGCGTCAAGGAGATCGTCGCCGGCCGCGGCGAGATCCAGCCCAGCGCGCTGCTGGTGATGGACCCGCGCGGCGAGGCGATCGCCTTGCCCGGCGAGCAGACCAAGGAGCCGACCTTCGGCCTGCCGGCGATGTGGGTCGACGAGTCGCATCGCGAGGAGGCGATGTTCAAGGGCTATACCGTGGTCGATCCGCCGACGGTGATCACCACGCATCTGACCGAGATCATCAAAGACAACATGGCGGAGATGTTGTCCTACAGCGAGACGCAGAAGCTGCTGGACGAACTCGGCCGCGAGCATCAAAAGCTCGTCGCCGACATCATTCCCTCGCAGATCACGGTCGGCGGCGCGCAGCGCGTCTTGCAGAATCTTCTGTCCGAGCGCGTGTCGATCCGCGACCTGCAGTCCATCCTCGAGGCGGTATCGGAGGCGTGCACGCACACGCGCAACGTCACCGCCATCACCGAGCATGTCCGCGC
Source organism: Pseudomonadota bacterium (assembly GCA_016201015.1). Classification (GTDB taxonomy): domain Bacteria; phylum Pseudomonadota; class Alphaproteobacteria; order CACIAM-22H2; family CACIAM-22H2; genus JACQDQ01. The sequence goes on along the minus strand of JACQDQ010000383.1, from coordinate 4,910 downwards.
CCGGCTTGCCCGCCACATCTCCGATACGAATACCAATGCCGCGGGCATCATTCCGCTCGTAACGCTGTCGCCCGAATGGGAACAGGCCTTCGCCGAGTCCCTGATCGGCCAGGGCGATGAGCGGCAGTTGTCGATGGCGCCCAGCCGGCTGCAGGAATTCATCGCCAAGGTGCGCCAGACCTTCGAGCGCCACGCGATGATGGGCGAGACGCCGGTGCTGCTCACCAGCCCGCTCGCCCGACCCTATATCCGCTCGATCGTCGAGCGCTTCCGCCCGATGACGACGGTCATGTCGCAGAACGAAATTCATCCCAAGGCGCGCATCAAGACGGTGGGCTCGATCTAAGGGAGGCGGAGCCGGCATGACGACTATTCTCTCGCCACCCGCCCTGCCGCCGCAGGCGCAGCTCGGACAAGCCGCGCTTGCCGCCGTGTTGCTGACGCAGCTGCCGAGCGAGTTGCGTCAGCTGGTCGCCGGGGCATTGCTGTCAGGCATCGTCGTCGGCCGCGACGCGCGCGGCCAGACGCTGCTTCGCACCGACGCCGGTATCGTCACTTTGCGCACGCCGGCGCCGCCGCCGGTCGGCAGCGCCGTCATGCTCGAAGTGCAGGCCGTGGGCACCCAGGTCCAGGCCGTGATCTTGTCGATAACGCCATCGCCGCCGCGCACCGGCACCGCGGCGCCCGGGACGCCGGCGCCGGCACAACCGCCGCCGGCCGCCGCTGCCCAGCCACAGGTCCCAGGACACGCGCCGGCGGCGCCAGGCACGATCAGCGTCGCGCCCGGCATCACCACGGCGCCGACGCTGACCGCCTTCGTCATCGCGCCAAGCGCCAATCCATCGACAACCGTGGCCGCGGCGCCGACAGCACCCTCGACCGGCTCTCCAGCCACCGTTTTCCCGTCGCCGCAGACACAACCAGGGCAAGCGCCGATAACCGCGTCCGCCACACCAACCTTGTCGCCACCCGCATCTCCGCCTGCGGCAGCCGATCCGAGCAATACTGGGCCGCTATTGGTGACCAGCGTGACTGCAGAGACGAGCGGACCTGCGGGCGCGGCGCCGACATCGCCATCGACGACCACGCCGAGCGCGCCTTCGCTGGCCGGTCCGCCGGCAAACGAGGCGCCCACCCGCGTCGCCGTGGCCCAGGCCGACCTTGCCTATCGTACTGCCGCCGGCTCGGCGCCGCTGCCGCCCCCTTCGCCTGCCTCGGATGCGGCGGTGCCGCCAGCGCCGCGCCCGCTCGCCGCTGCCGGGGCCGCGGCGGCTCCATCACTGAATCCGCAAGGTGCGGCCGAAATCATAGCGCGCGGCGACGGCCCCTCACCCGCGCCCTCCGGCACGGCGCCGGTTGTCCCTACGAAGCCGCTACCGGTGGGTACGCAGGTTCAGTTGCGCCTGATCTCGACCGAGGCAGGCATGCCGAATGCACCGATACCGCCGCCAGCGTCCTCCGCGCCTGGAGAGACCGCGATCATCCCGGCGACGGTGGTCGGCCGCGTCGCCTCCGGCCTCACCGTCGTGGACACACCGCTCGGCCGCCTTGCCGTGCCCCTCTCCAACGCCATGCCGCAGGTCGAGCCCGGCGCCCGCCTGTGGTTTGCAACGACGGGGGCCGGCTCGCCGCCGACCGGCCTGGCGATGGCAAATCCGCCGGCCGTTCTCCGCGCCTCGCAAGCCGCGCTGGCGCATGATTGGCCGGCCCTGAAGGCGACGCTCGCCACGCTGTCGGACGCGACGCAGCCGACGGTACGGCAACTGATCGAGCAAGCGCTGCCGCGCCCGGGTCCGCGTCTCGCCGTTCAGATTTTGTCCTATATCGCCAACGGCGCGGCACCCGATGCGCACGCGCTGCTCGGCGGACCGGCGCTGAACGTGCTGGAACGAGCCGGCCGCGGCGATCTCATTGCGCGGCTCGACACCGACCTGGCTGAGATGACCAAGCTGTCGGCGGCGAGCGCGAGCGAGTGGCGGGTCGCCTTCGTTCCGATCTGCGCCGGGGATATGATTCACCAGCTGCGCGTATTCACGCGCCGCCGTCGGGCGAGCACACCGCGCCGCGACGACGCCGGCAAGCGGTTCGTCGTCGAGTGCGACTTCACCGAGTTCGGACCCGTCCAGCTCGATGGCCTGCTCAACAAGCCGAGCCTGGACCTCATCTTGCGCACGCACGACGATCTGCCGCAGTCGGTGCAGAGCGATTTGGGGCGGCTTTTCGCCGGCAGTTGCAGCGCCGCCGGACTGAGCGGCCGGCTGGCCTTTCAGTCGGCGACCACGTTCCCCGTCTCGCCGCTCGACGAAATTCTCGGCGCGGGCTCCGCTCTGCTGGTCTAACCGGCGACGAGACCGCGCGGCTCAGGTCGCGCGGCGGCGATGCATTTCCAGGCCGACCTCGTCGAGCGTCGTCTGCGCCCGCCGTTCACCCGCGTAGCGGGCACGGCGTTGCCGGTTATCCTCGGCGATCTCGTAGCGCTTGAGCTCGCGAAACTGGGCATCCAGGCGCTCGCGCGCCGCCGCAGTCCGGTCATTGAGTTCGGCGATCGATGCGTCGAGCCAGGCACGCCGGGCGATCACGCCTTGGGCGAATCCGGGATAGGCAAATGCGCCGGGGCCGGCGGCACGCGCGATCGTCTGCTCCGCTGCCATCTCGGTGTCGAGGCCGCTACGCTGCGCCTGCAGCTCGGCCGCCTGCCGCTCGAGCTCGGCCACGTCGCGGCGACGTTCATCGAGCTGCCAACGATGCAGCCGCACCAGTGCGGGCAATGCCTTCATTCTTGGATCCTGCTACGCGCGCTTGCCATTGAGAATCTCAGCCAGCGTGGCGGCCGGATCATCTCCGCCATATCCTCGTACTGCGCGATGGACGCCCGCGCGCGCGACACCACGTCGTTCTCTTCGGCCGAATTGCACCCGGGCATCGTTCGCGAGATCGAGCGCAGCACGTTGACCGCCGGATAGCGGCCGCGCTCGGCGATGGCGCGGTCGAGCACGATGTGGCCGTCGACGATGCTGCGCACGGCATCGGCGATCGGCTCGTTGTGATCATCGCCTTCGACCAGCACAGTGAACATGCCGGTGATGCTGCCTTTGCCGATCCCGGGACCCGCACGCTCAAGCAGGCGCGGCAGCTCGGCGAACACCGACGGCGTGTAGCCCTTGCTGGTCGGCGGCTCGCCGGCCGAGAGGCCGATCTCGCGCAAAGCCATGGCATAGCGCGTGACGCTGTCCATCAGGCACAGCACGTCCTGATCGCGGTCGCGGAAATACTCGGCGACGGCGAGCGTCAGATTGGCGGCCTGGCGCCGCATCAGCGGCGATTCATCCGATGTCGCCACGATCACCACGCTGCGCGCCAGGCCCTCGGGGCCGAGATCGTCGGCGAGAAATTCCTGCACCTCGCGGCCGCGTTCGCCGACGAGGCCGATGACGGTAACGTCGGCCGCCGTGTAGCGCGCCATCATCGATAGCAGCGTCGATTTGCCGACCCCCGATCCGGCGAAGATGCCCATGCGCTGGCCGCGGCAGCAGGTGAGAAAGGTGTTGATCGCCCGCACGCCGATATCGACTTTACCGTGCACGCGCTGGCGAGCATGTGCCGGTGGCGGCGCCGCGCGGATGCCGTAAGGCTGGCCGCCGCCCGGCAGCGGCCCCCGTCCGTCGAGCGGCTCACCCAGCGCGTTGATCACGCGCCCGAGCCAGCCGGAATGCGGATAGATGACGGGATCGGCGTCGGCGATGATCGCCTTGCAGCCGAGGCCGACGCCGTCGAGCCCGCCGAACGGCATCAGCAGCGCACGGTTGTGGCGAAACCCCACCACCTCGCAAGGAACGCGGCGGCCGTCGCGCGGCAGCAGCACGCAGCGGCCACCGATCGACAGCCGGTGCTCGACGCCGCCGATCTCAACCAGCATGCCAAGGACAGCCGTGACCCGCCCATAGAAGCGGCAAGGGTGAATACGCTGCAATCCGGACAATAGATCGTGAGCCAGCATCGCCATGACAGAAAATGGCCGGTTTGCGCCGAAATTCCGACCGTGAACCGCCGCGAGCCGTATGCTCGGCCAACTCGCTTAATCTTTGGTAAAAATGAGTTGCAGCAATGGGTTAAGGGATCCTCGGAAGCGCCCTTTCGAATATAATAACCGATAAACGCTTTTTTAACGATTAATGTAGTGTTATGGTTAAGACAAAGCGCGGCCAATATTGGAGAGGTCGAGAATGCGCGTTCTTTTGATCGAAGATGACTCGGCAACCGCCAAGAGCATCGAAATGATGCTGAAGTCGAGCGGATTTGTTTGCGACACCACCGACCTCGGCGAAGATGGCCTAGAGATCGGCAAGATCTACGACTACGACATCATCGTGCTTGACCTGATGTTGCCTGACATCGACGGCTACGAAGTGCTGCGGCGATTGCGCGGCGCGCGGATCAAGACGCCAATCCTGATCCTCTCGGGTCTGTCCCAACTCGACGACAAGTTGAAGGGTCTGGGCTTCGGCGCCGACGACTATTTGACCAAGCCGTTCGACAAGCGCGAGCTGATTGCCCGCATCCAAGCCATCGTCCGCCGCGCCAAGGGCCATTCGCAATCGGTCATCAAGACCGGCAAGCTCACCGTCAATCTCGATACGCGCATGGTCGAGGCCAACAGCCGGCCGCTCCACCTCACCGGCAAGGAATACGGCATCATCGAGCTGCTCAGCCTGCGCAAAGGCACGACGCTCACCAAGGAGATGTTCCTCAACCATCTCTACGGCGGCATCGACGAGCCCGAGCTCAAGATCATCGATGTGTTCGTCTGCAAGCTGCGCAAGAAGCTGGCGACGTCCTGCGAGGGCGAGAACTACATCGAGACGGTGTGGGGCCGCGGCTACGTGCTGCGCGACCCGCCCGCCAAGGGCGAG
>JACQDQ010000377.1 GCA_016201015.1 Pseudomonadota bacterium | reverse complement strand
GCCATGAAACTCGCCGGCGATGCCATAGGGAATAATGATGCGCGCGTCACTCGGTGCCCACCACGGAAATGTCGCGGCGTGATAGGCGCCGCTAAACACGATGCAAGGCTTCGTCAGCCATAGTCGCCGCAGATACCTTGCCTTAAGCAAGTAACTTGCCGGGTTGTGAATCCAAAATATGTGCCGCCGCGCAGCCGGCATCAGCGCTAGCAGGCGATGTCCGCGGTTGGCGATATAGAGGTCGGCCGCAGCCGGCATGCCCGCCGCAAATGGCGCCCACTCGACCCCGCGGTGGCTAATCGCCTGACGACAATTGTTGCGCACCCGCACATCGTGGCCACGATCGGCAAGGGCCTCGGCCAGGGATGCGAACGCTATCTCCGCACCGCCAAGCGGGCCTAGCTCGGCGGTGCGCCCGTCGAACGATATGCCGTCATCGGCCATGACAATGCGCGCCATGCTGCGCTTGCTGCCGGACTCAGGCGTCAAACGCAAGGTGGAATTGGGGGCCGTGCGGAACGCTTGGCGGCCGATCTCCCGTTGCCGCCATTCGTTGTGCAGGAGTTAAAGTAATTCAATAAGTTAGGGACGGGAGCAAATAGTGGCACCAGGTTTCTGACTGATGCCAAACGGTACCGGTACGGGTATAGTCATTTTTCGGTATGGACGAGTCCGAGAATTACCGTGGACCTTGTCGCATATAGCTATTTTTCGTTATTTAAGGTTCGTTTGTATGAGTTTGATCGAGTGAGGTAAAGTAAGGTGAATTTGCGGCTAAATCGGGTCGTACCGATGCCGCTTGGTCCCTCCGGACTGGAGCGAAGGGCGATAATGCTGGCTTGGCTACAGAGAGCCCGTCGGTTGAAGTTGACGGGCCAGCGTCGGCTGCGCATTCTTGGCAATTGTCTCGGCGGGATCATAATTGCGGTAGCAATTAATTTTTCGGCCGCTGGCCAGACTCCCACCGACCCGGCGGCGCAGGAGGAACTCGATCGTCTGTTCGAGCAGGTCCTGCGCGACCCGGCGGATCTTGACCTGTCGTTCAAATATGCTGAAACAGCGGTACGCGCCGGGAATTTCGAAGCGGCGATTTCAGCGCTCGAGCGCATGCTGCTGTTCAATCCGAATCTGCCGCGCGTTCGACTGGAATTAGGCATCCTCTACTTCCGGCTGGGCTCCTATGACGTCGCGCGCGACTATCTCACGCGTGCGATCGAGGGGCCGGATGTGCCGGATGCCGTGCGCGAGCGCGTATCGACTTATCTCGCCGAAATCGATCGGCGCGCCTCGCCAAGCCGGTTCTCGGGCTCGGTCTTCTTCGGCGGACGATATCAATCGGACGCCAGCGCCGGACCGAACGGCAATCGCGTGCGTGCGTTGGGCAACGATGCCGTGCTCAACAGCGAGTTCGCACGCAAATCCGATGTAAACCCGTTCATCGCGGGCACGGTCCAGCACATCTATGATCTGCAGAATCAGTCGGGCGATGTCATTGAATCGAATCTGACCGGCTATTATGCCGATCAGCGGCGGGTCAATCGCCTCGATCTTGGACTGCTCGAACTCAATTCAGGACCACGCTTTGCGGTGAACATGCTCGGCCCCGGCGCTGCCAATGTGCGGCCCTACGTCCTGGGCAACGTCGTCTATTTGTCGGATGCGCGCTATTTCGACACGATTGGCACTGGTGTCAGCCTTGGCAAGCAGTGGTCGAACAAGCTTTCCACCGATGTCTCGTTTGAGGTCCGCGACAAGAATTACCGCACCGACTCCAATCGGCCGTTCGCCCGCGATCTTAACGGTCAAGAATACGACCTCAATATCAGCGGACGCTACGCGACGAGCGACAGGACGGAGCTTCAGCTTGGGACGATACTCACATACGAGGATACGCGCGCGCGGTTCCAGACGCGCCGCGCCGAGGGCCTCTACTTCGGCTACAATATTCTCTACCGCGGGCCGTTCGAAATCGCCACGTCGCAACCGTGGATGATTTCGCCGACCGTGGCGCGGGTCTGGACCCAATATGACGATCCCGATCCCTCTGTCGATCCGAACGTGACACGTCACGATCGCGAATGGCGCCTAGGGCTGCTCAACGTGATGCCGGTAACCGATGACTGGTCCGCCATCGGGCAGATACAGCGGTTCGTGATCGACTCCAATCTGCCGAACTTCGCTTACAAGAACTGGGCGTTCACACTCGGTCTTTCCCGACGGTTCTGACAGGAGCACTGGCGATGCGGCGCTTAGCTGTTTTCTTGTTGGGATGTGCAACCCTGATCGCGTGGGGCTGGCTTCCTGCGGTGGCACAGCCACAACGGATTGGCGTAACCAGCGCGGTGAACCCGGCCGTGTCGGGAACGCCACCGGGCTTGACGACGCGCACCCTCACGGTCGGCGAAGGCGTAACCTTCAACGAGCGCATCGCGACGTCTACGGACGGCCAGACCCAACTGCTCTTTACCGATCAGTCGTCGCTCACGGTCGGGCCGAATTCCGACGTCGTCCTCGACGAGTTTACGTTCGACCCGAACACGGGATCGGGCCGCATGACGGCGAGTGTCACGCGCGGCGTACTGCGCTACGTCGGTGGCAAGGTCAGCAAGCAAGGCAACGTGGCGCTCAATACGCCCGCCGGGACCATAGGCATTCGTGGCGGTATCACCTCGGTGCAGGTGACGCAGGGCACCGGCGCGACGGTGGCCTCGTTCGACTTCGGCGAAGAGCTGACGTTCCGATCACCCAATGGCAATGTCGAGCGCGTGCGTCGGCCCGGCTTCGCGGTGGCAAGCGAGGGCGCCAACTCGCAACCGGTCGTGCGGCGGCTGACCTCGCAGGAGCAGTCTTCGCTCAAGACGCAGCTTGAAGGGCAGCCGGGCCGGACCGGCGGGTCCAAGGAACAGCCGACCGATCAGCGCGTTCAGCAGTCCGGCATTTCGCAAGTGAACTCGAACGTGTCGCCGACCTTGATCGCACCGACGAACGGCACGGCGACGACGCAGATTACCCAGACTGCCGGTAGCACGACCGACACCGCTCGGCAGGCCAACCAAAATTCAAACACCGACACTATTCGCGAAGGCACGATAACGCCGATTCCGGCGACGAGCGACGGCGGCGGCAGCACCGGCGGTACCGCTGGTACCGGCGGTACCGGCGGGACGACGACCCCGCCGACGACGACTCCACCGACAACTACGACTCCGCCGACGACAACCACTCCGCCGGCCACCGGCGGCACAACGACGACGCTCACCTATTCGGGCCGCTACAAGGCGACGACCGGCGGCACCACCGCGTTCGGGACCGTCAACGACTCCGATGCCAATTTCAATCGTACCTTTGCGACAGGCAAGATCACCAACGGTCAGCTTACCGCCGATCTCGCGGGCGTCGCCAACTCGCTGGTGCTTCCGATCGGCACTGTCGATGCCGTCGGCGCGATCGTCGTCAATCCCACGGGCGTCGTCACGCCGTTCGGAGGGATCTCGAGCGGCTTTGGCTCGCTGATCCAGCCCGGCAGTCGCTTCTTCGAGATCGCTCTGTTGCAATCGAACGGCAATGGCGCGTTCGTCATCGGTGGCACGCCCGTGGCCGGCAGCGAGCTGCTCGATGCCACCAGCCTGCGCGCCTACGGCTACGCTCTGAAGACCGATCCGTTCTTTCAGACGAACGTTCCGTTTGTCCGCCCCGGCGTGTCGGGACAGATCAACAACCTGGCGTCGTCTCAACTGGTGCTGGTCACGCCCGCCACGCCCGGCGACAGCGGACGCGGTGTTGACGTGGTGGTTGGGATCGACGGACAGGGCGCCGCGCAAAAATCAGTGATTAGCTTGATCACCGTCGATGTGGTCAGCGGCGCTGGCGGCAAGGCGACGTTCATCGGGAACATGGCAGGTTCTTCGCGCACCTCGGCGACGGCCGGAGCCACCTTCGTCAGCTCAGGCATCGCTGGCGTCTCGGACAGCGCCGGCAATCAGACGTTTGGTGCGACGAAGGCCACCAACTTCGTGCTCGATAGCAACAGCGCCGCCGGCGGCACGGCCAAGGAGTCGACGGCCAATCAGCCGACCGTCAACTATAGCTTCAATCACGTCGCTACACTGACGGATCCAGCCGTCAGCCTGAACGTTCGGAGCGATCAGAGCCTCAACGGCTATATCGGCGGCGTCGGCGAGACGAAGGCGGCCAGCGGCAATGTGCCGACCTTCTATCTGCTCGCGAACCTCAACAATTCGCCCAACGATGTTTCCGTGCAAACGAGCGCCAGCGCATCGCGGGTCGCCGCGACGATCAATTATCGCTCGGGCGATACGGCAGGGACCGTGTCGTCGGCAACGCTGTCGCTGGGCAGCGTCG
>JACQDQ010000376.1 GCA_016201015.1 Pseudomonadota bacterium | reverse complement strand
GAGCGGGTAGGTCTGGTTGACCTCGATCTTGACCGCGCCCTTCTTCACCACGTCGAACAGCTCGTTCGCCGCCGCCACCAGCTCCTCGCGTTTGGCGACGTAATGGCCGAGCGTCGGCCGCGTCAGGAACAGCGAGCCCTTCTGCGACAGGATGCCGACATTGAACGGCGCGACCGCGCCCGAGGCGTTGCCGAAGGTCACCATCAGGCCGCGCGGGCGCAGGCAATCGAGCGACGGCAGGAAGGTGTCCTTGCCGACACCGTCATAGACCACTGGCAAGCCGTCCTTGGCGATCTTTTTCACCTCGTCGACGAAATTCGTCTCGCGATAGAGGATGACGTGGTCGCAGCCATGCGCCTTGGCCAGCTTCGCCTTGTCGGCGCTGCCGACCGTGCCGATGACGGTGGCGCCGAGGTGCTTCGCCCACTGGCAGACGATGAGGCCGACGCCGCCGGCGGCGGCGTGCATCAGGATGGTGTCGCCCTTCTGCACCGCATAGGTGCGGCGCACGAGATACCACGAGGTCATGCCCTTGAGCATCATCGAGGCGGCCTGCTTGTCGCTGATGCCGTCGGGAATCTTCACGAGACGGCCGGCCGGGATGATGCGCGCCTCGGCATAGGCGCCGATCGGCGCGTTGCCGTAGGCGACGCGGTCGCCGACCTTGACCTCGGTGACGCCGGGGCCGATCGCCTCGACCACGCCGGCGCCCTCGCTGCCGATGGTGATCGGCAGTTGCAGCGGATAGAGGCCGCTGCGGTGATAGGTGTCGATGAAATTGAGGCCGACCGCATTGTGCTTGATGCGCGCCTCGCCCTGGCCGGGCGCGGGGAGCGTCACGTCCTCCCACTGCATCACCTCGGGGCCGCCGGTCTTATGAATGCGGATCGCTTTGGTCATGGATGATTCCTTCGGTTTCTATGCCTCTCCGTAGGTGCGGAGATAGCACGACCGGCCGGCCGGCTGCCACAGCGCGCTTGCGGAAAGCCGGCACGGTAGGAGAGACGAAGTGGCCGCGGCTATATTGCGGCAGCCAAGATCGCCGCGATCCGGCGTTCGGCGTCGGCGATCTCTTGAGGGTAATATTGCGCCGCATCCGATCGCGGATGGATTTCGACGACGGTCCGCAGCATGACGTGCAGCGCATCGCGCAAATCGACGCCGGCGCTCTCGGCCATGCGCAATGCGACGTTGACGACGAGCGCCAGCCGGTAGCGGTAGCGGACATCGACATAGCGGTCGCGCGCGTCGGCCACGGCCTGCGCGGTCGATTGGCGCAGATCGTCGGCGACGACGGCCAGCGCCCGGCGCACCGGCGCATCGAGCGCCGCCGACGGCGTGAATGGCGCACAGCGAATCAGCCACAACGCCCATTCGGCCCAGTAGACATCGTCGCCTGCCAGCAACGCCGCAAGTTCCGCCGCGAGGCCGGGACGCGCGGCAATCATCTGCAGCGCCTCGTGGCGCAGATCCATCGGCGCCGCATCGGTTGTATAGCCGGCCCATTTCTTCAGCGGGTCGGCGGGGCTGAGCGCGCGAAACGAGCCGCGCAGCCGCGTTTCCGTCTGCTCGGCGCGCGCCTGACGATTGGCGGCTTCGCGCTTCGCCGCGCGTTCCGGTCGGATCGCATTCAGGATCGTCTCCGCGTAGGAACCGACCGCAACGCACGCGGCGATGACCATGGTCGCGGCAAGCGCACCGAGCATCGCCTGCCGCATCGCCGGCAGGTCGCGCAACGCCGGCGGCGCATTGACGAGCCAGAAGAGACAAACGAGCAGCACGAGCGGCATGGCAATAGCGGCGAAGCGCGCCGCCCACGCGGCGATATCCGGAGAGCCCCGTAGTTCGCGCGACGTGCCGATGTCGTCGACAGCGAGAACGAACGGAACGATGAACAGAAGAACGAGCGCCGCGTAGCAGGCTGCCACCGCGAAAAAGCGCGCGACCTTTCCAGACACCGGCAGCCAGTCGAGCGCGCCGATCGTGGCGCAGCCGGCCAACGCGAGGCCGAGCAGGACCCACAGCGCGACAACCGTGAGCAGCGCATCGATGCCCATGTTGAGGTGGGCCCAGCCGCCTTGCGGTTGCTGCAGGCAGGCGACGTAGGCGAATCGCCCGATGGCGTAAGCCGCGCCGAGCAACGGCAGGTTCAGCAGATATCTCATGTCCGGCCTCTATCGCCCTGTGACAGACGAAGGAATGGAGAGGCCAGCATCGCCCGGCGGCATCACCGGGCGATGTCGCGCGCGATCGTTTTCTGTATCAGTTGTTTCGGCGGCTTGCCGGCCGCTACGCCAGATGCTTCTTGAAGAATTCCGCCGTGCGGGCGTTGGCCTGGTCGGCCGCCGCCTTGCCGTAGTGCTTGCCGCCGATGCGGGCGAAGCCATGTTCTTGCCCGGCATAAGTGTGCAAGGTCACCAGCTTGTTGCCGCCGAGGCCCTGCTTGATCTTGGCCTGCGCCTCGGGCGGACAATAGGAATCCTTCTCGGCGATGTACAGCATCAGCGGCTTCTTGATCGACTTGGCCTCGCCGAGCGCGCCCTCGATGCCGACGCCGTAATAGCCGACCGCGGCATCGATGCTTGAGCGAGTCGCCATGAGATAGGCGAGTTTGCCGCCGAGGCAATAGCCGACCGCCCCCGCTTTGCCGCTGCAGCCCGGCAGCTTGCGCAGCGCGTCGAGCGTCGCCGCCAGATCGTCGACGCCCTTGGCCTCGTTGAAGCCCTTGTAGAGGCCGAAGGCCTGCTGCCACTCGGCGTCGGTCTGGTCGGTGATCTGGATGCCCGGCTGCTGCCGCCAGAACAGATCGGGGCACAGCGCGTGAAAGCCCTGCTTGGCGAGGCCGTCGGCGAGATCGCGCATCACCTTGTTGACGCCGAAGATTTCCTGGATCAGCACGATGCCCGGCGCCGTCTTCGCCGCCGGCGCCGCGTGATAGGCCATGAAGCTGCCGCCGTCCTTCGCCTTGACCGTGATCTCGGCCATCTATCGTCCTCCCTTGCCGCAAATTCGCGCTCAACTTGCCATTGCGGCGGCGCGCCGCGCAAGGGGCGCCCGCGCGGGGCGGTGTCTCAGTTTGACCTCAGCCTGAGGAGCCCCGCGTCCTCGTTGCTTCGAGGCGCTTCGCTCCTCAGCATGAGGCTGACGACGCCAACGGCGGCGTCAGGGGTGTCTCGAAGGGTGACGGTCAAACAGATTCAGGACTCCACGCGAATGCAGGTTGCCGACGATCCGCCTTGTGCCATCATCCGCCGCACCTCAGTCGCAAACGGAGTTGACGATGGCCGGAGATCCAAAACATCTTGTGCGGACGCGGCAGCTCGCGGCCGACGCGGCGGCGCATATCCGCCATCCGCTCAACCCCAATTCCGAGGTGTTCATCCACCGCGTCAGCGACAGCGTTGGCATCAAGCGCGCGCATCTGCAGCTCACCCGCGTGCCGCCGGGCAGGGAGAGCTTCATCCCGCATGCCCACGCCTCGCAGGAGGAGTGGGTGTTCATCCTCGATGGCGAAGGGCTGGCGCAGATCGGCGATGCGCGCGTCGAGGTCGGCCCCGGCGACTACATGGGCTTTCCCGTCGACGGCACGATCCACCACCTGACCAACACCGGCGCACGCGACCTCGTCTATCTCATGGGCGGCGAGCGGACCGAGCTGGAAGTCGCGCGGTTTCCCACGGTCGGCAAGGTCGCGGTGTTCACCCGCGACGGCGCGCAGTTTTTCGACGAGCACGGCGCGCATGGGCTGGCCTATTCCGCCTGGCTTGCCGACAAGAAATAGCCATGAAATTCCTGCGCGAGAGCGAGGTGCCGGAGCGGTCGGACGATGTCGTCTTCCGCACGTCGCCGCTGACGCACATGATCGCGGGCATCCTCCTCTCCGGCTTCGCCGCCGGCGCCCGACGATCCGTGACCAGACTTAGCTAGCGGGCCCTGGCGGCGCCAACTGTCAAATCCGCCGACAGCATGTCGGCGGCGTTTACAGTCGCGGGTCGAGGGGATCGTTGTTGAAGCAAATAACTATTTGATATTACAATATTCAGTCGCCGAGATGCCGCTGGCGTGGAATTTGCTTGGAAATACGGTGAGATGGCTGCGGATAGCGGCGGCCGACGATCGGCCTAGCAAGGGGTGTGCGATGCGCAACAAAGTTCTGACGATCTTGGGTGCCGCGCTGGCCGGAATGACGCTGGCGGCGCCGGCGGGCGCGCTGGTCATCCGCGACGGCACGGCGGACAGCCTGTATACCAATCTGGCGAACAGCTATAGCAGCGTCGGGCAGATCTACGGCACGGACAGTCAGGGCGCCTTCGCCGCTTCAGGCGTTCTCATCGCGCCGGGCTGGGTGCTGACCGCGGGGCATGTGACCTCGGGCGCGACTTCGCTGACATTCTTTCTCGATAGCGGCGGCACCAACTTCACGCGGTCCGGCGGCGTCAGCGCCAGCCAATGGTATTCGAACCCGAGATGGAACGGCAATCTCAGCCTGGGCTACGACATCGGCCTGATCCATCTGGGCACCAGTGAAAGCTGCGTCAGCGGCGGCACCTGCGCCGTCGCACAGCGCTACACCGGCACCAGCGAGCTGGGAGGCGTCGGCACCGAGGTCGGCTTCGGTATGACCGGAACCGGGTCCACCGGCGCCACGATCTGGGACGGCCTGAAGCGTGCCGGCCAGAACATGGTCGACGCGACCTATCGAACGCCCGGTCAGACGAGCCGCATCCTGCTCGCCGACTTCGATTCAAACTTGGCCTCGGACAATAACTTCGGCAGCAAAGACCCACTGGGTCTCGAATCCCTCATCGCGCCGGGCGACAGCGGCGGCGGGTTGTTCGAGAACATCGGCGGGATCAATTTTCTCGTCGGCATCACCTCGTTCGGTTGGGGCCGTCTCGACGGCAACCCGGATTCCGACTATGGCGATGTCGGCGGCTGGACGCGGGTCTCGCAATTCAACTCGTGGATCGACAGCGTCATCGGCGGATTCTCGAGCACGAGTCTGACCGCCTCCGCCGCGCAGAGTTCCGGTCTTCTCGCGACGGATGTGGCCGTCGATCTAGCCGTCGACGTGCCGGAGCCGGCGACGCTCTTGATCCTGCTCGGCGCGTTGGCGCCGATGATCGGTGTTCGCCGTCGCCACGCACGGCACGGCCGCGACGTCTAGCCGCGCCGCTTCAGCTCCGCCGCCAGCGCCGCGGCATCGGTGAACGGCGCCGAGCACACCGGCCCGCGGCGAATAGTGCGTGCGCGGGCTCGCGTGACCGCATCCATGGTCCAAGCGACGGCGAGTTACCATATGACGGTAGACTTGTCCCGACCCACCAGCGAAAAGTACGCATGGGCTTCTACCGCGACCGCATCCTGCCGCATCTCTGCCATCTGTCGATGCGCAATCGCCGGCTCGTCCCTTACCGCGAGCGGGTCATTGCCGCGGCGGCAGGCCGCGTGCTGGAGATCGGCATCGGCTCGGGCCTCAATCTGCCCTTCTACGCGCCGCGGGCGCGCGAGATCCTCGGCCTGGAGCCGGCGCCGCGGCTCGTCGCCATGGCGCGGCGCGCCGCCGAACGCACAACGGTGCCGGTGACGTTCATCGAGGGCTCGGCCGAGGCCATTCCGCTCGACAGCCGCAGCGTCGACACGGTGGTTACCACCTGGACGCTGTGCACGATTCCCAAGGCGCTCGAGGCGTTGGCCGAAATGCGCCGCGTGCTCAGACCGGGCGGCCAGCTCCTGTTCGTCGAACACGGCCTGGCGCCGGAGGCCGGCGTGCGGAAATGGCAGGACCGGCTCGATCCAGCCTGGACGCGGCTGACCGGCGGCTGTCACATGAACCGGCCGATCGCCGCGCTGATCGAAAGCGCCGGCTTTCGCGTCGGCAAGATGGAGACCGGCTACGCGCCGGGGCCGAGGGTACTCGCCTATCTCTATGAAGGCCGCGCCGCGCCGGGCTGAGGTCGCAGCCGGGCACCGCTCGAACCGGGCGGCATGCGGCGCCCGCCACGCCCTGGCCGCGCCACCAGGAGTTCGGCCAGAACACGCAACTTCGCGGGCGTCGGCCCGTTGCGCCAGATGAGCAACACGCGCGTGGTGTGATAGGGCGGCGCGAGGCGGTGGATGCTGAGCCGCACGCGCTCGGCATAGGCATCGACGACGCTGCGCGGCAGCAGCGCAACGCCCATGCCGGCCGCGGCGCAGCCGAGCATGACGTGATAGGACGCCAGCTCGACGAGGCGCTCCACCGGAACCCCGCCGCTGGTGAACCAATCCTCCAGGCGCTGCCGATACGGGCAGCCCGGATGAAAGGCCAGCAAGGTGCGCTTGGTCACGTCCGCGGGCGCGCCGATGCGCCGATGCGCGGCCGCCGCGATGATCACCAGCTGCTCGGCGAAAACCTCCAGCGATTCGAGGCGGGCATCGGCGACCGGCGCCAGAACCAGCGCCGCGTCAAGCTCGCCGGCAAGCACCTGCGCCGTCAGATCCTGCGGCGTCCCGGTATGCAGCTCGACCGCCACCTCCGGGTAGCGCGCGTGAAGCAGGCTGAGCGGGCGCGGCAGCCGCACCGCCGCGGTGCTTTCCATGGCGCCCAACCGCAGCGTGCCGCGCGGCCGCCCTTCGTGCACCGCCTCGCGCGCCTCTTCAGCCATCGACAGCAAGCGCTCGGCGTAGCCGAGCAGCACCGTGCCCGCCGGCGAAAGCCGGAGGCGCCGCCCCTCGCGGATGAACAAATCGACGCCGAGCTTCTGCTCGAGCTGCTTGATGCGCGTCGTCACGTTCGACTGCACGCGATGCAGGCGCTCGGCGGCGCGGATGATGCCGCCCTCCTGCACGACGGCGCGGAACACGCGGAGATCCGACAATTCCATAGTTCTCTACCGGAGAATTTAATATTCCTAATAATTCATTATACGAGATTTCCTCCCGTTCCTAAAGTCGCTTCCGCACGCTCGGCGAGGATGCCGCCGCGACAGAGTTCCGGGAGCCTGACATGCACGTTCCGAATTCCTACGAAATTCACCGCCAGACGCGAAGCCTGCGCAGCGTGGAGATGGCACGGCTGGCAAGCCTCGGCTGCCGTCGCGTCGCCGGCGCCTTGCGCCGGGCGTTCCTGCGGCTTCGTACGAACTTCCGTGCGGCGCTGCCGACCGCCAACCGCGCGAGACGATAACCGGGGTCTACCGCCGCTTGAGTTCCGCCGCCAGCGCCGCGGCATCGGTGAACGGCGCCGAGCACACCGGCCCGCGGCAGAGATAGGCGGCGGGCTTGCCGTCGACCGCCCCCTTGCCCTGCGCCGGATGGCCGGCGGGCAGCGCGGCGCAGGGCGCCACCACCTGCAGCACCAGATTGGGCAGCGAGGCGCCGGCCACCGCGCGCCGCAGCGCCTCGGCCGCCGGCTCGC
Organism: Pseudomonadota bacterium; assembly: GCA_016201015.1. GTDB lineage: Bacteria > Pseudomonadota > Alphaproteobacteria > CACIAM-22H2 > CACIAM-22H2 > JACQDQ01. The sequence continues at coordinate 11,208 of JACQDQ010000376.1, read as the reverse complement.
CGCGCCTGCCGGCGATGGCGATCTGCAGCGGCTGCGCGAGCAGCTCGGCGGCGTTGAGCAGGGTCGCGTAGGGGAAGAAGTTGCGCTCGAGCTCGCCGGCGAAGGCGGCGATGGTGGCGGCGGCGCGGTCGCGATAGGCGGCATTGCCGGTGAGGTAGTAGAGCCGCGCATTGACCGCCGCCAGCGTGCCGTTGCCGGCCGGCACCGCGTTGTCGTGCGCGTTCTTGCTGCGGGCGATGACGTCCGCGGCATCGTCGGCGGTGAAAAAATAACCGCCCTCGGCCGCGTCCCAGTAGCGCGCGTCAGCCGTCTTCACCCACGCCTCGGCCTGCGCCAGATAGTCGGCCGTGCCGGTCGCCTCATGCAGCGCCAGCGCGGCGCCCGCCATGTTGGCGTAGTCGTCGAGCGTCGCCATGGTCTGCACGCGGCCGCGGCAGTAGCTGTGGGCGAGCCGGCCATCCGCCTGAATGAGATGCCGGCGCACGCCGTCGAAGGCACCGGTGGCCAGCGCGATCCACTCGGCGCGATCGAAGGCGATGCCGGCGCGGGCCAGCGCCGCGATCATCAAGCCGTTCCAATCGGCGAGCACCTTGTCGTCGCGGCCGGGCCGCACCCGCTTGCCGCGCGCCGCCAGCAGAATCTCGCGGCAGCGGGCGAGCCGATCCTCGGCCTCCGCGTCGCCGAGCAGCATGCCCTTGATGCGGTTGAGAATCGTCTGGCCTTCCCAGTTGCCCTCCGGCGTCACGTCGTAGGTCTCGTCGAACCTGGCGCTCAAGGGACCGAGCAGCGCGTCGATCTCGGCCGCGGTCCAGACGTAGAACTTGCCTTCCACGCCCTCGGAGTCGGCGTCGAGCGTCGCCGCGAAGCAGCCGCCTTCGGCCATCATCTCGCGTTCCAGCCAGCCGACCGTCTCGGCGACGCGCGCCGCGTAGAGCGGCGATTTCGTCTCCTGCCAGACCAGCGTCAGCAGGTCGACGAGCTGGGCGTTGTCGTAGAGCATCTTCTCGAAATGCGGCACCAGCCACTGCGGGTCGGTCGAGTAGCGCGCGTAGCCGCCGCCGAGATGATCGTAGATACCGCCCTGCGACATGCGGTCGAGCGTCACCGTGACGGCGTAGCCGAGCTCGGCATTGCCGAGGCGCAGCGCGCCGCGCCACAGCAGATGAAAAATCGCCGGCTGCGGAAATTTCGGCGCGCCGTCGATGCCGCCATGGATGGCATCGACCTCCTGCGCCAGGCGCTGCGCCACCTGGTCGATGAGCTCGATCGCGATCGCGCCGCCGGCCTTGGGCCGCGCATGCTGCTTGAGCGCGGCGAGCAGCGCGGTCACGTTCTTGCGCACCTGGTCCTGCTTGTCGCGCCAGGCGCCGGCGATGCCGCGCAGCACGTCGGGGAAGGCGGCGCGGCCGTGGCGCGGGGCGGGCGGGAAATAGGTGCCGCCCCAGAACGGCTCGCCGGCCGGCGTCAGGAATATGGTGAGCGGCCAGCCGCCCTGCTCGCCGAGCAGCGCCAGCGCCGCTTGATAGATCGCGTCGAGATCGGGCCGCTCCTCGCGGTCGACCTTGATATTGACGTAGAGCTCGTTCATCAGGCGCGCGGTCGTTTCCGCCTCGAAGCTCTCATGCGCCATCACGTGGCACCAATGGCAGGCGGCGTAGCCGATCGACAGCAGGATCGGCTTGTTGGCCGCGCGCGCCTCGGTCAGCGCCGCCTCGCCCCACGGGCGCCAATGCACCGGGTTGTCCTTATGCTGCAGCAGATAGGGACTCGTCTCGTGCTTCAGCAAGTTCTCGGGCGGCAGCATTGAAGCTCCCGGGACTTGGAGGCGCGACGGAAATTTGCCAGTGGCGGCCATGATGTCATACCTTGTCCTATCGACAATAGGGCCGGGCACGCCGCGGAACAACGCTTCATGTTCGGAAATTTTGCGGCGCCGATTCGGCGGCGGAGGAAAATATGAAAGTGACGATCGACATCGACTGTACGCCTGAAGAGGCGCGCGTGTTCTTCGGCATGCCCGATGTGCAGCCGATGCAGAAGGCGCTGATGGCGCAGATGCAGGAGCGCATGGAGCAATGGCTGCAGGCGGTCGATCCGGAGACGATGATGAAGACCTGGCTGCCGGCCTCGGTGCAGGGCTGGGAGCAGATGCAGCGCATGTTCTGGAGCCAGATGGGCATGGGCGGCGGCGCCGAGCCGCCGGGCTACAAGGAGCCGAAACGATGAGTCGCGACGATGCGTCAGGAGGGGCGGGTTGGACTCCGCCCCTCCTGACAAATTCGGCGAACGCCGTTCAGTGCTTCTTGAGCGCCGCGGCGGATTGCTGCTGCGCCGCGGCGAGCGCCGCTTCCGGCGTCGCCCGGCCGGTCAGCACTGACTGGATGCTGTCGTTGAGGATCTTCCACACGCGTTGATTGTCGGTGACCGAGATCTCGGCGGTGGAGACCGGGATCTGGTCGCGGGCGACAATCGCCGCCGGCACCTTGGCGGTATATTCCTTCATCGCCGGCGTGTCGTAGGCGGCCTGCCGCACCGCGACATAGCCGGTGCGGATGCTCCAATCGGCCGCCATCTCCGGCGTCGTCACGAACTTCATGAACTCGAGCGCGGCCTTGCGCTGCGCCGGCGTGGTCGAGCTGAAGACGTAAAAATTGCCGCCGCCGACCACCGAGCGCGGCCCGTCCTTGCCGGGAAGCTGGCCGACGCCGAAATCGAATTTGGCGCGTTCGCGGATGAAAGTGAGATTGCCCGTCGTGTGCCAGATCATCGCCGCCGTGCCCTCGATGAACGCGGTCGGCACCGTGGCCCATTCGACCACGCCTTCGGGCTGCGCCTTGTACTTCTTCGACAGGTCGAGCCAGTACTGCAGCGCCTCGACCGTCTTCGGCGCGTCGAGATAGGTCTCGGTGCCGTCCTCGTTCATCAGCACCTGCCCGGCCTGGTAGGCGAGCGCGCCGAACATCCACTGCGCGCCGCCGGACGAGGAGGGAATCCTTACGCCCCAGCGCGCGACATTGCCGGAGGCGTCGCGCTTGGTCAGTTTCTCGCCCATCGCCGCCATCTCGGCCCAGGTGCGCGGCGGCTTCTCGGGATCGAGGCCGGCTTCCTTGAACGCCTCCTTGTTCCAGTACATGACCGCGGTCGAACGCTGGAACGGCACGCTCCACACCTTGCCCTTGGCGCGGCTATTGGCGAGGAAGGCGGGGTAGAAGCTGGCAAGCCAGGCCTTGTCCTGCGCCGCAGTCAGCATCTCATCCACCGGGACGATGAGGTCATTGTCGATATAGGAGTGGAGATCGGCGGCGAGCAGCACGGCGAAATGCGGCGGCGCCGAGCTGCGCAACGCGGTCAGCGTCTTCGTATGGGTCTCGGCGTAGCTGCCGGCATAGACCGCCGTCACCTTGATGTTGGGATGGGCCTTGCCGAAGGCCTCGACATACTCGTCGATGATTTTGGTGACCGGGCCGCCGACCTGCACCGGATAGTACATGGTGAGCTCGGTGGTCTGGGCGGAGGCGGCGAGCGGCGCGCCGACGGCCAAGGCCGCGGCGGTGAACAAGGATGCGAGTCTGAGAGCGGTCACGGTTTCCCCCTATTCGTCTGATGAATGCGAACATCTTGCCGCGCGAGGGGGGTGACGGACAAGGCCGACGGTGGGGCGAAGCAGCAGACAAATCATCTGCTACCAAACCCGGACATTTTAACTTGCTACCGACACGCTATATATCGACCACTTGCAGGGGTATTTGCCCCCATGCGGCGCTCGGACGCCGTATGGCCGCGGCCGCAGCGAGCGTCACTACGTCGGCGCGCCAACAGTTGCGGTTTTCGTTCTGGTATCAAGCAGCTGTACGGCAAGGCTGAGTCCGGCCGGATAAGCCGATGACGGCCCAAATGCGGAACCGGCCCCGACTGACAGAAGCTCATCCTTTGCGCCGCTCTATCAAGTGATCGAGCGAAACGCGCCCCGGCCCCCACGCCATGATGCCGAGTGCCATTGCTGCCCACGTTACATGCACCGGCCAGCCATCCGGCACAGTTAGCTGCACGACCAGCGTCATCACCAGGAGTCCCAACGCGGCCAATCGTGTTGCCAGGCCGAGAACGAGAAGGATAGGTAGCAGGATTTCCACCGAACCGGCGGCGAATGCTATGGCGCCGGGCGCGGGGAAGGCATAAGGGCCGCCCGGCAGGTGCAGTTTGAACTCCGAGCTGAAGAGCAGCACAGCGACATCGTTCAGCTGCAGGAAACCGTCCCATTTGTTGATGCCGGACCGCCAGAACGGGACCGCGAGTCCGAAGCGCAAGGCGAGCTGGGTCAGAGACGGTCGGGCAATCGCGCAAACGATGGCATTTACTCGTTCCACGAGGCCGCCGATTCCTTGCCGTCTGTCGCTGCCGGCGGGTTGCCGTTCAAGAGCCATCGCGATCACCTTCCCTGATGGATCGCGGTGAATGCGCCCGCCGCGAGCATCCCGGCGATATTGGCGGGAAGATCGAACTCGGGGCTCTTGGCAAGCGCTGCCGCGGCGGCCGCGCCGAGCGGTTCGCCCGCGATGAGGCATGTCAGAAAGACCGCGCCTCCGGCTGGAAGGCGCCGCACGATGACCGCCAAATGGGGCCTGGTCACGAGCGCATCCTCCGGCTCGGTCGCCTCGATTCGGCCGACCGGACCGTCGCTCCTGTTTGCCGCGAAAATGGTGACTGCCGGAAAGCACGAGCGCACGATCCGCGTCGCAGAATGCGGCGTCACGACAGTATCGGAGAGCCGTTCCGCGGCGATCGAAGCCAGGGCCTGCGGCGCCAACGGCTCCGCGTCGGCGGCATGGTAAGCGTCGAGCCATGCACGCTCGATCCGCGACACATCCGCCAGCCACGGCATCGACCTTGCATATTCGTAGCGTTCGATGAACTCGGGAAAGTCGCGGCCATATTCGAACAGCAGCGGCGAGGTCGGCGGTGTGGCTCGCACATGGAAGCGCGCCATCGCGCGGAAGAAATCCGGCCCGGTAATGCGCCGCGTGGCCGGAAACGTCGCCGCCAGTGCGTTGATGAGACTGACCGTGACGTTGTTGCGATAGACGTTGTAGCGTTTCCTTGCCGCCTTGCCGTTCGGCCCGGAGACCGAAGAAGGCGCCGCTCGATCGGGGTCGAGCAGCGCTGGGGCGAAGGCTCTCGCATAGCCGAGTTTATCGCCGAAATCTTCCTCGCGGCGTTCAACGGGCAGCATGCGCTTTGCCGAGCATGAGACTATGCGCGTGGCGGTCGAGGATCGCCTGCGCGGAGGCGGCCTCCGCCTTGAGGACGGGCCATTCGGGTATGTCGCTGTCCCATTCGACAAGCGTCGGAATCGGTCCGCATCGGCCGATCACCATGTCGAAGAGTTTCCAGACCGCGGCGGCGACCGGGCGGTCATGGCTGTCGATCAGCAGAAGATCGCCCTCGTCGTCCGCCTGTTCGGCATGCCCTGCCAGATGGATCTCGCCCACATGTTCGAGCGGAAAATCGGCGAGATAGGAAAGCGCGGAGCAGCCGTGATTGGCGGTCGAGACGAAGACGTTGTTGACGTCGAGCAGCAGGCCGCATCCGGTGCGCCGGACCAGCCCGCGAATGAAATCTGTTTCGCTGATCGTCGATTCCGGAAAGATGACGTAGGTCGACGGATTCTCGAGCAGGATCGGGCGCCCGATCCTCTCCTGCACTTCGTCGATGTGATCGGCGACGCGGGCAAATGTGGCCTGCGTATAAGGCAGTGGCAGCAAGTCGTTGAAAAAGGTGGTGGCGTGCGTCGCCCAAGCGAGGTGCTCGGAAACAAGCGCCGGCTCGTAGCGATCGACAAGCGCCTTGAAACGCCCAAGATGCGCCTTGTCCAGCGGCTGCGATCCGCCGATCGACATGCACACGCCGTGAAGCGACAGCGGGTGGTCGCGGCGCATGCGCGTCAGCACATCGTGTGGCGGGCCACCGGCGCCCATATAGTTTTCGGCATGAACCTCAAAGAAACCGGCCTGCGTCCCGTCGGCAAGGATCGCCGGCAAATGCTCGTGCTTAAGGCTGGTGCCTGCGAGGCCGACAAAGGGATGCGCCGGAAAGCGGGGCGTTCCGGACGCGCTCGAATTTGGCCGCGTCGCAACCTCGTTCATTTCGGCCTCCGCTTTCCGGCTGGTTTCGGTGCTTACTTCGGAACGTTGCGTGTCAACGCCGCGAGCGAGCCTTTGAGGCCACCAGGCAGCTCCAGCGTGGCGCAGGTGCCGCCCCGCACAAACTTCCAGGCATTGCCTTGCAAGTCGACGGTGGAGGTGCCCTGGCAGGTGGTGCCCGGTCCGGCGGCGCAGTCGTTTTGACCCTTGAGCGCGACGCCGTAGCACTTCTCTTTGCCCGCAGCGACTGCCGCTTTTGCCTCTGCTTCCGTCATCGGCGCGGCGGCGGCGTAGGATGCAAGGGCGGTTGAAACGGCGGCGGCCACGAAGGCCGCGCTCACGATTGATCTCGCAGACATGATTCTCTCCTTCTGTTGGTTGCTCCGCGCGCCGTCGTGCAGGCGCACGATTGCCAGTTCGATCCGGGTAGTCCATGTGTTACATCTTCTCGGAAACACGATTTGGTGATCGATACCTTCCATCGATTGAACCAAATCTTGCCAGCCATGTAACAAAAGGCTGTGCATGAACGTAATTTGGGAGGAATGCAGGCTTGGACGGGAGGGACGAAAGCGAACTTGCCCGGCTGCTGCAGGCCGCAATCGCGGGAGACGAACGAGCCTATGGCGAATTCCTCCTGAGGGCAGCCAATCTCGTGCGGGGCTTCGCCCGCCGAAGGATCGTGCAGGGCGGAATCGACCCAGAGGATGTCGTGCAGGAAACGCTGCTTGCGATCCACATGAAGCGCCATACATGGCGGGACAACGCGCCCGTGACGCCATGGGTCTATGCGATTGCCCGCTACAAGCTCATTGACGCCTTTCGCCGCCGCGGCCGCCGGGTGGAGATCGAGATCGGCCAGATCGCCGAAAGCGCCGCACAGCCCGAACCTGAGACCGTTAGCGACCGTGAGATTGGCCGCGCCCTTGACACCCTCGCACCCGGCCAGCGCTCCGCCGTGGCAGCGGTTTGCGTCGATGGGCACTCGATCCGCGAGACGGCCAAGCGCCTCGGCATGAGCGAGACGGCGGTGCGGGTAGCACTCCATCGCGGCCTCGCGGCGATCGCCAGGCGAATCGGGCGTAAGTGACATGGATACGAATGAACTCATCAGGGCCTTGGCAGCCGACGCACGACAGCAGGCGGCGTCGATCTCGTCGATATGGTGGGGCGCGGTCGGTCTGGCGATCTCCCTTGCCGCCGCCGTCTTCTTTACGACTCTCGGTCCGAGGCCCGATATTGCGACCGCTGCCGAAACGCCGCGTTTCCTGTTCAAATTCGTGGTCACGATCACGCTTGCCGCAAGCGCATTCGGCCTCGCCCGCACGCTGTCGCGGCCGGACGAGAGCTGGCGCAAGGCGATGCCATACCTCGCAATCGCCCCTGCACTCATTGTCATGGCGGTCATTGTCGAACTTTTTGTTCTGCCGCTGGACACATGGTCGGCCAAGTTGGTCGGCACGAACAGCATGGTCTGCCTGACCTTTATTCCACTGATGGGCATTGGCCCGCTCACCATCTTCCTGCTGGCGCTGCGCCACGGCGCGACGGCAAGACCGGCCCTTGCAGGCGCGGTCGCGGGGCTGCTGGCGGGTGGTATCGCGGCTACCTTTTACGCCGCCCAATGCATGGACGATTCCCCGCTTTTCGTCGCCACTTGGTACACGATCGCCATCGCCGGCCTTGCCCTCGTTGGAGCCGTCGGCGCTCATCGATTTGCCCGCTGGTAGCCTCCTATTTGGCTTCAAAACCTTCTCATGTCGCTATGCTTCTCGGAGCGACGTCAGGGAAGCAGTCTCTCTCTTGGGTACATAAATACACTCCGATCGCAGAAGAGCGGGCGTAGCGGTCATAAGAGATTCCGCTTCGGCACGTTCCGGAACCGCCTGCCTTAGGAACTGCGCTTGGCCAAGATCACGACCGCCGCCGCCGAGCCGGGCACCGCCTTCGTGCCTTATGTCGGCCGGCCGCTTGGCGCGCTACCACCCTACAGGAGCCATCATCCATGCCGAAAACCGGGCCGCTTAACTCCGCTCGGCGCGCCCGGCCTGTGGATACGCTGCGTCGCCCGCATCCCCACAGGCCCATCATCAGCAGCGGACAAATCATCTGCTACATAACCCGGACATTTTAACTTGCTACCGGCAGGCCGATGACCGGCGGGCTTGACTCTTGCCCGGACAAATCGGGAGGATCGCCGACCACAATAGCGGCCGGACTTCCGACATCGACGATGCGCGCTCGCCTCGCTCCCGACATCCGCCATCAGGTCCACGCTTGGCTGCTGCTGCTGCCGGCGGCGCTGCTGCTCGGCCTGTTCACCCACTATCCGACCCTGGCCACGCTGTGGCAGAGCGCTCACTCGACGCCGAAGGGCTTCCGCCCGGCCCGCTTCATCGGCTTCGCTCAGTACGCGGCGATGGCGGACGATCCGGTGTTCTGGCAAGCGATCGGCAACAACCTCGTCTATGCGCTGGGCACGCTCCCGCCGTCGATCGCGCTCGCCTTGCTCATGGCGCTGTGGATGAACGGCCGGCTGGCCGGCCGCCCTTTCCTGCGCGCCGCCTATTTCATGCCGACGGTGCTGCCGATGATCGCCGTGGCCAATATCTGGCTGTTCTTCTATACTCCCGATTACGGGCTGCTCGACCAGATCCTGCACGCGCTCGGCTTCGCCGGCCGCAACTGGCTGGGTGACCGCGAGACGGTGCTCGCCTGTCTGATCGTCATGACGATCTGGAAGGAAGCCGGGTTCTTCATGATCTTCTACCTCGCCGCGCTGCAGCAGATCCCGGTCAGCTTGGCGGAGCCGGCGGCGTTCGAAGGCGCCTCGCGCTGGTACTATTTCCGGTGCGTGCTGTTTCCCCTGCTGATGCCGACGACGCTGTTCGTCCTGGTCAACGCGGCGATCAACGCCTTCCGCCTCGTCGACCACATCGTCGCCATGACCAAGGGCGGGCCGGACAACGCCAGCATTTTGCTGCTGTTCTACATCTACGAAGTCGGCTTCAAGTTCTGGGACACCGGCTACGCCGCGGCGCTGACCGTCGTGCTGGTGGCGGCGCTCGCCGTCGTCGCCCTCGGCCAGTACTTCTTCCTCGACCGCCGAATCCACTATCAATGAGCGCCGCCGCCACGACCAGCCCGGCCGATCTCGGCACGCGCACCGGCCGGCTCGATGCGATCGCCGCCTGGCTTCTGGCGCTGCTATGGATCGCGCCGCTCGTCTATGCGCTGTGGGCGGCCATCCATCCGGCGCAATTCGCCGTGCGCTTCGAGCTCACGGCGCCGCTGACGTTCGACAATTTTACCCGCGCCTGGACCGCGGCGCCGTTCGCGCGCTACATCCTCAACACCGTGCTGATGGTGACGATGATCCTCGCCGTCCAGCTCGCGCTCGTCACGCTCGCCGCCTTCGCCTTCGCGCGCTACAGCTTCGCCGGCCGCGAGGCGATGTTCGCGCTGGTGCTGGTGCAGCTCATGATCATGCCCGACGTGCTGATCGTCGAGAACTACCTGACGCTGGAGCGGCTCGGCCTGATCGACTCGCTGCTCGGCATCGGCCTGCCCTATATGGGCTCGGCCTTCGGCATCTTCCTGCTGCGCCAGACCTTCAAGACCGTGCCGCGCGAACTGGACGAGGCCGCGCGCATCGAGGGCTGCGGCCTGCTCGGCACGCTGTGGCGCGTCTACGTGCCGCTGGCCAGGCCGGTTTATGTCGCCTTCGGCCTGGTGTCGGTCAGCTATCACTGGAACAACTTCCTGTGGCCGTTGATCGTCACCAATTCCGTCACCACGCGGCCGCTGACGGTCGGGCTGCAGATCTTCGCCGCGCCCGAGCAGGGCCTCGATTGGGGCCTGATCTGCGCCGGCACGCTGATGAGCTCGGCGCCGCTGGTGATCGCCTTTCTCGTGTTCCAGCGTCAATTCGTGCAGAGCTTCATGCGCGCCGGCATCCGCTGAACGCGCCGCGCTTTCAAGGGAGGCGTAGATGGCCGTGAAAACGAATCAGAGGACATGGCGCGCCGGCCTCGCCGGCCCCGCGCTGGCGCTTCTCCTCGCCGGACCGGCGGTCGCGCAGGAGCTGCGCATCGGCATCAACGGCGACGCCGACATGCTCGACCCGACCCTGTCGCGCACCTTGACCGGACGCGTGGTCTTCGCCGCCTTGTGCGACAAGCTGGTCGATATCGACGCCGATCTCAACTACGTGCCGCAGCTCGCCACTTCGTGGAAATGGTCGGAGGACGGCAAGAGCCTGACCATGACCCTGCGCCAGGGCGTCAAGTTCCACGACGGCGAGCCGTTCGACGCCGCCGCCGTCGTCTACAACCTCGACCGCCATCTGAAGCTGCCCGGTTCGAACCGCCGCAACGAGCTCGGCACTTTCAGCGGCGCCGAGGCGATCGACGGCCACACCGTGCGGCTCAACCTCTCGGCGCCGTTCGCGCCGCTGGTCGCCGTGCTGTCGGACCGCGCCGGCATGATGGTCTCGCCCAAGGCCGCCAGGGAACTAGGCGACAAGTTCGGCAACGCGCCGGTCTGCGCCGGCGCGTTCAAGTTCGTCCGGCGCGTGGCGCAAGACCGCATCGTGCTGGAAAAGTTCGCCGGCTATTGGAACGCGGCGAACATCCATTTCGACGGCGTCACCTATCTGCCGATAGCCGACGCCGCGGTGCGGGTGGCCAATGTGCGGGCCGGCAGCATCGACATCGCCGAAGCGATCCTCCCCTCCGACGTGGCCGAGCTGCAACGCGACGCGCGCATCCGGCTCGCCACCGGGCCGAGCCTCGCCGTCTACCGCATCGAGTTCAACATCGCCAATGGCGAGCAGGCCAAGACGCCGCTCGGCCAGAGCGCCAAGGTGCGCCAGGCCTTCGAGCTGGCGATCGACCGCAACGTGCTCAACCAAGTGGCGTTCGACGGCCAGTACATTCCGGGCAACCAGTCGGTGCCGACGGGCGGCAAGTTCTACATCGCGTCGCTGCCGTTCCCGCCGCGCGACGTGGCGCGCGCCCGCGCGCTGCTCAAGGAGGCGGGACTCGACCGGCTCAAGTTCAAGCTGCTG
>JACQDQ010000375.1 GCA_016201015.1 Pseudomonadota bacterium | reverse complement strand
CTTCGGCACCACCCTGGTGCAGTACCAGAAATTCGAACCCCGCTTCGGCGGCGGCCCCGGAGGCCCCCCCGAGGAACAGCGTCGGCGGAAGAACCTCACCCTCGACGACGCCATGGCCCTCAAGCGCCTGAACACGCTGGCGGCCGCCGTCAGCCCCGAGCGCTACCTCAACCTCCCGGGCCTGGCGGCCTCGACGACCTTCAAGAACCGCAAGGGCCAGGAGGCCAACGGCCCCACCCTCGCCGGGGTCCATCCGGACTACGCCCCCGCCAACAACAGCTTTGTGGACGACGGCCGCTTCTTCGTGGACGCCGACATCTCCCACGCCGCCCGGGCCTGCGTGGTGGGGCCTGACGTGGTCCAGGCCCTCTGGCCCGGCCGGGATCCCATCGGGCAGGAGCTGCTCATCAACGGCGTGGCCTTCCGCGTCGTCGGGCTCCTGGACAAGAAGGGCTCCTTCCTGGGCGGGAGCGCCGACAACATCGTCCTCATCCCCTTCAGCACCTTCGACGAGCTGTTCCCCGATATCAAGAACAGCAACGGGGACACCATCCACATCGCCACCGTCCCGAGGGACCCCAACCAGCAGCAGGCCATGCAGGACCAGGGCATCGCCGTCCTGCGCACGCGGCGCGGCCTGAAGGCGAACCAGCCCAACGACTTCGCCATCTTCACAAGCGAAGGCCAGATGCAGACTTTCAAGGCCATCACGGGCGGCATCGCCGGCGCCATGATCCTCATCGCCGCCATCGCCCTCCTCGTGGGCGGCGTGGGCGTCATGAACATCATGCTCGTGAGCGTCACCGAGCGCACCCGCGAGATCGGCATCCGCAAGGCCCTGGGCGCCACCCGCCGGGACATCGCCCTCCAGTTCCTCGTGGAGGCCGTCACCCTCACGGGCGTGGGCGGCGCCATCGGCATCGCCGTGGGCCTCGCCCTGCCCCAGCTCGTCAAACTCCTCCTCGACTTCCCCGCCGCCGCCCCCCTCTGGAGCGTCTTCCTAGGCTTCGGCGTCAGCTCCGCCGTGGGCATCGTGTTCGGGCTGTGGCCCGCGCTCAAGGCGGCGAAGCAGGATCCCATTGAGGCGTTGAGGTATGAGTAGGGCCTGGACTCTGGGCCTTGGGCCTTGGGCTCTGGGCTCTGGGCTCTGGGCTTTAGCTGCCGCCGACCCAGCTCAAGGCCTATATCGCGCGCGCTCACGCGCTCATCGCCGCTCGGCTACCGAAGAAATTGAGAGCAGTCCTGACCGCCGGTGGAGTGGCGCCCTAAGGCGCGAATTGCTCCTGCAGCACGCGCTCCTCGAGATTGTGCTCGGGATCGAACAGCAGGGTGAGGCGGATGCTGCGGTCCTCGGCGACGATCACGCGCACGACGTCGCGCACCTCGGTGTGGTCGGCGGTTGCGCTCACCGGCCGCTTGTCGGCCTCCAGCACCTCGAAGGCGACGCGGGCGCGGTGCGGCAGCAGCGCGCCGCGCCAGCGGCGCGGGCGGAAGGCGCTGATCGGGGTCAGCGCCAACAAGCCGGCGCCGAGCGGAATGATCGGCCCGTGCGCCGAGAAATTGTAGGCCGTGCTGCCGGCCGGGCTCGCCAGCAGCACGCCATCGCAGATCAGCTCCGGCAACCGTTCGATGCCGTCGACCCGGATGCGGATCTTCGCCGCCTGGCGCAGTTGGCGCAGCAGCGACACCTCATTGATGGCGAGCGCAGTCTGATGTCCGCCGCCCAAAGTATCCGCCTCCATGCGCAGGGGATAGAGCGTCACGCGCTCGGCGGCGGCGATGCGCTCGATCAGGCGTTCCTCGCGATATTCGTTGAGCAGGAAGCCGACCGTGCCGCGATGCATGCCGTAGATCGGCGTGCCGCGCTCGAGATGTCGATGCATAGTCTGCAGCATGAAGCCGTCGCCGCCGAGCGCCACGATCACGTCGGCGCGTTCGGGCGGCACGTGCGGGAAACGGTCGCCGAGCCGCACCAGCGCGTCGCGGGCGGCATCGGAATCGGCGGCGACGAAGGCGACGGCGGGCGCGGACATGCGAGGAGAATCCATCGGCGGCGAAAGGGGCGGCAGTATAGCTGACGGCGTGTCCCGCGCCAGCTTCCGCCATGGCCGAAAGGAATGGGTTCGCGCGGCAGCGCCGCTCAGCCGCCGGTCACGCTCATATGGCGGGGGACTGCAGGGCCGCGATGGCGGCGGTCGATGATGAAGTCGTGACCCTTGGGCTTGCGGGCGATCGCCGCATAGATCGCCGCGTCGAGCGGCGCATCGTCGTCGCTGGCGCGCAGCGGCGCGCGAAAATCCGCCGAGTCCTCCTGGCCGAGACACATGTAGAGCGTGCCGGTGCAGGTCAGGCGCACGCGGTTGCACAGCTCGCAGAAATTATGCGTCAGCGGCGTGATGAAGCCGAGCCGTCGGCCGGTTTCCTTGACCGTGACGTAGCGCGCCGGACCGCCGCTGCGATAATCAGAGTCCTCGAGCGTCCATCTCTCGGCCAGCCGCGCGCGCACCAGAGAGAGCGGCAGGTACTGATCGAGACGGTCGGGGCCGATATCGCCCATCGGCATCACCTCGATGATGGTCATGTCGTGGCCGTGCTCGCCGCACCAGGCGATCATGCGATCGAACTCGTCGTCGTTGACGCCCTTCAGTGCGACGGCGTTGATCTTGACGGCGAGCCCGGCGGCCTTCGCCGCGGCAATGCCGCCGAGTACCTGGTCGAGCTTGCCCCAGCGGGTGATCGCGGTGAACTTGGCGGAATCGAGCGTATCGACCGATACGTTGATGCGCCTGACGCCGCAATCGCGCAGCTCGTCGGCGTACCTGGCAAGCTGGCTGCCGTTGGTGGTGACGGTGAGCTCGTCGAGGGCGCCGCTGGCGATATGGCGGCCGAGGGCGCGAAACAGGCTCATGATGTTGCGCCGCACCAGCGGCTCGCCGCCGGTGAGCCTAAGCTTGCGCACGCCGAGCCGCACGAAGGCCGTGCACACCCGGTCGAGCTCCTCGAGCGACAGGATCTCCGCCTTCGGCAGGAACGTCATGTCCTCGGACATGCAATAGACGCAGCGGAAATCGCAGCGATCGGTCACCGATACGCGCAGATAGGTGATGTGCCGCCGATACGGATCGATCAGCGGTTGCGGGCTGGCGGCGGGAACAGTGCCGAGCGGCACGTGGCTTCCTTCCTCATGGCAAGACGCAAGTGTAACGTGAATATAAGGGGTCGCGCGGCAAAAATCACCCCTCAGTGCAGTGCGGGTATTCGCCGGGAAAGCGGCGGCCCGTCAATGGATCGGCTTCTTCGGCACGCCGCGGGCAAGCTCGCGCTCGCGCAGATCATCCTCGGTGGTGCGGGTCGGCGGCCGCGGGCGCGCGGCGAAGGGGTCGATCGCGTTTTCCGCCTGGACGATGAGGCGGCAGTCCGCGCACATGCGAATGCGCTCGGTGGTATCGCCGCCCGTGAACATCGAATGCTTGCCGGCGAGCATGTCGATCACCTTGTCGATCGCCGCCTGGGTGCCGAAGGCCTTGCCGCAGCGGATGCAGCAAGCCGGCTCCTCCTCCTTGACCAAGGACGGCGATTTGGCGGCCGTGGTGAAGTTGAAACGCGGCTTGAGCTGGATCACCTTTTCCGGGCAGGTCGCCTTGCACAGGCCGCACTGCACGAACGCCTCTTCGATGAAGCGCAGCATCGGCCGCTCGGGATTGTCGATGAGCGCGCCGGTGGGGCAGGCGCTGACACAGGACAGGCACAGCGTGCAGCCCTCGCTGTCGATCGCCAAGCCGCCGAACGGCGCGCCCGCCGCGAGCGGCAGGACATCGATCGGCGCCGGCGCCGCCTCGTGAAGATGGTGCAACGCGAGCATGGTCAGGCCGCGCCGCTCGCCCATGGGCAGGAACGCACCGGCCTGCGGCGCCTGCGGCGCCGGCCGCGCATAGAGCAGCGCCTCGACCGCGTCCGGGTCGGTGGCCTCGATCGTGGCGACGCGCCCCTCGCCGTAGCCGAGACCGGTCAATGCCGCCTCGGCAAGGCCGATCTGGCCGGCCAGCCCGACCAGCTCGTCGCGCTTCTTGGGGTCGACAAGCAGACGCAACAGCGACGCGCCGTAGGCGAGCGCAACCACCATGAAATCGAAGCCGACCTGCGTCACCTCGTTGACGGCGAAGGGCAGCACATTGGCCGGCAGGCCACGGCCGTGGCGGGCGATCAGCGCAATCATCTCCTCGCCGATGCGACCGTCATGGACGAGCAGCACGGGCCGCTCCCCGCCGGCGCGCCGATAAGTCGCGAGCAGCGTGTGCAGGCGCTTGAACAGCGCCTCTTGCGGCGGCAGGGCATAGGTCGACGCGCCGGTCGGACAGACGCTGGCGCAGCTGCCGCAGCCGGCGCAGATGTAGGGATCGATCGCCACCTGGTCGCCGGCCGAGGTGATTGCGCCGGTCGGGCAGACATCGAGGCAGCGCGTGCAGCCGGTCTTCTTGCTGCGGCTGTGGGCGCAGAGCGACGCCTCGTACCGGACGTAGCGCGGCTTCTCGAACTCGCCGACCATTTCCACAAGATCGAACAGCGCCGCCTGCACCGCCGCCGGGTCGCCGGGGTCCGGGCGGAAATAGCCATCGCGCTTGCTCGGCGCCGGGAACAGCGGCGTGCCGCCGGTGAGGTCGAGGATAAGGTCGCATTTGGCGCCGGCGCCGTTGCGCGGCGCCTCGAAGGCGAGCGAGCGGCGCGACGATGGCAGGGCGGCGGCATAGCCGTCGACGACGATGTCGAAGGCGCCGAGATAGCCCTTGGCGGCGACGACGGTGCCGCGGAACATCGGCACCTCGGTCAGCCGCGGCGGCATTACGTCGTGCGGATCCTTGAGCAGCACCGTGCAATCGAGGCGATCGGCGAGCCGGTGCGCCGCCTCGATCGCCGCCTCGTCGCGCCCGTAGATCAGCGCCGTGCCGCCGGATTTGAGCGACACCGACGGCGTCGGCGGGATGTCGAGCGCCGCCTCGGCCAGCAGCGCGGCGATCTTCGGCAGGGCGCGCTCGCCTTCGACCGACCAGCCGGCGCGCTCGCGGATGTTGGTAAAATGGAGATCGACATCGACGCCGGCCTCGGCGCGCATCTCGACGAATAGCGGCGCTTCCTGCGTGCAGGCGACCAGCACCGGCTTGCCGCCGGAGATCGCGGCGGTGAAGTTGGCGAGCTGCGCGCGGCAAAGCAGCGTGTTCGTCTCGAGCGAAGCGGCGCCGCAGGCCTTGGCGAGCGCCTTGCCGTCGAGCGCGATCGTGCCGTTGCAGTCGCAGACCAGGACTCGCTTGCCGCCGAGTTCCATGACGATAGCCACTCCCTGCGGATCTCTGCGGATCCATTCCGCGCGACTCTACAGAGCCGGGTCAATGATTTCACCCGCAAACTTTGCGGTTGCCGGGGGAGACGCGAGCGCACTCGCCTTCTATACTCGCCGCATGAGTCGGAAGAAGCCGGACGCCGGCCCGTCGTCGGGCCCCATGATGAGCACGAGCGAGGTGGCCGCCTATCTGCGCATCAAGGAGCGAAAGGTCTATGACCTGGTGCGCCTGCGCAAGATCCCATGCTCGCGCGTCACCGGCAAATGGCTGTTCCCCAAGGAGCTGATCGACCAGTGGGTGGCGCACAACACGCGCAGTGCGGCCGCCGGCGCCGGGTCAGCGAGCGTGGCGGCGGTCGTCGCCGGCAGCCACGATCCGCTGCTCGATTGGGCGGTGCGGGAGTCCCGCTGCGGCCTGGCGCTGCTGCCGGGGGGCAGCCTCGATGGTCTCAAGTGTCTGGCCGAGGGTCGCGCCATCGTCGCCGGACTGCACGTGCTCGACGCCGCCAGTGGCGCTTACAACGTACCGCTCATCCAGCAGCGCCTGGCTGGCCGCGACATCGCCGTCATCGAATGGGCGTGGCGCGAGCAGGGGCTCGCTGTCGCCGCCGGCAATCCGCTGCGCATCAAATCGATCGTCGATCTCAAATCGCGCAAGGCGCGCGTCGTGCCCCGGCAGGTGGAAGCCGGCAGCCAAATCCTGCTGCTGCATCTCTTGGCCGCTTCCGGGCTCGATCTCAAGGACCTCAACGTGCTGTCGAAGCCGGCGTTGAATGAGACCGATCTCGGCCTGGCGGTCGTCGAGGGCAAGGCGGATGCCGGCCTGACCATACGCGCCGTGGCGCAGCAGCTCCGCCTCGATTTCGTGCCGCTGCATCGCGAGCGCTTCGACCTCGTGCTGCGGCGGCGTGATTATTTCGAACCGCCGGTGCAGAAGCTGCTGGCCTTCGCCCACACGCCGGCCTTTGTCGCGCGCGCCGCCGAGTTGGGCGGCTACGACGTGGGCGGCCTCGGCCGGGTGATGTTCAACGCGTGAGCGACGACGTTCGGCCGGTCAGGAACCGGCGCGGCGATAGTTCGGAAAAAAGAGCTGCTCGCCGTTGATCTTGTAGTTGGCGATGTCGCGCTGACCCTCGGGGCTGGTGAGCCAGTTGATGAACGCCATCCCCCTCTCTTGCTTGACGTGCGGGTGCTTGGCTGGGTTCACCAGCATCACGCCGTACTGATTGAACAGCCGTTGATCGCCCTCGACGACGACGACGAGGTCGGCCCGGTTCTTGAAGCTGAGCCAGGTGCCGCGATCGGCGATGAGATAGGCGTTCATGGCGGCGGCGATGTTGAGCGTCGGCCCCATGCCCTGGCCCGTCTCGCGATACCACGGGCCCTTGGCCGTGGCGATGTCGAGGCCGGCGATTTTCCAGAGACGCAGCTCCGCCGCGTGCGTGCCGCTCTTGTCGCCGCGCGAGGCGAACGGCGCCTTCGCGTCGGCGATTTTCTTGAGCGAGGCGGCAATATCTTTCGATCCCATGACCTTGGCGGTATCGAATTTTGGGCCGATGAGGACGAAGTCGTTGTACATCACCTCGCGCCGGTCGATGCCGAAGCCCTCGGCGACGAATTTCTCTTCGGCAACCTTGTCGTGGACGAACACCACGTCGGCGTCGCCGCGCCGTCCGGTATCGAGCGCCTGGCCGGTGCCTTGCGCCACCACCCGTACCTCGATGCCGGTCTTTGCCTTGAACAGCGGCAGGATATGACCGAATAGCCCGGAATCCTGCGTCGAGGTGGTCGACGACACGACGATGAACTTGTCCTCGGCCGCGGCAGGCATCGCCAGGGCGAGGGCGGCGAAGGGCAGCAGAGCCAGCAGCGCGCGGCGGGCAAGACTCATGGCAGTTCTCCCTTGATGAAGGCGGCGGCCTCGGCCGTTGCCGGGACCTTGAAGAAGCGGTCGGCGGACGCGCGCTCGACCAGCCGGCCGCGGTCGAGAAAAAGGATTTCGTCGGCAAGGCGGTGGGCTTGGCCGAGATTGTGCGTGGTCATCACGATCTTGGTGCCACTCGCATCGATCGCCTTGATGATCTCTTCGACGGCATTGCTGGCGGCGGGATCGAGGCTGGCGGTCGGCTCGTCGAGGAACAGCACCTCGGGCCGCAGCGCCCAGGCGCGAGCCAAGGCAAGGCGCTGCTGTTCCCCGCCCGAGAGCACGCGGGCCGGCCGGTCGGCGAGAGGCGCAAGCCCGACGCGCTCCAGCATGTCGCGGGCTCGCGCCTCGCGCGCCGCTCGGTCGAGACCTGCCAGCTTGAGGCCGTATGCGACATTGGCGAGTGCCGATCGGCGCAGCATCACCGGCCGCTGAAACACCATCGCCTGGCGACGCGCCGGATCGCCGCCATACGCGCCCGCCCAGCGGACCGTGCCGCCGGTCGGCGTCAATAGGCCATGGCAAAGGCGCAGGGTGACGCTCTTGCCGGCGCCATTCGGCCCCAGGATCACGGTGCGCGTTCTCGCCGCAAGCTCGAAGGAGATGTCGTACAGGATTTGGGTCGCGCCGACGGCGTAGCTGACGCGATCGAAGACAAAGGGGAGGATCGAGGGGGCCGCGTGCATCGCGTCAACCGAAGCGGCGCTGCGCCGCTTCCTTCAAAGTGTAGGCCGCCGCATTGGCCGCGAGCACCAGTGCCATCAAGATGATCCCGAGCCCGAGCGCCAGCGGCAGATCGCCCTTGCTTGTTTCAAGCGCGATCGCCGTCGTCATCACGCGCGTGACGCCGTCGATGTTGCCGCCGACGATGATGACGGCGCCGACCTCCGCTGCGGCGCGGCCGAAGCCGGCAAGGACGACCGTGACGAGCGAGAAGCGCGTATCCCAGATCAAGGTCCACACGGCGCGCCGCGGCGGGGCGCCAAGCGAACGCAGTTGCTCCTCGTACTCGATCCAGGCGTCCTCGATGATCTGGCGAGAGAGTGCCGCGATGATCGGCGTGATGAGGATCGCCTGCGCGATGATCATCGCCGGCGGCGTGAACAGCAGCCCCAGCGCGCCGAGCGGCCCGGCCCGCGACAGCATCAGATAGACGAAGAGGCCGACGACCACGGGCGGCAAGCCCATCAGCGCGTTGAGCGTTACGATGGCACTGTGCCTGAACCGGAAGCGGCCGAGCGTCACGGCCGCGCCGAGCGGCAGGCCGAGGATACACGCGATGGCCACCGCGGACAGGCTGATCTGCAGGCTCAGCGCGACGATTTCAATCAGCGGCGCGTCGAGGCCTGCGATCAATCCGATCGCTGCCATGAAAGCGGCGCCCACATCGGTCATTCTGCATCCTTAGGTTTAATCATGTGGAATTTACATAAATTCGCGATATGTCCGCAACAGGGACCTAATGAGTGGGGCGATCCGGCGCGCCCGCCGCCGGCTCACGGCGAGTTGACCCGCATCGCAACCGGCGGTTAACCGCGGCTGCGCCATAGTCGGCCCACACGCAAGGCGCATCGGGTCAGCGCGGAGAAGGGCATGGAAATCGTCAACGGCTACCCCTGTTTCAATTGCAGCGACACCGCCAAGGCGAAGAAAAACATCGACCCGGCCAAGGACCAGAACGCGCCGCCCGCCGCGCCGGATGCTCATCGCAGCGATAAATTGCTGCCGGCCCAGTCGAACAAGGCGACTTCATTCGGCGTGGCACCGGCCAGCGACAATCAGCCGCTCGCCTTCGGCCAGCGCGGCACGCAGCTGAATCTGCTGGCCTAGCCTTTCTGTCGGCACGTCCCGCGCCTTGTGCCGCCCAGCGGCACGGGCCATATTGGCCTTGATGCGCGAGTTCATGGTCAAGCCCGACCCGGCCGATCCGCGCCTGACGCAGCGGGTCAAGGGCCAGGATCAGGACGGCAGGCCGATCGAGACATCGGTCGTCGTCGAGCGGCCGCTGACGCTGTTCCTTAACGCGCAAGAGGTCGTCACCATGATGACGATCGGCGACTATCCCGAATATCTGGCGCTCGGCTACCTGCTCAACCAGAACATGTTGAAGCTGGATGACGAGGTGCTGGCGGTCGACTACGACAAGGAGATCGACACCGTCGTCGTGCGCACCCGCGCCCGCACCAATTTCGAGGACAAGCTCAAGAAGAAGACGCTGACCTCGGGCTGTGCCCAGGGCACGGTGTTCGGCGATCTCATGGAGAAATTCGACGACATCGTCCTCGACCCGCAGGCGGTGCTCAAGACCTCGTGGCTCTATCGCCTGACCAAGAAGATCAACACGGTGCCGAGCCTCTATCTCGAGGCCGGCGCCATCCATGGCTGCGTGCTGTGCGAAGAGGACCGGCCGCTGGTCTACATGGAGGATGTCGGCCGCCACAACGCGATCGACAAGATCGCCGGCTATATGTACCGCCACGGCGTCTCGCCCCACGGCAAGCTGTTCTACACCACCGGGCGCCTCACCAGCGAAATGGTGATCAAGACCGTGCAGATGCGCATCCCGATCCTCATCTCGCGTTCGGGCTTCACGGCGTGGGGCGTCGAGCTGGCGCGGAAGGCCGGGCTGACCTTGATCGGCCGCGCCAAGGGCGCGCGGTTCATCGCGCTGTCGGGCGCCGAGCGCATCGTCTACGACGCCGACGCACGCGAAGTGGTTGAAGACGATCGGCGCCATCAACGCAAGGCGAGCGTCGGGCACGATGCCGTCTGAGCCGGTCGCCGGCGTCATCCTCGCCGGCGGTCTATCGCGCCGCATGGGCGGCGGCGACAAGTGCCTGCGGCCGCTCGGCGGTCGCCCAGTCCTCGCCCATATCGTCGCGCGCGTCCGGCCGCAGGTGGCGGCCCTCGTCCTCAACGCCAATGGCGATCCGGCGCGCTTCGCCGCCTTCGGCCTGCCGGTCGCGGCCGACGTGGTCGAAGGATTTCCTGGTCCGCTGGCCGGCGTGCTGACCGGCCTTGAATGGGCCGCCGCGCAGGCGCCGCATTGCCGCTGGCTCGCCAGCTTCGCCGGCGATGCGCCGTTCGTGCCGCAGGGCCTCGTTGCGCGGCTTGTCGCCGCGGTGCAGACGGAGCGCGCCGATCTCGCCTGCGCCGCTTCCGGCGGCCAGGCGCATCCGGTGTTCGGGCTGTGGCGCGTCGACCTTGCCGCCGAGCTGCGTCGGGCCGTCGTCGACGAAGGCGTGCGCAAGGTCGATATGTGGACGGCGCGCTACAGACTCGTCACGGTCGAGTTCGCGACGACGCCGTTCGATCCGTTTTTCAACGCCAATCGGCCCGAAGACCTGGCGGAGGCGGAACGGCTGTTGGCCCTGTAAATCGCGGGTCGGCGCTGCTATCTGTCATATGGGGCAGGGCGATGATGGCCATGGGCGACGAAGACGAACGGCGCGACGATCCCTCGCCGAGCGACCGACCGGCGCTCGACAAGCACGAGCGCCTGCCGGTCGGCGTCGTCGTCGCCCGCCGCAAGCTCGACCATCCGTGGCAGGACTATGCGTGGCTGCCCGTCGCCGTGGTGCCCGGCGCGCCGCCGGCCGAGCCGTGGACGGCGATGCGCGAGGAGCCGGGCCGCACGCTGTTCTATGCCGGCCATTTCGAGCTGGAGCTGTACACGCGCGAGGCTGCGAGCTACCGGCAAAATCTCGCCGCTGCGCAGCCGTCGGTCTATGTCGTGCTGCGGCACGATCCGCAGGCCAACGTCCATGGGCTGCGGGTCGAGCTGGTGACGGTGTCGCCGGCCGACGCGGTGGCCTACATGGAACCCGGCCAAGACATCGTCGAGCGGGTGCCGATGCCGGAGCCAGTCGCGCAGTGGCTCGCCGACTATGTCGAGGCATATTTCGTCGAGGAGAAGAAGCGGAAGCGGCCACGCGATCGCTACGACCCGAATCAGCGCCGGATCGTCCGCCCGCCAGGCCCAAGCGAAAATGAGGGCGGTCATGGCGCGTGACGACAAGCCCGCCGGCACGGCGGGCGAGCCTTTCCTCAGGCGGTGGTCGCGCCGCAAGCAGACGGCGCGGACCGAGCCGGCGGCCGACGCCGCCCCGCCAGTGCCGTCGCAGTCGGCGGAAACCGAGAGGTCGAAGCCGGCGACACCGGCCGTCACTGCCCGGCCCGAGGCGCTCACGGAGCCGGATGCGTTGCCGGCTGGACAGGCGAAAGCCGTCGATCCGGTCGAGCTGCCGTCGATCGAAGGTTTGACCAAGGATTCCGACTACTCGGTCTTCCTGCGCGCGGGCGTGCCCGAGCAGCTCCGCCGCCAAGCGCTGCGTAAGCTGTGGGTGAGCGACCCGATCCTCGCCACGCCGGATGCGCTTGACATGCACAACATCGACTACAACGCGGTGCCGACTTTCCCCGAAGGGTTCAGGAGCCTGGCCCGGACGGGCCCGAGCGCGGCGCCGGCGGAAGCACCGCCCGACCCCCGGCCACAGTCGCCGGCGACCACGCCTGCGGCAGAGACTCGGCATCCGGCCCAAGCCGATCGCGTTGGGTCCGCCCCGGCCGAGCCAGCGACAGGCGGGGCACCGCAAACCATCGATTCGCAGCCGGAAATTGCCTCCGGCCCAGAGCCGGACGGGCCAACCTCCAAGCCCGGTTAGAGAGTTTACGTTTCACGGGTTAGCGGCCGTCGTTCAGGCGATGGCTGAATTGTGCCCGCTTGCCGCAACGGCGCCATGAATTCGCCAAAAGGAAGTATTCACAACCTTGACAGGCATAGCAAATCGCAGTGTAATAAAAATGCGAAAAGTGCAGCAAAGCCATAAATTTAGTTGGGCTTTCAGCATCTTTCGGCGGTCTCCAAAGAGGCCGGGTCGCACGGTGACAAATCATCGGTGACCGAAATGTTTCGCAACGGACGTTGGGAGGCGTCCTTGGAGCTAGGCACCAGCGAGCCTGTCGTCGCCGAAGAGGACAGGCTGCGCGCCGATTGCTACGCATTGCTCGCGCGCCTGTTGGCCGCACCGCCAACTGGTGAGTTGATCGAGCTTGTCCGCAGCATCCGATCCGCGCCCGGCACGCCGCTGGGGCGGGCCTTCGGCAACCTGGCGACGACGTGGCGACAGGCGACGCCGAGCAGCCTCAAGGACGAATACAGCGTGCTGTTCATCGGCGTCACGCACGGCGAGCTCATTCCCTATCTCTCGTATTATCTGACCGGCTTCCTGCACGAAAAGCCGCTCGCCGACCTGCGCGGTGATATGCAGCGTCTTGGCATCGGGCGCCGTGCCGACGCGTCCGACCCCGAAGACCACATCGCCGCGCTGTGCGAGATGATGGCCGGCCTCATCACCGGCGCATTCGGCATGCCGGCACCGCTCGCTGAGCAGCGCCGCTTCTTCGACCGTCATATCGGCTGCTGGGCGCCGCGGTTCTTCGAGAATCTGCAGGCGGCCAAGGCCGCGAGCTTCTACATGCCGGTCGGCGCGATCGGGGACGCATTCATGAACGTCGAAACCGAAGCCTTTGCCATGGCCGCATGACCACGCGCGCGGCCGGAGAATTGGGGAAACGCAACGTTCCTACGAGTTCCGCAGAAAGGACATCGGCCATGAAAACCGACAACAAGATCAAGTCGCCCCGTCGCGAGACGGCGAGCCGGCGCGAGTTTTTCAAGATGACGGGATTGGGCGCCGCGATCGTCGGTGCGGCCGCCGCCGGAGCCGGGGCGCAGCCGGCATCGGCCGCGAGCCCGGCGCGAGACAAGGACGCCGGCTATCGCGAGACGGCGCACGTCAAGCGCTACTACGAACTGGCCAAGTACTAGGCGCGGGGAGGAACACATGCTGACACGCAAATCAAGCGCCGGTGCGCGCGGAACCTCGCTCGCCCAGGCACTCGCCGCCACCACGGGCGGAGCCGTCGATCGCCGCACCTTCCTGCATCGCTCGGGCCTTGCGGCCGGCGGCATGGCCGCCGCCTCTGCACTGCCGTGGGGATTCGTGCAAGAGGCCGATGCCGCGAACCGTGCGCCGCTCAAACAGGCGGCGGAGGTGAAACGCATCAAGAATATCTGCACGCATTGCTCGGTCGGCTGCACGGTCACGGCGATCGTCCAGAACGGCGTGTGGATTCGCCAGGAGCCGACCTTCGAATCGCCGATCAATCTCGGCGCCCACTGCGCCAAGGGCGCGGCGATCCGCGAGATCGTGCACGGCGAGCGGCGCCTCAAATACCCGATGAAGCTGGCCAATGGCCAGTGGGAGCGGATGAGCTGGGACCAGGCGATCGGCGAGATCGGCGACAAGCTGCTCAAGATCCGCGAGACCTCGGGACCGGATTCGGTCTACTGGCTCGGCTCGGCCAAGTTCACCAACGAGGCGGCCTATTGGTTCCGCAAGTTCGCCGCGTTCTGGGGCACCAACAACGTCGACCATCAGGCGCGCATCTGTCACTCGACCACCGTCGCCGGCGTCGCCCAGACCTGGGGCTATGGGGCGATGACCAACAGCTACAACGACATCCAGAACAGCCGCGCCATGTTCCTCATCGGCGGCAATCCGGCCGAGGCGCATCCGGTTTCGCTTCTGCACATGCTCAAGTCCAAGGAGCAGAACCAGGCGCCGTTCATCGTTTGCGATCCGCGCTTCACGCGCACCGCGGCGCATGCCACCGAATATGTGCGGATCCGTCCCGGCACGGACATCGCCGTGATCTGGGGCATCCTGCATCACATCTTCAAGAACGGGTGGGAGGACAAGGACTTCATCGCCAAGCGCGTCTACGGCATGGACGACGTGCGCAAGGAGGTCGCCAAGTACACGCCCGAGGATGTCGAGAAGATCACCGGCGTGCCGGGATCGCAGCTTGCCCGCGTCGCCAAGACGCTCGCCGAGCATCGCCCGTTCACCATCATCTGGTGCATGGGCGGCACGCAGCACACGGTCGGCTCCGCCAATGTGCGGGCGTATTGCACGCTCGGCCTGGCCATGGGCACGATCGGCACCTCGGGCGGCGGCGCCAACATCTATCGCGGCCACTGCAACGTGCAGGGCGCGACCGATATGGGCCTCGAGCCGATCACCTTGCCGGCCTATTACGGCCTGATCGAGCCGGCGTGGCGCCACTTGTCGCGCGTGTGGGGCGTGCCTTACGACTACATGGTCTCCCGCTTCAAAGAGAAGAAGTTCATGGAGGCGCCGGGCATTCCGGAGTCGCGCTGGCATGACGGCGTGCTCGAAGCCAAGGAAAACCTCGAGCAGCCCGACAATCTGCGCGCCATGGTCTTCTGGGGCCACGGCGCCAACACGCAGACGCGCGGGCCCGAAGCCAAGAAGGCGATGGAGAAGGTGGACCTGCTCCTGGTCGTCGATCCGCATCCGATCCAGGTCGCGGCGATGTCGGACCGCAAGGACGGCATCTATCTGCTGCCGGACTGCTCGGCGCTGGAGCAGGACGGATCGCGCACCGCGTCCAATCGCTCGCTGCAATGGGGCCACAAGATCGTCGACCCGATCTTCGAATCGAAGAACGATCTCGAGATCATATATCTGCTGGCCAAGAAGTTCGGCTACGCCGAGCAGATGTTCAAGAACATCAAGATGGACGGCACCAAGCCGCTGGTCGACGACGTGCTGCGCGAGCTCAATCGCGGCTCTCTCACCATCGGCTATTCCGGCCAGTCGCCCGAGCGGCTCAAGCTGCACATGGAGAACCAGCAGCATTTCGATCCGCGCACGCTCAAGGCCAGGGACGGAACGCCGGTGGCCGGCGATACCTACGGCATGCCGTGGCCGTGCTGGGGCAAGCCGGAGCACAAGCACCCCGGCACGCATGTTCTTTATGACACCTCCAAGACAGTCGCCGAGGGCGGGCTTAATTTCCGCGCGCTGTTCGGCAACGAGCGCAACGGCGTCAACCTGCTCGCCGAGGGCTCCTATCCGAAGGGCGCGGAGATCAAGGACGGGCATCCGCCGTTCACCTACGGCATGCTGAAGCGTCTCGGCTGGGACAAGGATTTGACTGACGCCGAGCGCAAGGAGATCGAGGAGATCGGCGGCGCCAATCCCGACGCCGTGCCGTGGCAGCTCGATCTGTCGGCGGGCATCATCCGCGTCGCGATCAAGCATGGCTGCGCGCCGTTCGGCAACGGCAAGGCGCGGGCCAATGTGTGGAACTTCCCGGACCCGGTGCCGATCCATCGCGAGCCGCTCTACACGCCGCGGCGCGATCTCGTCGCCCAGTATCCGACCTACACGGATCGCCGTGGCGGGCGTCTGCCGATCCTCTACAAGACGATCCAGGACAAGGATTTCTCGAAGGACTTCCCGATGATCGTCAGCACCGGGCGGTTGGTCGAGTACGAGGGCGGCGGCGACGAGACGCGGTCCAACAAGTGGCTCGCCGAGCTGCAGCAGAACATGTTCATCGAGATCAATCCGGCGGACGCCACCCGGATCGGCGTCAAGAACAATCAGGACGTCTGGGTGTTCGGCGCGGAGAACAATGTCAAGCTCAAGGTAAAGGCGCTGATTACGGAGCGCGTCGGCAAGGGGGTGGCGTGGATGCCGTTCCACTTCGCCGGCCACTGGATGGGCCAGGATCGAAGGTTCAGATACCCGCCAGGCGCCGACCCGATCGTGCTCGGCGAGGCGGCAAACACGCTGATGACCTACGGCTACGATCCCGTGACGCAGATGCAGGAAACAAAGGTTTCCATCTGCCGCATCGAGAAAGCGTAAGGAGCACCCGTCATGGCAAGAATGAAATTCCTGCTCGACGCCGAGCGCTGCATCGAATGCAATGCCTGCGTCACCGCTTGCAAGAACGAGCACGAAGTGCCGTGGGGCATCAACCGCCGCCGGGTCGTCACCTTGAACGACGGCAAGCCGGGCGAGCGATCCATCTCCATGGCGTGCATGCACTGCACGGACGCGCCGTGCATGGCCGTCTGCCCGGTCGATTGCTTCTACAAGACGGCGGAGGGCGTGGTCCTTCATTCGAAGGATCTGTGCATCGGCTGCGGCTATTGCTTCTACGCCTGCCCATTCGGCGCGCCGCAATATCCGCAGGCCGGCAATTTCGGTACGCGCGGCAAGATGGACAAGTGCACGTTCTGCTCGGGCGGGCCGGAGGCCGACAATTCGGAGGCCGAGCTGGTCAAATACGGGCGCAACCGCCTGGCCGAGGGCAAGCTGCCGCTATGCGCCGAGATGTGCTCGACCAAGGCGCTGCTCGCGGGCGACGGCGACATCGTCGCCGGCATCTATCGCGAGCGCGTCGTCACGCGCGGCTACGGTTCCGGCGCCTGGGGCTGGGCGACCGCGTATAAGGAATCGGCCGGAACCTGATCGGCCGATGGGGGAACCGGAGCGGCGGAGGCGGTCGGCGCCTGCCGCTTCGAGGCGGCTTCATGGATGGACGGCAGGTGGTGCGCTCGTGACGTGAGCCGCCGCTGGCGGCCAATTCGAATGACGAGGCGGAAGCGGGGGCGAACAAAATGACAAGCGGAGCCAAGACGGCTTTCTGGGTGGTGGCCGGCGTGCTGCTGGTCGCGCTGATCTTCTTCAGCCGCGCCGACCAGGGCATGAAGGACGGCGACAAGGGCAGCTATCTCGGGCGGATGGCGAGCGATACGGCGCTGCCGGCCAATCAGGCGCAGGCATTGGCCGGCCGCACTGCGACCCAGCGTTATTGAAGCCGGCGCTTACGGCGCCGGGACGAAAGGACACGAGCATGACTCATGCAACAGGTTTTCGCGCGAGTTTGGCGGGGCTTCCCATGGCCGTCGCCGCTCTGATGCTAGCCGCCGTGCTGATTTCGGTCGGCACGACGCCGGCCTATGCGCAGGCGACCGGCGGCGCGCCCCCCGTTTCCGCCGGCAGCATCAACACGGGCGAGCGCCCGCTCGCCGGGATCACCGACTCAAATGATGCGGAGCTGCTGCGCGCGCTCAAGGGGGCGCAGGGGCAGGTGACGATCCAAGACGAGAAGGCGGCGGTGCTGATCCAACCGCAGGGCCGCGACTGGCGCGCGGCGATCAAGGGGCCGGTGCGCGTCGCCGGCGCATGGCTCGTGCTCGGGATGGTCGTCGTGCTGATCGTCTTCTTCCTGATGCGCGGGCGCATCACCATCGACAAAGGGTTTTCCGGCCGCACCATCGCCCGCTTCAACGGCCTCGATCGCTTCACCCACTGGCTGACGGCGAGCTCGTTCGTCATCCTTGTCCTGAGCGGGCTCAATATCAGCTACGGCCGCTACCTGCTGCTGCCGATCATCGGCCCCGATGCCTTCACCGGCCTGTCGCTCGCCCTCAAATACGCGCACAATTTCGTGGCGCTGCCGTTCATGGTCGGCGTGGTGATGATGTTCGTGCTGTGGGTCGGCCACAATATTCCGAACAAATACGACTTCCAGTGGTTGGCCATGGCCGGCGGCTTGTTCAGCAAGGGCGCGCATCCGCCGTCGAAGAAGTTCAATGCCGGCCAGAAGATCATATTCTGGTCGGTGATTCTTGGCGGCGCCATCATCAGCGTCTCCGGGATCTTTCTGCTGTTCCCCTTCTATTTCGGCGACATCCACGATCAGCAGCTGATGCAGATTCTGCACGCGGTGTTTGCACTCATCCTCATCTCGATCGTCCTCGCGCATGTCTATATCGGTTCGCTCGGCATGGAAGGCGCTTTCGACGCGATGTATACGGGCGAGGTGGACGAGAACTGGGCCCGCGAGCATCACAACGTGTGGGTGGCTCAGGTCAAGGGCGAGCCGGTGCCGGGCCACGATTGAATCGTCGGACGCGGCGCCGCGGTCGCCGGCGGACCGCCCAGCGCGCAGCCCTCCGCCGGGGCATCTGGCGACCGGCATCGCCGGCGTGAGCAGTATGCGGATCGGGCCAGCAGCGCTTCTTTGCCTTATCCTCGTGACGTCTCCGGCCCGGGCCGAGTTCGTCGGCCACGGGGCGGTGGTCAATTCCGTTGCGGTGTCGCCCGACGGCCGACAGATCCTTTCCGGTAGTTGGGACTACACGGTGCGGCTGTGGGACTTCGCCAGCCAGAAAGAGTTGCGCGTGCTCGACGAGCATCGCGCGAGCGTCAACGCCGTCGCTTTTCTTCCCGACGGCAAGACCGCAGTTTCGGCAAGCTGGGACTCGACCATCAAGCTGTGGAATCTCGCCGATGGCGGCGTCATGCGCAGCCTCGACGGGCACGCCAACAACGTCAGCAGCGTCGCGGTCAGTCGCGACGGCCGGCTCGCGGTCTCCGGCGGCTGGGACCGCACCGTGCGGCTGTGGGATATCGCCACCGGCGCCGCATTGTGGAGCGCGGACGGGCACGGCGCGAACGTCATGGCCGTGGCGTTTCTGCCGGACGGGCGTTCCGTGCTGTCGGCAAGCTACGACCAGACGCTGAAACTGTGGAACGTCGAAGGCGGCGCCGAGATTGCGACGCTCGCCGTCCACGCCAACAGCGTGAATTCGGTCGCCGTCTCGCCCGACGGGCGGCGCGCGCTGTCGGCCAGCACGGATCAGACGGTGCGGCTGTGGGACCTCGCGGAGCGGCAGGAGCTGGCCGTGCTTGAAGGTCACACCGCGTTCGTCACGTCCGTCAGTTTCTCGCCGGACGGGCGCTACGGGCTGTCGGGCGGCGGCTATGCGACCGTGCGGCTGTGGGACCTGGCAACGCAGCGCGAGATTCGCGTGTTTCGTGGCCATACGCGGCCGGTGTGGACGGTCGCCTTCACGCCCGACGGCCGCTACGCGCTGTCGGCCGGGCACGATCAGGTGATCAAGGTGTGGGACCTGAAATCGGGCGCGGAGCTGTCGCGCTAGCCCGCGAGACGCGCACGATGGCGCGATCGGCTGCGATCGCTACGGGCGCGGCCGTGGACGACCGCGCTATTGTCATATCCATTCGTCCGACAGCAATCGGCTCGCCGCTGGCCATTGTGTCGGAGGGATTTTGCTGCCAATAATCCTTGCAGTAGACGAATAGCGGCGGTCATGCGTGCCTTCCGGCGAACGCGGCGAGATTCCTAGAGCGCAGGCCCGTGGCGGCACCGCGGCATTTCGGCGGGGGGATGAGAGCGCATGCCGAATCCAGGTGACCGGATCGTCGATTGGATCGCGCCGCTGCGCTGGGTGTGCGGCCTGATGTTCGTCTTCATCGTCGCTCTTACCATCGCCCAGGTCCTGTGGCGCTTCGTGCTCAACAATCCGCTGATCTGGAGCGAGGAAGTGACCCGGCTGCTGCTGGTCTGGATGACGTTCGGCACGGCCGCCGTCGTCAGCTACGATGGCACGCATCTATGCGTCGACACTTTCTTCGTCATGCTGCCGCCGCGCCTTCAGCTCTGCGTGCGCGTGCTCAATCTCGCCTGCGCCGTGGTCTTCGGCGCGATCCTTGCCTGGTACACGATGCCTCTGGTGATGTTGGCGCAGTCCCAGTCGTCGGGGGCGCTCGACCTTTCGCTTGCCTGGTACCGCGCGCCGGCGCTGATCGGCGGCGTGCTGATCGTCGCGACGCTGGCGCTGCGCTGGCTCTATCTCGTCAAGCGCGCGCCACGACAATATGACGAAGCCGGGAACGAGGTCATCGAAACGCTTTGAGGCCGGGCCGGGCGCGGCGGGGGAATTCGAATTGCTGATCAGTCTGATCCTTGCGCTGCTCGTCGGCTTGATGCTGGTTGGCATGCCGATCGCCTTCGCCATGGGCACGGCGACCGTGGTCTACCTGCTGGTCGCCGACATCAGCCTGTCCATCCTGCCGCAGCGCATGATGAATGCCGTCAATTCGTTTCTCATTCTGGCGATCCCGTTGTTCTACCTCGCCGGCGAGCTGATGAACGCCTGCCGGCTCACCGAACGCATCGTCGCGCTGGCCAAGAGTCTGGTCGGGCATTTCCACGGCGGTCTCGCGCAAGTGACCGTGCTTTCGGGAATGATCTTCGCCGGAATATCGGGCTCGGCAACGGCGGAGACCGCCGCCCTCGGCTCGGTGCTGATCCCGGCGATGAAGAAAGAGGGCTATGACGGCGCCTTTGCCGCGGCGGTCACCGTCTGCGCCGCGATGATCGGGCCGATCATTCCACCGAGCATCGCGCTGGTCATCTACGGCGCGATCGCCAACGTGTCGATCGGCAAGCTGCTCCTCGGCGGCATCATTCCGGGGGTCCTGATCGGGATCACGGAGATGGTGTTCGTGTATTTCGTGGCGCGGCGGCGTGGCTATCCGCGGTTCCCGCGCGCGCGGCTGATCGAGGTCGCGCACGCCACCTGGCACGGACTTGCCGCGGTATTGTTTCCGGTGATGATTGCCGGCGGCATTCTCAGCGGCATCTTCACGCCGACCGAGGCGGCGGCGGCATCGGTGCTTTACGCCTTGGGCCTCGGCTTCCTGGTCTATCGCAACCTTTCGCTCGGCGAGGCCTGGCTGACGTTTCAACGCGTCAGCTTCGCCTCCGGTCGCGTCCTGATCATCATCGCCGTCGCGGCGGCGTTCAGCTGGGTCGTCGGGCGCGAGCAGGTGCCGCAGGCGGTCGTCGCGGCGATCATCGGTCTGACCGACAGCCCGGATATCGTCCTGTCGATCATCATCGTTCTATTGCTGATCATCGGCTTGTTCATGATCGAGTCGGCGGCGCTGATCGTGCTGACGCCAATTCTCGTGCCCGTCGTCGTCCAATTCGGCATCGATCCGGTGCATTTCGGCGTGCTGATGGTGTTCGTGCTGATCATCGGCGGCGGCACGCCGCCGGTCGGCGTGCTGCTGTTCGTGGCGCAGGACATCGCCGGAATATCTTTCCTGGCGCTCTGTCGCGCTATCGCGCCATTCTACATACCGCTCGGCGTCGCGATCCTGCTGATCGCCTTCGTGCCGCAGTTCACCCTGTTCGTGCCAAACCTGATCTTCAAGTAGCCGTCATTGCCAAGGAGCCGTTGATGCCGAAGACGAGGAAGACGTTGCTGCGCGAGCTGACATGGGTCGAGCTGCGCGAGCGTCTGCCCGAGAATCCGATCATTTTGCTGCCGTTCGGCTCGCACGAGGAGCAGGGGCCGCATGCGCCGATGGGCGACTATGCGCTGACGGAGCGCATTGCCGAGCTCGTCGCGGAGCGATCGGGCGCGCTGGCGGCGCCGATCATCCCGTTCGGCTATGCCGACTATTTCCGGCCCATCCCCGGCGGCATTCAGCTGCGGGCCGAGACCTTCGCGATGGTCCTCGACGACATCTGCGCCAACTTCCTCAATCACGGCATCAAGCGCCTGGTGATCTTCAACGGCCACAGCGGCAACTATCCGGTGATCGATCAGACGACGAGGCTGATCAAGCAGCGGACCGGCGTCGTCATTCCCTGCCTCAATGTCTGGCGGTTGATGACGCCGGAGGCGTACAAGGATATCTATGGCGATAAGGCCGGCGAGGCCTTCGGCCATGGCGCCGACCCTCTGACCTCCGTCTATATGCACTTTTATCCGGACCTGATGCGGATGGATCTGATTCAGTCGACGGCCAAGAAGCGGGTTTGGGACCTGCCGACCTCGGCCCTCAATGCGGTCAAGTTCCGCGGCGTCGACGTCAACATTCCGCTCGACGTCAACGAGATCACCGACAGCGGCATCGCCGGGGGCAATCCGCGTGTCGCCTCCGCCGAGGCCGGCGCCAAGATCGTCGACTACATCGTCGAGTTTACCGTCGCGTTTCTCAAGCATTTCGATCAGACAGCATCGCAAGCGGCAAAGGAGATATCGAGATGAGCATGCGAGATTATGTCGTAACCGCGACCGCCGTCGTCGGCGTATTCGCGGCCGTTTCGGCGCAGGCGGCGACCGAGGTTCGCTATGGGCTGTGGGCCAAGCCCGGCGAGGCGCAGTATATCGCCGCTGACAAGTTCAAGCAGATGCTCGAAGCCGACAGCAAGGGCGCCTTCAAGGTGACGCTCTATCCGGGCGACGTGTTGGGCACGGAGGCGGAGCAAGCCGAGCAGCTCGCGCTCGGCACGACCCAGGTGTTCGCCAGCGGCTGGGCCGGCATCAAGCAGATCGAATATCTGGCGCTGCCCTATCTGATGAGCAATCTCAAGAACTACGTTTCGGTGATCGAAAGCCCGATCGGCCAGCAATGGAACGACGAGCTCGCGGGCAAATCGAAAGTGCGCATCGTCGGCTTCCTCAGCCGCAGCCCGCGACAGATCACGGCCAACCGGCCGATCAACTCGATGGCCGATCTCAAGGGCCTCAAGATGCGGGTGCCCGAGCTTGATTACTATGTGAAATCATTCGTCGCGTTCGGCGCGCGGCCGACGCCGATGGCGTTCGGCGAGGTCTACACCGCGTTGCAAGCCGGCACCGTCGACGGCCAGGAGAATCCGATCGAGACGATCTACGCGCAGAAATTCCACGAGGTGCAGAAGAGCATCGCCATCGTCGACTACATCAAGAAGCCGGCTTACGTGATGGTCGGCATGCCGTTCTGGAGCAAGCTGAAGCCCGAGGAGCAGGCGCTGGTGCTCAAGGCGCAGCGTGCGTCGGAGGCGGTGGTCGAGGAGCTGCTGCCGAAGCAGCAGGAGGAGCTGCTGCAGAAGATGAAGCAGGGCGGCATCCAGGTGACCTATCCCGACCGGGTGCCGTTCATCCAGGCGACCCAGGCGGTGCGCGACGAGTTGGGGATCAAGGCCTGGGGCGAAAAGCTCTATCGCGAGATCGTCGCGATCGGTCAGAAGACGATGTAGGGAAATCGATCTAATACCAACCGACGGAAATCATGACACTTTGGCCCAGTCGCGGGTAGTTATCGATGCGAGGCGGGTGGGGATAGCGGTGAGATCGTTCCAAGCGGCGCAGCAGGCATCGACGATGGCG
>JACQDQ010000369.1 GCA_016201015.1 Pseudomonadota bacterium | reverse complement strand
TGATCGGCCTCATCGAGTCCCTCGGCGGCCAGTTCCTCGCCGTGCGCTGGACCGACGTGATCATTTTCTCGATCCTCGTCCTGGTGCTGGTGTTCCGTCCGTCCGGCTTGTTCGGGCGCGGCGCGCCGAGCAGATCCTGATGCGCATGCAATGACCGCCTCGCCGCTGGCCTTGCGTCGCACGTTCATCTCGGCGCTCAAGGAGCGTGCGCAAAGCGAGGGCGGGCGGCGCATTGGCGTCTGGCTGCTGGCGCTTGCGGCGATTGCCTTCCCGCTGGTCGACACCAACGAGGGCGACATCGACGCGGCGGCCAATGCAATGGCCTTCGCGATCCTGGCGCTCGGCCTCAACATCGTGGTCGGTTTCGCCGGCCTGCTCGATCTCGGCTACGCCGCCTTTTTCGCAATCGGCGCCTACGCCTACGGCATCCTTTCGTCGTATCAGGTGCAGCCCGAGTGGAGCAGCTTCTGGGAGCCCTTCCAGTGGTTCGGGTTCGTCGCGCGCAATCATCCGTTGAGTGGCCCGGATCTCGTTCACTTCACGGTCTCGTTCTGGCTCATGCTGCCGGTCGCGGGGTTGATCGCCGCCTTCTTCGGCGTGCTGTTCGGGGTGCCGACGCTCCGATTGAAGGGCGACTATCTGGCGATCGTGACTCTCGGCTTCGGCGAGATCGTGCCGATCATCGCGCGCAACACGCCCTATCTGACCAACGGCTCGCAAGGCCTCAACGGCGTCAACACGCCGAACCTGTTCGGCTACGCCTTCGGCATCAAATCCGTACCCTTTTACTATCTCGGGCTGCTGCTGGCCGTCTTCCTGATCTTCGTCAGCGTGCGGCTGAAGGACTCGCGCGTCGGCCGCGCCTGGATGGCGATCCGCGAAGACGAAATCGCCGCCGAGGCGATGGGCGTCAACCGCACGCATCTCAAGCTGCTGGCCTTCGCCATCGGCGCGGGATTCGCGGGGATGACCGGCACGTTCTATGTTGCGAAGCTGCAGACGGCCACGCCCGAGATGTTTCAGTTCCCGGTCTCGGTGATGGTGCTGGTGATGGTCGTGCTGGGCGGCATGGGCAGCGTCGCCGGCGTGATTATCGGTGCCTTGTCCCTGCAACTCCTGCAGTCGTGGTTCCTGCAGGACCTGACCCAATGGGTGCATGCGCTCGGCAGCGTCACCGGCATCGGCTTCCTCGAGCGGATCGATCTGGTGCAGTCGATCGAGCTCATCTTCGGCGTCATCCTCGTGGTGATGATGCTCTATCGCCGCCAGGGAATCATCCCGGAGAGGCGGGCGGTGACCGCGCTGACCCATGCCCAGCAAGCGGCAATGCCGTCGCGCGGCGGCATCAAGGGCGAGCTCAAGCCGATCCATCGTAAGTCCGTCGACCCGTCGCGGCCGCTTCTCGACATCCGCGGGCTTGCCAAGTCGTTTGGCGGCATTCAGGCCGTGAAGAGCCTGGACCTCACGGTGATGCCCGGCAGCATCGTCGCCGTCATCGGCCCGAACGGCTCCGGCAAGACCACTTTCTTCAACCTGGTCACCGGGCTCCTCAAGCCCAGCAGCGGCCAAGTACTGCTTGCCGGCGAGGACGTCACCGGACTCGGGCCGCATCGCATCGTCGAGCGCGGCATCGCGCGAACCTTCCAGAATCTGCGCCTGTTTGCCAACATGACGGTGATGGAGAACGTGCTGGTCGGCACGCATACGCGGACCAAGACCGGCGCCCTGGGCGCCGTCCTGCGGCCGCCTAGTGTCGGGCGCGAGGAAGAAGCGGCGCGCGTGCGCGTGCTGGAGGTGTTGAGCATCTTCGGCAATCGCCTGATGCCGCGCGTGCAGCATCTCGCCCGCACGCTGTCCTACGCCAACCGTCGCCGCCTCGAGATCGCCCGGGCGATCGTCTCCGAGCCCGCCCTGCTGCTGCTCGACGAGCCCACCGCCGGCATGAATCCAACCGAAACGCTGGAGCTCACGGACCAGATCCGCGGCTTGCGCGATCGCGGCGTCACGATCCTGCTGATCGAGCACAAGCTCAACGTCGTGAACGAGATCGCCGACAAAGTGATCGTTCTCGATCACGGCGAGAAGATCGCCGAGGGCACCGCAGCGGAAGTTCAGCGCAACGAGGAAGTCCTACGTGCGTATCTCGGACGGACAGCAACAGCCGCCGCCGCTTCTTGAATTCAAGGACGTCGACACCTATTACGGCGAGCTTCACGTCCTCAAGAGCGTGAACTGCCGGGTCGGCGAGGGCGAGATCGTCTGCCTTTTGGGCGGCAATGCCTCGGGCAAGTCGACCACCATGAAGACGATCTTGGGCATCGTCGCGGCCCAGCGCGGCACGATCACCTATGGCGGCGAGGTCATCAACAACCTGCCGACGGCCGAGCGCGTCAGGCGCGGCATCGCGCCCGTACCGGAGGCCAGGCGACTGTTTCCGCGCATGACCGTGCTCGAGAACCTCGAGATGGGCGCCTTCACCCGCGTGGACGAGCCCTCCATGGGCCTGTCGCCGCTCTATGTCGAGCAGGTGTTCGAGATCGTTCAGACGATCAACCGCCAAGGCACCACCATCTTCATGGTGGAGCAGAACGCCAATATGGCGCTTTCGATTGCCACCTACGGCTACGTTCTGCAGACCGGCGAGGTGGTTCTCTCCGGCACGGCCAAGAGCCTGCGCGACAACGAAATGATCCGTCAGGCCTATTTGGGCGAGATGAAGACCCGCTGACCGAGGCCGCAGCGTCGGCAACCTCCGAAACGGCGCCTTCCACTGGTTTGGACGCAACCAGCCTCCGGTGCTACCAAGTCGGCACCGGAGCCTGGGTCCGCTGCCGCTCGACCCGGCGCGGCGCTCGTCTTAACCGCGCGCTAACCCTCTCTTTACCGCTGCTGCCTTAACTTTGCGTAGAGCAACGTAAAGGCGGGAATTGTAGCGATGTCGAAGCGTCGACCGGCGGCGTCGAATCTGATGCACCTGCTGGAGCAAGGGCTCGCCGCGCATCAGGTGGGTCGGCTCGATGCCGCCGGCGCCATCTACCAGCGGGTGCTGGCGGCCGAGCCGAACAATCCTTACGCGCTGCATCTTCTCGGCGAGATCGCCTTCCGCTCCGGCCAAAATGACCGCGCGATCGAGCTGATCGGCCATGCGGTCGCCGTCAAGCCGGACTACGCGGAGGCGCACAACAACCTCGGCGCGGCCTATGCCGCGAATGGCGATCGAGCACGGGCCGAAGCCCATTTTCGCCGTTCGATCAAGCTCTCGCCGCGCTTCGCGCATGCCTACAACAACCTCGGCTCGACGCTGAAGAACGCCGGTTTGCTCGAAGAGGCTGGCCAATGCTACCGCCGCGCCCTGATGCTGGAGCCGCGGCTGGCCGAGGCGCACAACAATTACGGCACGTTGCTGCGGGAAACCGGCCGCTATCAGGAGGCCGAGGCCAAATTGCGCCAGGCCATCGCGCTGCGGCCCGACTACGCCGAGGCGTACAACAATCTCGGCCTGCTGCTCGGGCAGATCGGCAACCCGGCCGCGGCGCTGGCCCAGTTCGACCGCGCCTTGGCGCTCAATCCGATGGTCGCCGAGGCCCATACCAACCGCGGCAACGCGCTGGCCGAGCTCGGCCGCAACGACGATGCGATTGCCGCGCTCAAGCGCGCGCTCGAGCTGCGGCCGAACGATCAACGCTTCCTCGCCAATCTCGGCGCCACCTGCCAAAGGCTCGGGCGGCTCGATGAGGCGATCGCCGCCTTCCGCCGGGCGCTCGACGCGCGGCCGGATTCGGCCGACGTTCTGGTCAATCTCGGCGCCTTCCTGCGCGAGCGCGGCGAGACCGAGGCCGCGATCGACAATTTGCGCCGCGCGCTGGCTGTCGCGCCGAACCATGCCGATGCGCATAACAATCTTGGCCTGTGCCTGCATCAGCAGGGCCGCCTCGACGACGCGCTCGCCGCTTTCGATCAGGCGATCATGCTGGCGCCGGCAGCGCCCGAGGCGCACAGCAATCGCGGCAGCGTGCTCTTGGAGCAAGGCCAGCTCGACGCGGCCATTGCCGGGCTCGAACGTGCCCTGGCGCTCGATCCGAACTGCGCCCACTCGCACAATTCGCTGGGCCTCGCCCACGAGCAGCTTGGCCGCAAGGATCAGGCCATGGCCTGCTTCCGCAGGGCGCTGGAGATCGACCCGCGCATCGCCGAGGCCTATAGCAATCTCGGCAATACATTGCTCGATCAGGGCGATGCCGAGGCGGCGATCGAGAGTTTGAAGCAGGCGGTGGCGCTGCGGCCGAAGGGCGCGCGCTTCCTCAACAATCTCGGCACGGCCTGCCTCAAGCAAGGGCGGCTCGACGACGCGCTCGATCCGCTCCGGCGCGCGCTTGAGATGCAGCCCGAGCTCACGGTCGCGCACGACAACCTGATCTTCACGCTCGATTTCGATCCGCGCATCGACCTCGCCGGCGCCCTCGCCGAGCGGCGGCGTTGGGCCGAGCGCTACGCGCGCCCGCTCACTGCGGTCGCCGCGCCGCACCGCAACGATCCGGATCCCGAGCGCCGGCTGCGCGTCGGCTACGTCTCCGCCGACTTCAAACGGCATTCGGCGGCCGACTGCCTGCTGCCGATCATCGCGACGCATTCCGCGAGCGTCGAGGTCTATTGCTATTCGGGCGTGCGTCAGCCGGACGACATGACCGCTCGGTTTCGCGAGCTGGCAGCGGTCTGGCGCGAGGCCTACGCGCAATCCGACGACGCGCTGGCGCGGACGATCCGCGAGGATGGAATCGACATTCTGGTCGACCTTTCCGGCTTCACCAAAGGCAATCGGCTGCTCGTCTTCGCCCGTCGTCCGGCGCCGGTGCAGGTCCATGGCTGGGGCTACGCGCTGGGTACCGGCATGGATGCCATGGACTACATCCTGTCGGATCGGGTGCTGATCGCGGAGGATGAACGGCGCTTCTACGTCGAGAAGGTCGCCTATCTGCCCAACCTGTTCGTCTACATGCCGCCAGCCAACGCCGCCGAGATCACGGCGCTGCCGGCGCTGCAGCGGGGCCATTTCACGTTCGGCAGCTTCAACCGCTTCTCGAAAGTGACGCCGGAGGTGCTGGGGCTGTGGGCGCGATTGCTGCACGAGGCGCCAAGCGCCCGCCTGTTGCTCAAGGACAGCGCGCTCGACGACGGTGAAACGCGGCAGAAGGTCCTGGCGACATTCGCCGCGGCCGGGATCGCCGCCGAGCGGATCGACATTCAAGGCCGGACCGGCAAGCTCGATCATCTCGCGGCGTGCCGTGAGGCCGACCTCGTGCTCGACAGCTTCCCGCAGAATGGCGGCATCACCACGCTCGAATGCCTGTGGATGGGCGTGCCGATGGTGACGCTGCCGGGCACGCGCCCGCAGGGCCGCGTCGGTGCGTCGATTCTCAGCACCCTGGGCCTTGGCGACTTCATCGCGGCGTCGCCGGACGACTACGCGGCGCGTGCCGTCCGCTGGACGCAAAACCCCGCCGCGCTCGCCGAGCTGCGCGCTACGCTGCGCGAGACATTGAGTCGCTCGATCATTTGCGATCATGCCGCCTATGGCGCGGCGACCGAAGCGGTCTATCGCGACATGTGGCGTCGCTGGTGCGCCGCGGCACGGTCGTCGTCCGCGCGTACGCACTTACCGCCGACATAATCCGGTTGCGACGATCGCGATAATGCCGCCCTACTGTCACGGTCGGGGCGGCAGCGGGGCGGTCTGTGCAGATGACGGACGCGAGGGGGAATCTGGCGAGGGGGATGGCGAGCCATCGGGCGGGGCGGCTGGCGGAGGCGGCGGCGCTTTATCGGCAGGTGCTGGAGGGGCAGCCGGACAACGTCGATGCGCTAAATCTGCTGGGGGTACTGACGGCGCAGGGCGGCGACGCG
>JACQDQ010000368.1 GCA_016201015.1 Pseudomonadota bacterium | reverse complement strand
CGCTCTCTCGCAACAACGGCCCAGCGTCCCATGCCACGCGCCTCACCTGCTACTCGCAGCGATGTCGACACAGCCAATCACACCCCTTGACTGCAAATCGCCCATATAAGGATGAGGCGCGCGAGTCGAAGGATCAAACCCGCCCAGCGGCGGTTCCGCCGGCATGAGCGTGGGCCGGTCACAGACCGGCCCCTGAGGACCGGAATCCAGCCAGCGTGACCCGCGACAGGACCTCAGGCCACGCCGGCGCTGCACAACTGCCATGTCCCGGCGTTGCGGGCGTAGAGCAGAACGTAGCGCTTGTCGCCGGCATGATCGATCAGCACCTGGAAACGCTCGCCGAGGCAGACATCGACGGTCTTGCCCGGCGCCGGCAGCTTCTTCGCCGCGGCGCACGCCGCCGTGCTCGCCGGCAACGCCGCCGTCGTCGGCCGTGCATTGTTGACCGTGACGAAATAGGTCTCGACTTTGCCGCCCTTGACGACGCCCTTCACCAGGATGCGGCCGAAGCGCGACTTGTAGAGGCCGGCATCCTGCTCGCCGTCGCTGGCGCCGTCGGCAAGCGGACGAAAACTGATCGCGGCGCAGGACGGCGGCTCCTTGACCTGCGACCAGGCGGACGACAGCGGCGCCACGGCGGCGAGGCCGACCGCGCCGAGCGCCAGGATCGCGAGCGCGCCGCGCGAAGACAGCCGCTCGGCCATGCGGGCGCGCGTGGTGAATCTCATCATGTTTCCTCCATTGAGTCCGGCCGAGCGCAGCGACTCGGCAGACACTCGGAAGTGTTCGCCAAATGCCGTAACGGCGCAAGCCTCATGCGGCTGCGGCGCGGCAATGACTCGAGCCTCAGTTGCCGAATTCGGCCCCAATATCCGCTTCCTCGGATATTGGGATTACGTCCGACCTCGCGTCAGGCCGGGACGCCGCCAAGATTGTGAATATCGTACTGTACGGCCAAGCGCTGCTGCAGCGCGTCATCGGCAAGCTGCTCCGGCCGCATTGCGCCAAGCGCCGCAAGGTATTGGTCGAGCCCGGCCGGTTGACAGATCATCAGCATTCTTCCCGGCCGGCCAGCGGGCATTTTCAGCGCATGGGGAATACGCGGCGGAATGTGAATCGTGGTCCCCGTGCCAGCCGTCATCCATTTACCGTCGATGTAAAAGTCCACGTCGCCTTCGAGAATATAGAAAGTCTCCGCGTGCTCACGATGCTCATGCAGCCCGAGGCTGAATTCCGCCTTGAGATTGTCTTCGATCAGCGCGAAGGCGCCATTCGTGTCCTGCGAGGAGACCTTGACGAAGGAATGGTCGTTCGACCAATTGTAATTCGCTCCGCCGCGGGGCGGTACAAACCCGCATCTGGCCATGGTCGACCTCCTCACGCCCTTCCGGCGCACTCGGTGAGCGCCGTGTCGAGGATGCCGAGCGCGGTGTCGATCTCGCCTCGGCTCACGTTGAGCGGCGGGGCGATGCGGAAGATGTGCGCGTGCGTGCGCCGGCTGACGATGTTGAGGCAGGCGCCGAGTTCGAGGCAGCGCTTGCCGACCGCCATGCCGAAATCGCGCGCCGGTTCCTTGCGGTGGCGGTCCTCCACCAACTCGATGCCGAGCAGCAACCCGCGGCCACGCACGTCGCCGATCGCCTCGTGGCGCTGCTGCAGGCTGACCAAGCCCTGCTTCAGGTATTCGCCCATCTCACGCGCACGGTCGGCCAGTCTGTCGCGCACCAGGATCTCGAGGACCTTGTTGCCGACGGCGGCGGGCAGCGGGTCGGCGACATGCGTCGTGTAGAACATATAGCCGCGGTCGTAGCAGCGCTGCTCGATCTCCGCGCTGGTCACCGTTGCCGCCAGCGGCAGGCCGGCGCCCAGCGTCTTCGACAAGGTCAGGATATCGGGTGCGACGCCGTCGCGCTCAAACGCGAAATTGGTGCCGGTGCGGCCGAGACCGGTCTGCGCCTCGTCGATGATCAGCAGCATGCCGCGCTCGGCGCACTTCTTCTTCAGTGCCGCGACATAGCCGTCGGGCAATGTGATGATGCCGCCAGAGCTGACCAGCGGCTCGATGATCGCGGCGGCGAGCGCGCCGACCGATTGCCGGTCGATGGTGTCGAGCGCCCAGTCCAGCTCCGCCTGCCAGTCGTAATGGCCGTTGGTGGCGAACGGCGAGCGATAGGCATAGGGCGTCGGGATGGTCAGCACGCCGGGCATCGCCGGGCCATAGCCCTTGCGTCCGCCGGAATAGGTGTTGGCAGCGGCGCCGCCGGTCATGCCGTGCCAGGCGCGGTCGAAGGCGATCACCTCGAAGCCGCCGGTGTAAAGCTTGGCCAGGCGCAAAGCGGCCTCGTTGCTCTCGGCCCCGGTCGACAGCGGCAAGGTCTTCGACAGCGTCGGCGGCAGCAGCGCGGCAAGCCGCGCACCCAGCTCCAGCACCGGCGGCGACAGGAAGCTCGAATGCAGATGGTCGAGGCGGCCGGCCGCCTGCGCCACGGCGGCGACGATCTCCGGATGGCTATGGCCGAGGATGCCGCTCATCTGGCCCGAGGTGAAATCCAGGATCGCGCGGCCAGAGCGGTCATAGACATAGCTGCCGCTCGCCTTGTCGATCAGCACCTCGGCGAAATCGCCGCCATAGCGGACCAGGTGTTCTTGCACGGCGGCGGTGGACGCATCGTTGGCCATGGCGATTCTCCTCGGTCAAGACGGCGGCGCGGGTCTACCGATCATAGAGGCGGTCGCGGGCGCGCGCCACCGGCGGCGCCATCATACTGACGACGGCGCGAAGACGAGATACAAGTGTGGTGAGGCGAGCAAACCTGAGAGACGTTGGTATGAGGTCATTCATCGGCACTTGGACATGGAGCTACCTGGCGCTCGCCATGGTCCTCGCCGCCTGCGAGGCAATGCCGCCGCCGCGCGACAGGCTGACGCTGGCCCCTGCCCGTTTCGCCGACCTTGCCGGCTGGACAATGGACCGCCACGGCGAGGCCCTGGTGGCGCTCAAGCGCTCCTGCGCGCGCCTGGCCACGCGCGGCGACGATGCGGCGATCGGTCCCGGCGGCATCGCCGGGACGGCGCGC
This sequence comes from Pseudomonadota bacterium, assembly GCA_016201015.1. Lineage (GTDB taxonomy): Bacteria > Pseudomonadota > Alphaproteobacteria > CACIAM-22H2 > CACIAM-22H2 > JACQDQ01. Next base: position 6,640 of record JACQDQ010000368.1, on the reverse strand, counting down.
GATTGGCGTCTGCCCTGCAGCGAGGCCATGACACTGGCGGATGGCGACGACGCCACGGCCCGCGTTTTCTTCGAGCGTAATTTCACGCCGCTGCGCGCCGCCAATAACGATCGCGTCGACGGTCTGTTCACCGGCTATTACGAGCCCGAGCTCAAGGGCGCGCGCCAGCGCGGCGGACGCTACACGGTGCCGGTCTATGGCCGGCCGGCCGAGCTCGTCATGGTCGATCTCGGTCAGTTCCGCGCCGAGCTGCGCGGCCAGCGCATCGCCGGGCGCGTCGCCGACGGCAACCTCGTGCCCTATGCCAGCCGCGCCGAGATCGAGGCCGGCGCGCTCCGCGGCCGCAACCTGGAGCTGGTCTGGGTCGATGAAGCGGTCGACGCCTTCTTCCTCGAGATCCAGGGCTCGGGCCGCATCGTGCTCGAGGATGGCGCCGTGCTGCAGGTGAGCTACACGGCGCAGAACGGGCATCCGTATGTCGCCATCGGCCGCGAGCTGATTGCCCGCGGCGCGCTCGCCCGCGAGAACGTCTCGATGCAGTCAATCCGCGCCTGGCTCGCCGACCATCCCGGCGAGGCGCAGGAGCTGATGAACCGCAACCCGTCCTTCGTCTTCTTTCGCGCGCTCGACGGCGACGGGCCGATCGGCGCCGAGGGCACGGTGCTGGCGGCGGGCCGCAGCCTGGCGGTGGACCGCACCCTCGTGCCGCTGGGCGTGCCGATCTGGCTCGATTGCGCCGACCCGCTCGATGCGAATATGCGCCTACGGCGCCTGATGGTGGCGCAGGACACCGGCGGGGCGATTCGCGGGCCGGTGCGCGGCGACGTGTTCTGGGGGCATGGAGCGGAAGCCGCCGAGCGGGCCGGACGCATGCGCTCGACGGGGCGCTACTGGCTGCTGCTGCCGCGCGCGGTGGCGGAGAAGAAGGTGGCGGCGCGATAGGCTTGCCTCGCGGCGGGCCGGCCGCCATTGTGGGGTGGTTGCAATCGCAAGGTCAGGCCGTGACCGACTCCGCCGCCACCTCGTCAAAGGACCGCCCGCGCGTCGGGCTGTTCGTCACCTGCCTCGTCGATCTGTTCCGCCCGTCGATCGGCTTCGCCGCGGTGAAGCTGCTCGAGCAGGCGGGCTGCACGGTCGAGGTGCCGGAGCAGACCTGCTGCGGCCAGCCGGCCTATAATTCCGGCGACCGCGTCGACGCCAAGGCCCTCGCGCGGCGCACCATCGCCGCCTTCGAGCCCTATGACTACGTCGTCGCGCCGTCGGGTTCGTGCGGCGGCATGCTCAAGGAGCACTATCCGCAGCTGCTGGCCGACGAACCCGAATGGGGCCTCCGCGCCAAGGAGCTGGCCACGCGCACCTACGAGCTGATCGCGTTCCTCTACGACGTGCGCGGCATGCGCAGCGTCGCGGCGCGCTGCACGGGCACCGCCACCTATCACGATGCGTGCTCCGGCCTGCGCGAGCTCAATGTCAGAGACCAGCCGCGCGCGCTCCTCGCCTTGGTCGCCGGCCTGAGGCTGGTCGAGCTGCCGGGCGCCGAGACCTGCTGTGGTTTCGGCGGCACGTTCTGCGTCAAGTATCCGGAAATCTCCGACCGCATGGTCGCGGCCAAGGCCGAGGACGTGGTCAAGACCGGCGCCGATCTCCTGCTCGCCGGCGATCTCGGCTGCCTGATGAACATGGCCGGCAAGCTGAAGCGCGACGGCCACCAGGTGGCGGTGCGCCATATCGCCGAGGTGCTGGCCGGCGATCTCGACACGCCGCCGATCGCCGCGGCGAAGGCGAAGGGGTAGCGCCGCATGCTGACCACCTCGCCCGCCTTCAAGGACAACGCGCATAGGGCGCTCGGCGATCCGGTGCTGCAGCGCGCCCTGGCGCTGCTCAAGACCGGCTTCCACGAGCGCCGCCAGCGCGCGGTCGACCGCCTGCCCGAGTTCGACGCGCTGCGCGACGCGGCGAAGGCGATCAAGGACCACACCCTCGCCCATCTCGACTGGTATCTCGAGCGCTTCGAGGTGAATTGCCGCGCCGCCGGCGGCCAGGTGCATTGGTGCCGCACGCCCGAGGAGGCGCGGCAGACCGTGCTCGCCCTGTGCCGCCGCTTCAACGCGCGCACCGCGACCAAGGGCAAGACGATGATCGCCGAGGAGATCGGCCTCAACGAGTTCCTCGAGGAGAACGGCGTCGAGCCGGTCGAGACCGATCTCGGCGAATACATCATCCAGCTGCGCCACGAGGCGCCGTCACACATCATCGCCCCGGCGATCCATCTGACCAGGACCGAGGTGGCGGAGACCTTCCGCGCGGCGCATACCGATCTCGACCCGGCCCGGCCGCTCGACGAGCCTCGCGCGCTGGTCGCCGAGGCACGCGCCAGGTTGCGCCAGCGTTTCCTCGACGCCGATGTCGGCATCACCGGCGCCAATTTCCTGATCGCCGAGACCGGCTCGTCGGTGATCGTCACCAACGAGGGCAACGGCGATCTGACGCAGCTTCTGCCCAAGGCGCATATCGTGCTGGCCAGCCTGGAGAAAGTGGTACCGACGGCGGAGGACCTCGCCGTCATCCTGCGCGTGCTGGCGCGCTCGGCCACCGGCCAGGACATGTCGGTCTACACGACGGTCTCGACCGGGCCGAAGCGCCCGAGCGATCTCGATGGGCCGGGCGAGTATCACGTCGTGCTGCTCGACAACGGCCGCAGCGAATTGCTCGGCAGCGAGTTCCAGGAGATCCTACGCTGCATCCGCTGCGGCGCTTGCATGAACAACTGTCCGGTCTATGGCGCGATCGGCGGCCATGCCTATGGCTGGGTCTATCCCGGGCCGATGGGCGCGGTGCTGACGCCGGCCCTCATCGGCATCGAGCATGCCGGGCATCTGCCTAACGCCTCCACCTTCTGCGGCAAATGCGAGAGCGTCTGTACGATGCATATCCCGCTGCCGAAGCTGATGCGCCACTGGCGCGAGCGGGAGTATGAGAGGAAGCTTTCGCCGCGCACGATGCGCGCCGGGCTCAAGCTGTGGGCGTTCCTCGCCAAGCGGCCGGCGCTCTATCACGCGCTCACCGGCTTCGCCGCCAAGCTGCTCGCCGCGCTCGGCCGGCGCCACGGCAGCTTCTACAATCTGCCGCTGGCGGGCGGCTGGACCGCGACGCGCGAGATGCCGGCGCCGCAGGGCAAGACCTTCCGCGAGCAGTGGCGCGAGCGCCAGCACAATGCAGGCACGGCGCGATGAGCGCGCGCGACGACATTCTCGGCACGGTGCGCCGCTCGCTGAAGCGTGGGGGCCTCACCGCCGAGCAAGAGGCGCCGCTGCTCGCCCGTCTGGCGCGGCCGCAAGCCGGCCCGATCCCGGCGCGCAGCGCCGGCCGCGACCGCCGCGGGCTGGTCGAGCTGTTCGACAGCCAGGCGTGCGAAGTGCATGCGACGGTCGCGCGCGTCGCCTCGCTGGCGGACGTGCCTGCGGCGATTGGCGACTATCTCGCGCGCCAGAATCTGCCGGCCGAGATGACGGCGGCGCCCGACAAGCTGCTCGACGGCATTCCCTGGGACAGGCGGCCGCTGCTCAGGCTCAAGCGCGGCAAGCCCGACCCGGCCGACGCGGTCGGTCTCTCCGCCGCCTTCGCCGGCATCGCCGAGACCGGCACCTTGATGCTGATTTCGGGCGCGCATAGCCCGTCGACGCTCAACTTTCTGCCCGACACGCATGTCGTTGTGCTGCCGGCCGCGCGCCTGGTCGGCCCGCTCGAGGAGGCATGGAAGCGCCTGCGCGCGGCCACAGGCGCCATGAAGCTGGCCGGCGCCGCGATGCCGCGCACGGTCAATTTCATCACCGGCCCGTCGCGCAGCGCCGACATCGAGCTTACGCTGCAGCTCGGCGCGCACGGCCCGCGGCGGCTGCATATCGTGGTCGTCGAGGATGACGCGGTCGCCTGAGCGCCCTTCGCGCCGCGCGCCGTCGCGGCCGAGCGCGGACGAGATCGACCTGTTCCGCAAGACGTTGCGCGACGTGAAGCCGCTGGAGAAGCCGCGCCCTCCTCGTCCGGCGGTAACAGCCCGCGGTGAAGCCGTAGGGGCGGGTTTCGAACCCGCCCCTACACCCGAACCGAAGGAGCCGCCGCGGGTGGTTGGTCGAACTCTGCCGCCGCCGCCGCCCAATCCCGGCATCGATCGCCGCACGGCGGAACGGCTGCGCAAGGGCGTGATCCCGATCGAGCGACGGCTCGATCTGCACGGTCTGACCGAGCCGGCGGCGCATGCGGCGCTCGACCGCTTCGTGCGCGGTTCGTGGCACGACGGCCTCCGCATGCTGCTGATCATCACCGGCAAGGGGCGCGGCGAGGGCGTGCTGCGCAGCGGCGTGCCGCGCTGGCTCGCCGCCGGCGAGCATGCGGCGCGCGTGCTGCGCGTTTCGCCGGCGCGGCCCCAGCACGGCGGTAGCGGCGCGCTTTACGTGCTGCTGCGTCGCCAGCGCGAACGATGACACCGTTCGGCGAGCGCGTGCGCGAGCTCAGGCGCCGCCGCGGCGTGACGCTGAAGCAGATGGCGGCCGAGCTCGAGCTGTCGCCGGCCTATCTCTCGGCGCTCGAGCACGGCCATCGCGGCCGCCCGACCCCGGCCCTGGTCGTGCAGATCTGCGAGTATTTCCATCTGATCTGGGACGACTACGAGGAGATGCACCAGCTCGCCTGGCTGTCGCATCCGCGCGTCGTCGTCGATACGCGCGGCCTCACGCCCGCGGCGACCGAGCTCGCCAACCGCCTGGCCGAGCGCATCGCCGTGCTGGATGCGAAGTCCATCGCGGCGCTCAACAAGCTGCTGCGCGAGGAACGGCCGAAGCGGCGACGGTGACAAGCGCATCGTCTACGTCGCCAAGCGAGGATCGAATTTGAACGATTGCACGTCGTGGATGCGAACCCGCGTCATGTCCGGGTGGATCGGGTTCAACATCACGTTCATGTCCTGTGGAACGATCGCCGACGGCGCGATCAGCGCGAGATCGACGGCTGATTTCAACCAAGCGTCGCCAAGCCGCCGCGACTCTACGGTGGATTCGCGCCAATTTCGCGGCAGCGTGGCCACGGGCAACTCCATCTTTCCGGCATCATTGGGAATTTCGATCCGTACCGACACGTAGTCGTCCGGCAAATCCTCGACATCCATGTGAACGAGGCACTCGAGAAGGCAGAGCGAGAGATTCGATGCCGTATAGACGACGCCGCGACCCGGCGAGTTCCACCGGGCGCCGATGTCGCGATTGCCCGCTCCATCGAGGCGCCGGGCGTGCCGCTCTTTCGCCAGCCGCCAGACGATCATCAGGCGAAGTCGCCATAGGCAATCCGAGAGAGCACCTTCTCGACCAGACGCGCGCCCAGATCCGTCGCCGCCATCGTAAGCGGCACGCGATGGCTCAGGCTGCGATTCGGCTTGCGCAGCCAGCGATCCGCTTTTTCCTGGGTCACGAAGATATCGCGTGCCCTGGCGACGACGCGGGCAATCCGCAGGGCGCGCTCCGACTCATCGCGATTTAACCTGTGCCCAATGTGCCGCGCCAAGGTCCGCGGGCGACCGATCAAGGATTTTTCGCTGGGGGAAATCACGTTCTGCGCGAAGAATGCCTTGAGCACCTCACCCGGATACCCGTGCAGCGTCGCCTCATAGAGCGACTGTTCGTCGTGTATGTCGGACTTAAAGACTTTCCTGCCGCCCAGCAACGCAAAGATCGCCGTCGTCTCGGACATTGGGGTACTTCCTGCCATTTGCCGAAAATATAGTGCCAAATGGCATGATTGACAAGTGCCGCGGCCGCAGCGCCAGGATCACTGCGCCGCGGTTTTCGCATTGGCATCGCCGGCGACCGCGCCGTCGCGCAGCAGCGCGTCGATCTCGTCGGCCGCGAAGCCGCATTCGCGCAGCACGGCGACGCTGTCCTCGCCGTAGCTCGGCGCGGCCTTGGCCGTGCTCGCCGGCGTGCCCGAGAATTTGAGCGGGCAGCCGAGCGCCTTGACCCGCCCGGCGCGGGCGTGCGCGACCTCGATCACCATGTCGCGGGCCTTGGCATGGGGATGGGTGAGCGTTTCGCCCAGCGTGTTGACCGGGCCGCACGGCACGCCGGCGGTGTCGAGCCGCTCGATCCACGCCGCCCGCGTGCGCGTCACGAACACCGCGCTCAGCTTCTTCACCAGCACGCCGAGATTCTTGCGCCGCGCGGCATTGTCATGAAAGCGCGCGTCGTCGCGCAGCACCGGCTCGCCGAGTGCCTCGACCAGCCGCTGCCACAGCGTCTGCGACGGCGCGCCGACGATGAGATAGCCGTCGGCGCAGCGGAACGCCTGGTAGGGCGCACTCAAAGGGTGAGCCGAGCCCATCGGCGCGGCCGACTTGCCCTCGGCGAGGAAGATCGCCGCCTGCCAATGGGTATGCGCCATCGCCGCCTCGATCAGCGAGGTTTCGACGCGCTGCCCCTCGCCCGTCTTCAGGCGATGGACATAGGCGGCGACAAGCCCGAGCGCCAGCAGCATGCCGGCCGTCGTGTCGGAGACGGGCGCGCCGATTTTGACCGGCGGCCGGCCCGGCCCCTCGCCGGTGATGCTCATGAGGCCGCTCCAGCCCTGGGCGATGAGGTCGAGGCCGGGACGGGCG
>JACQDQ010000070.1 GCA_016201015.1 Pseudomonadota bacterium | reverse complement strand
CTGAACGACTTGGCGGCCCGGCCGGGAAATCGCCTTGAGGCCCTGAAGGGCAACCGCAAAGGGCGGTACAGCATTCGCATCAACGATCAATGGCGCGTCTGCCGCGAGTTTCATGACAGCAACGCAGAAAATGTCGAGATCGTCGACTATCACTAGGCGGAGAAACCCATGATCCCCGCACCGCGAAACGGCATGCGCCCGATCCACCCTGGTGAAATTCTCAAGGAGGACTTCATGGCCGATTTGGGCCTCAGCGCTCACCAGCTCGCCGCGGCCTTGCGCGTCCCGCCCAACCGCATCAGCCAGATCATTGCCGGCAAGCGCGCAATCAGCGCCGATACGGCCCTCCGTCTCGCGCGTTACTTTCGCACGTCGGCGCAGCTATGGCTCAACCTGCAGCAAGCTTACGACCTGAAAATGACGGAGCGGAAGACCGGGCGCGCCATCGAACGCGGGATAACTCCACGCGCCGCCTAATGGCGCTGGCAAATCTGCCTTCGATCGTCGTCGAGTCTCCGTCCGACAATAGAACGAGTCCTGGTTTTAGCTCCCCACCACGCCGTGCTGGCGCAGGAAGGCGAGCAGCGGCAGCAGCGGCAGGCCGAGCACGGTGAAATAGTCGCCGTCGACGCGGGCGAAGAGCTGGGCGCCGCGGCCTTCGAGCTGATAGGCGCCGACCGAGCCGAGCGCGGCATCGCCCAGCGCGTCGAGATAGGAATCGAGGAAACCGTCGCTGAGCGAGCGCATGGTCAGGCGCGCGACGGCGACGTGATGCCAGATGCGCGCGCCGTTCTGCGCGACGACCGCGGCGCTGATCAGGCGATGCGTGCGCCCCGAGAGAGCGCGAAGCTGCGCGCGCGCGGCGTCGCGGTTGGCCGGCTTGTCGAACCAGGCGCCGTCGCAATCGAGCATCTGGTCGGCGCCGATGATGAGGGCGTTGGGATGGCGTGACGACACCCGCAGCGCCTTCGATTCGGCCAGCGCCGTGGCGACGGCCTCGGCCGTCGCGCCGTCGGCCTTCATCGCCCGCTTGACCTCGTCCTCGTCCACCGCGCCGGGATCGACCGCCACGGTGATTCCGGCGTTTTCCAAGAGCAGTCGCCGCGTGCGGCTTGCCGAGGCGAGCACGACCGGCGGCGGCGCCGTCACCCGGCCGCCTTGCTGTCGCGCCGCTCGTGATAGAGCTGCATGATCTCCGCCGCCGTCTCCTCGATCGAGCGGCGTGAGACGTCGAGCACCGACCAGCCGCGGGTAACGAACAATTTGCGCGCCGCGGCGATCTCCGCCTTCACCGCATCGAGATCCGTATAGTCGGTCTCGGTCGTCTCGTTGAGCATGCGCAGGCGGTTGCGGCGGAGCGCCACCAGCGCGTCCGGGTTGTTGGTCAGGCCGACGACCAACGGCCGTTCCAGCGTCTCGAGTTCCGGCGGCAGCTTGACGCCGGGCACGATCGGCACATTGGCCGCCTTGAGGCCGCGATTGGCGAGATAGAGGCAGGTCGGCGTCTTCGAGGTGCGCGACACGCCGACCAGCACGACGTCGGCCGTATCGATATCGCGGGTCATTTGGCCGTCATCATGGGCCAGCGTGAAGTTCATCGCCTCGATGCGGGCGAAATACTCGGCGTCAAGCGCGTGCTGGCGGCCCGGCAGGTTGCGCGATTCGGCGTGCAGATAGCCACTGAGCGCGCCGAGCACCGGATCGAGCACCGGAATGCAGGCGACCTTGGCCGCGCGGCAGCCGGCCTGCAGCTTGTCGCGCAACTTGACATCGACCAGGGTGAACAGCACGACCCCGGGATTGGCCTCGACCCCAGCCAGCACTTTGTCGATCTGCCGCTCGGTGCGGATCATCGACCACACATGCTCGACCGCGTGCCAATCCTCGAACTGCACCAAGCAGGCGCGGGCGACCGAGTTGATCGTCTCGCCGGTGGCATCGGATACGAGGTGGAGGTGGAATGTCTTCATGCACGGCTACCTGTGGAGCGCGCGGGCGTTGCGTGCATAACCGCGGAGTGATCCACAGGCCAGCGGATTCCATGCCCGTAGCGCCTTGGCCGGCGCACCGGCTTGTGCCGCTGGGGGCAGTCGCAGCGGTCGTCGGGGAGTCGTCGGGACAGTCGGCTGCGGACCGTCCCTATGCATCTTATCCACGCTAATCCTGTCCACCGTTTTTCCGGCCGCATGCCGCGCCGCGCCGCCAAGACTCCACCGATCGATGCACTGCCGCGCCGCCGCAGCTCGACGCCCAAGCCGAATGGTGCATGAACTGGGGCGTATGCTGCGTCCTCGACTCTCACAGGCATCTACTACATCCACATCCTTAAAGATTCAAAGAGGAATAGGTAGAATGGAAAACCCGAACTAGCGAAACGGCCGTTCCCGGTTCAAAGTTCGCGGGTCAAATTCGCCGGTACAGGCCAACAATTCCCGATGCAAAAATCGTTCACCCAGCCGAAATCCTTGGTCCGCGCCCTGCGCGGCGAGGTGCAGGCGCGGCCGAATTTCTGGTTCATGCGGCAGGCCGGGCGCTACCTGCCCGAGTATCGTGCGCTGCGGGCCAAGGCCAAGGATTTCATTGCCTTGTGCCTGTCGCCCGAGCTCGCTGCGGAGATCACGCTGCAGCCGGTGCATCGCTTTGCCATGGATGCTGCGATCCTGTTCTCCGATATCCTGATGGTGCCCTATGGCCTCGGCCAGAAGGTCGAGTTCCGCGAAGGCGAGGGGCCGATCCTCGCACCGGTGGCGAGCGCGGCCGACATCGCCGCGCTGGAGGCGAAGCTCGACGGCTTGACCAAGCGCGTCGCGCCGGTGTTCGAGACGGTGCGCCTGGTCGCCGCGCGGCTGCCGGTCGATACCGCGCTTATCGGCTTCTGCGGGGCGCCGTGGACAGTCGCGACCTACATGGTGGAGGGCGGCACCAGCCGCGACTTCACCCGGGTCCGGCGCCTCGCCTACGCCGAGCCAGAGGCATTCCAGCGCCTGATCGACGTGCTGATCGAGGCGAGCCTCGCCTATCTCGCGGCGCAGATCAAAGCCGGCGCCGAGGCCGTGCAGATCTTCGATAGCTGGGCCGGCATCCTGCCGGAGGCCGAATTCCAGCGCTGGTGCATTGAGCCGATGCGCGAGCTGGTGCAGCGCCTGCGCGACCAGCATGCCTCGGTGCCGATCATCGCCTTCCCGAAAGGCGCCGGGCTCTACTACCCCGAATACGTCGCGCGCACCGGCGTCGAGGCGATCGGCATCGACTCGACGGTGCCGCTCGAGTGGGCCGCCGCGGTCTTGCAGCCGGAGGTGACGGTGCAGGGCAATCTCGACCCGCTGCTGCTGGT
>JACQDQ010000382.1 GCA_016201015.1 Pseudomonadota bacterium | reverse complement strand
TGTATCCCTGTCGCGCTCCATTCTTTCAATCGGTCATAGGGGTCGTCGCGACGGCGGGCCGGTGCAGCGGTTGCCGGCGTGGCCTCCGGTCGGCTAGAAATCACGTCGTGGGCATTTCGCGTCAGGGCGCCGGCGGCGCCGAATTTTTGGAGGCAACATCTAATGACATCGTCGCATTCGATCGGATCGTGCCAGGAGCTGCGCGGCGTCTATGCCGAGCCCGGCGAGCTCGCGGTGCGCAAGGAGATCGACCGTCTCGACCATTACTGTCGGGAGTTCATCCGCCTGGCGCCGTTCGTGGTGCTCGGCACGGCGGGCGACGATGGCTTCTGCGACGTGTCGCCGCGCGGCGACCGGCCGGGCTTCGTGCAAGTCCTGGATGAGCACACGCTGGCGATCCCCGATCGTCCGGGCAACAACCGGCTCGATACCATCCAGAATCTTCTCGCGCGGCCGCAGATCGGGCTGCTGTTCATGATCCCGGGCTTCGACGAGACGCTCCGGGTGCGCGGACATTGCCGCATCTCGACCGAGGCGGCGCTGCTCGAGCGAGCGGAGGTCGACGGCAAGCGGCCGCGCTCGGCGCTGGTCGTCGCCGTGAAGTCGGCGTTCTACCACTGCGGCAAGGCGATGAAGCGCTCGCGCCTGTGGCAGCCCGACACCTGGCCGGCGCGCACGGCGATGCCGAGCTTCGGCAAGATTCTGGCGGCACAGATAAGTGGCGAGTCGGCCGACCAGCTCGACGAGCGCATCGCCGATTCGTACCGGACCAGGCTCTATTGAGCCGGGCGGCCTGACGCGACTTCGCGGCGGTGGCAACGGAATCGAGCCCGATCGCCGGAATGACGACCAGGCCGCTCGTCGCGGATGACGCGGCGGTTGCCGCCGCGCTGGCTGCCGATGTCGATTGGCAATTTCTGCTGACGGTCGGGCAGGGGTTCGGCCTCGTCGCGGCCGACGGCAGCCTGATTGGCGTGGCGGCGATTCTGCCCTATGGCGCGCCGCAGCCGCCGGCGCGGTTTCGCTTCGGCCGCATTGCCGCCGTCGCGGTGCGGCCGGATCAGCGTCGCCGCGGCATCGGCGGCTGGCTGGTCCAGGCGGCGACGACGATGCTGCGCGAGCGTGGCTGCGTGCCGGAGGTCGACGCGAAGCCGGAGCTGCGCCCGCTGTGCCTGCGCCTCGGCTTTTCCGGCGGGCCGGAATTGACACGCCGCCACGGGGCCGCGACCGGCATGCCATCCTGGTTCCTCTCCGCCGGCACGCGCATGCGGGCGGTCACCGACGGCGACCTGGCGCGCCTCGGCGACTTCGATCAACCGATCTTCGGCGCCGATCGCCGGGCGATTCTTGCGCATGTCTATCGCTGCGGCCCTGAGCGGGCCTTCCTGGCGGAGTGGGGCGGGCGGGTCACCGGCTATGTGCTCGCCCGGCCCGTCGACGGCGGGCTGCGCCTCGGTCCGCTGGTCGCCAAGGATGCGCCTGTCGCCGTCGCGCTGCTGCGGCAAGCGCTCGATGCTTCCGGCGGCCAGCCGGTCGCCATCGACAGCTTCGATCGCCAGCCGGAGTTGAACGCCTATCTCGCCGGCGCGCGCTTCGCTCTGGCCGCGCCGATCTTGCGCATGCAACTTGGCAAAACTTTACGGGGCGACGACGCGTCCCGGTTGTTCGCCAGCGCGGGCCCGCTGTTCGGCTGACGCGCGCCGCGACCCCGCCGCTCGGGGGACTCACAACGTGCCGATTGGATATTGTATAAAATCTATGACGCCGTTAGAACAGTCACTTACCCCGTCAACTACGCAGCAATGATCGGGCGAAGGGGGAGGCTCACGTGTCGCTGCTCGAAGTCCGCGGCCTCACCCGCAGCTTCTACGGCGTCGAGGCGCTGCGCGGCGTCGACCTCGACGTCCGCGAGCGGACGATCACCGGCGTCATCGGCCCGAACGGCGCCGGCAAGACGACGTTGTTCAACTGCGTCTCCGGCCTGGTGCCGCCCGACACGGGATCGGTGGTCTTCGCCGGCCGCGACATCACCGGCTGGACCCCCGATCGCGTCACGCAAAGCGGGCTCGTGCGCAGCTTCCAGGTGGCGCGCGGCCTGCCGCAACTCTCGGTGCTCGAGAATCTGCTGCTCTACGGCGACCGCCAGCCCGGCGAGAGTCTGTCGCTGGCGCTGCTGCGCACGCCATCGGCGATGCGCCGCGAAGAGGAAGTGCGCCGGCGCGCGCTGGCCATCGCCGCGCGCCTCAACCTGACGCGCCTGCTCAACAACGCGGCCGCGGAATTGTCCGGCGGGCAGAAGAAGCTGCTCGAGATCGGCCGCGCGCTGATGGCCAATCCCAAGCTCATCCTGCTCGACGAGCCGGTCGCCGGGGTCAATCCGACGCTCACCAACGAGATCGGCGCGCATCTGCGGCGCCTGGTCGCCGAGGGCATGACCGTGCTGCTGATCGAGCATCACATGGATACGATCGCGCGGCTATGCGATCCGGTGATCGTGCTGGCCGAAGGCCGTCGCATCGCCGAGGGCAGCTTCGCGCAAGTCGCCGCCGACGAGCAGGTGCAGGCGGCGTATATGGGGCGGCGGCGATGGGCCTCCTGACCGTCGAAGACCTGGTCGTCGGCTACAGCGCCGCCGACGAAATCTTGAAGGGCGTCGCCCTGACCGTGGAGCCTGGCGAGATCGTTAGCATCATCGGCCCGAACGGCGCCGGCAAATCGACGCTGCTCAAGGCCATCGCCGGTCTGCTAAAGCCGAGCCGGGGCGCCATCTGTCTCAAGGGCGAGGCGATCCACGGCCGCGCGCCGCAGGAGGTCAGCCGCCTCGGCGTCGCCTTCGTGCCGCAGGAGCAGAATATCTTTCCGACCATGTCGGTGCGCGAGAATCTCGAGATGGGCGGCTACATCGATGCGGCCGGCAGCAAGCGGCGGATCGAGACGATCTTTGCGCGATTTCCGATTCTCGCCGAGAAGCGCCGCCACGCGGCGCGGACGCTGTCGGGCGGGCAGCGGCAGATTCTGGCCATGGCAATGGCGCTGATGGTCGAGCCGACGCTGCTCCTGCTCGACGAGCCGTCGGCGGGCCTGTCGCCGCTCGCCGCCGAGGCCTTGTTCCAGAGCGTGATCGCGATCAACAAGGAAGGTGTTTCGATCGCCATGGTCGAGCAGAATGCGAACGAGGCATTGGCGGTCGCGACCCGCGCCTACATCCTGGTCGATGGCCGCAACAGCCGCAGCGGGCCGGCGGCTACGCTCGCGGCCGACCCCGACATCCGACGCGTTTTCTTGGGCGGATAGCGTGATGATGAAGATGTTCACTCCCCCCATCTGTCATGCCCGGGCCGCGGCCGGCACGCCTGTTGGGTTCAGCGATCCAATAGATCGTGAGGCGCGGCGACTCTGTGCCGAAGCTAAATTGCTTGTGCGACTACCGGACATGATCTCACCTCGATCGTCATGGCCGTGCTTGTCACGGCCATCCACGTCTTTCTTTTCCGGAGGAGAGTCCGTGGATGGCCG
>JACQDQ010000399.1 GCA_016201015.1 Pseudomonadota bacterium | reverse complement strand
GCTGTCGCTTCATCCTTCCCACGTTTCTCGCCGCGCTCATTGCCGCCGCTGCGCTCATCGGGCCGACGTCGCCCGCTTCGGCGCGCATCGCTGAAATCGTCATCGACGCGCAATCCGGCGCCGTGCTGCATGAGAACGACGCCGACCACGCGCGCCAGCCGGCCTCGCTGACCAAGATGATGACGCTGTATCTGCTGTTCGAGGCGCTCGACAGCGGCCGGCTCAAGCTGACCACGCGGCTGCCCGTCTCCGCGTTCGCTGCTGCGCAAGCTCGAACCAAGCTCGAACTCGAAGAAGGCGATCTCATTTCCGTCCGCGACGTAATCCTCGGCCTCGTCACGCAATCTGCAAACGACGCCGCGGTGGTCGCCGCCGAAGGGCTGGCCGGCACCGAAGAGCGCTTTGCGCAGATGATGACGCAGCGGGCCCGCGCGCTCGGCATGTCGCGGACGGTCTATCACAACGCCTCCGGCCTGCCCAACCCGGCGCAGGTGACGACGGCGCGCGATCAAGCGACGCTGGCGCGCGCGCTCATCCGCCAGTTCCCGCATCACTACGGCTACTTCTCGACGCAGGAATTCACCTACGGAAAACGTACGTTCGCCAATCACAATCATTGGATGGAATGGTACGAAGGTGCCGACGGCATAAAGACGGGATTTACCAATGCCGCTGGCTTCAACCTGGCGGCCTCGGCCGTGCGCGACAATCGCCGGCTGATCGGCGTCGTGCTCGGCGGCCTGAAGCCGATATCGCGGGATCGGCAGATGGCGCGCCTTCTCGATCGCGCCTTCTCCGGCGCACCCGACGCAACCGAGACGCAAGTGGCGCAGGCCCCACGTCGCGGTCCGGCCGCGCAGCTTGCGGCGGCACAGCCGACGCCGGCGCCGCAGCAGCAATCCGCCAAGGCCGCGCGTAGCATCGAATCTCTGGTCGCCGCGGCGACGGCGGCGGCTGTGCCGGTCGATGAGTCGAGTTGGGGCATCCAGATCGGTGCCTATGCGCGTGCCGATGCGGCGCGCCAAGCGGCGGAGAAGGCGGCGCGTATTGCTCCACGAGAGCTCAACAAGGCCACCGTGGCCGTCGCGCCCAGCGAGCGCCGCAAAGGATCGTCCTATGCCGCGCGTCTGGTCGGCCTGTCGCAGAACCAGGCGCGCGTGGCCTGCAAGCTTCTCGCCAAGAAGCATCACGACTGCGTGATGGTATCGCCGTCCGAGCTGCGCGGCGCGCTGCGGCTCGCCTCGAACTAACCGCGCGGCCGTTCCTGCATCCACGCCTTGATGCGCGCCAGCAGCGCGGGCTTGTCGCGGCGCTGCCAAAGCGCGAAATCCCACTTTCTCGCACGATGCGCCGGCTTGCTGGCGATCGGCACGAACACCTGAGCCGGCACGCCGCGCTGGCGTCCCTCGGGGCGGACGAGAAGTTCGAGCGCGCGATAGCCGTCGTCGCCTTCATAGATCGCCAGCAGCCGCGCCGCCCGCGCATCGAGACCCCGCACCAGCACGCCATCGACGCGCGCGCCGCGCGCCTTGACCAGACTGGGATAGCTGACGCCGCGCCGCGCCACGCACCGCCAGCCGCCGAGATGCGCCGCCTCGACCGACGCCGGCGCGCGTGCGCCGAGAACCGCGTGACGTACCGCTTCGTCCATCAGCGTGCCGTAGAAAAAGAATCGCATCGTTCACTCCCGCGTCGCCGCCGTCAGTATAGCGGCGGCGCCGAAATGTCAAAATAGACCCAGTAAGGCCAGAACGCCGGGAAGTCGTAGAACGGCTGCAGATAGCGTGTGTGGCGCTCCGTAAATGTGTCGACCAGCCGGAAGCGCAGCGAGGTCCCTTCGCGGATCAGGCGCGTGGTGAGATCGTAGTTGCGATCCATGGCGAACGGCCGGCGGCAGCAGGCCTCGTCCTGCGCCAGCACTACCGGGCCGAACATCACCGCCACGCGATCCGGATGCTGGCGGTCGACCGGCACCATGCGCAATGCCATCTTCATCCCGATGATCAAGCAGTCTTCGGGAGCCCATTCCCGTTCGATGGTGGCCCATTGGCCCGGCACGGCCGGCACGCTCAGCGCCGAGGAATTGAGGGTAACGGCGGCGCCGCTGGACCAGCCCGGCACTCTGAAGCGCAGCTTGAACCGCAGCGGGCTCTGTATGTCGAACTTCAAGGTCGTGGCCTCGGACTCAGGATACTCGGTCTCCTGGCGCAGGACGACGCGCTGCCCCTGGTGCTGCCACGTCGCTTCCGACGGCACGAACAGGTTGACGTAGAGCCCCTCCGCATCCTTGAAATAGATGATGTTGTGGTAGTCGGCGACCGTCTGCCAGTAGGTGCCTGAGCAGCACGGCCATTCGTGCCAGTAATACTGCTTCAGGCCGCTCGATATCCGATAGTCGCCGTAGTAGTAGGTGCGCCCGTCCGATTCCGTCGGCAGCGCGGCGCCGATCGCATTGTAAAGCGCGGTTTCGATCCAGTCGCCGAAGCGGGCTTCGCCGGTAAAGCCCATCAGGTACCGCGACAGCTTGAAAGCAGCCCAGGTGCCGCATGGGATCTCGGCATGGCCCGCATAGACATCGAGCGACTTTCCCAACCGCCCGTCGGGTGGCATCAGGCGTTCGTCGGGGCCGAAGCCGCCGGTCGCGTAGCATTGCGTCTTCTGCAGGAAATCATAGGCATTGACGCAGATCCGCAGATACCGCTTGTCGCCGCTGACGGCGTAGGCCATGGCCGCGCTGCTGAATGTGTTCACGTGGCTATAGGCGTGCGCCGTGACCACCTCGCGCAGCTCCGATGTCTCGGCAAATTGGCGCCAGTAGTCCTCATAGCGCCATAGATCGGCGAAGTCCTTGAATGCGCCATTGCCGCTGATCAAATAGGCCCGGTAGAGATTCTCCGGCAGCGTGTACCATTCCGACGTGCCGCCCGGTGCCGCCCCCCAGAAATCGTAGTCATCCGCAAGGCGTCGCGACCGATCGAAAGTCTTGGCCGCCCACGCCAGGGTCTGCTCCAGGACGGGCCGAACGGCGGCGTAGTCGGCAAATTCCCACAGATCGACCAGCCCGCAGACCAGCTTGTCCCACTCGTATAACCGCATGCGGGCGTTGCCTTCGGGACCGAGCGTCTCCTTCCATCCCTGGAACAGCGCGATTGCCTTCTGCCGCAGCGCGTCGTCGCCGGTCGCGCGACTCATGCGCGCCATGCCGCTGAGAAGCTGGCCGAAGATCACGCCGCTCGTTTTCGCGCACCAGCCGCGCAGGTCGTTGCCGGGCGCGGGCAGGCCCGCGGCGCGCCGGAATCCCTTGAGGATGTCGTCGTTCGGGATCGCGCCATAGACCTCGCGTGCACGCGCGATTTGCGTCGCGAACCGGCCGGGCAGCAAGCGCACTCCGTCATAGCCGAACTCGCCCAAGACCACCCGACCGCGCGCCGCGCCGGATAGGTCTCTCATCGCAAGCCTCCTTCCTCTCACCACGCCATCTTGACCGCGACCGGCTGCCCGGCGCCGCGCACGAACAGGAAGCGTTGACTGTCATGCCACCAGCAAGGCGCGTCATCGCGCGGCCCGCGCAGCACTTCGCCGCCGCCCTCAAGCTCGACGCGCCGCGGCGGCTCGGGCGCGTGGATCTGGAACGTATAGGCGCGCCCGGCCGGCACCAAAGCGGCGTCACCGCGCAGCGCGCCCACGCGACACGCAATCGTACGCCCATCCGCCACGCATTCGAAGTCGGTCAGCGCATACTGACCCTGCCGGTAGGCGTTCGTAGCGCCGTCGTCCTCGTAGAGCGTGAACGACGACTGTCGCGCCGGATACACCAGCAGGGTCAATGCAGACGGCTTCTGCCCGTCCTGATACTGCACGACCGGTCCCATCGGCACGATGGCGCCGGCGCGCACGAATAGCGGCAATCTGTCGAGCGGCGCCGCAACGGTAATGCCGCGCGGACCATCATAGATTTCGTGCGTCCAGAAATCATGCCATCTGCCCTCGGGCAGATAGACCGGCCACTGCGTCGCGCCCTCGCGCGTGACCGGCGCCACCAACAGATCGTCGCCCCACAAATACTCGCTGCCCAGATCCCAGACGCGTGCGTCGTTGGCGTAGTTCAGCACCAAGGGCCGCATCAGCGGCAGGCCCAGGGTGTGCGCCTGCCAGGCCAGCGTGTAGGTATACGGCATCAGCCGATAGCGCAGTTCGAGATATTGGCGGCAGATGTTCTCGATCTCCGCGCCATGCGCCCATGGCACGTGCTGGCGCCAGACGCGGACATGCGCGCGGAAGATGGGGGAGAAAGCGCCGTACTGGAACCAGCGTACGAACAACTCGGCGCTGTCCGGCGCGACGTGATAGAAGCCGCCGACATCGGTGCCCCAATAGGGCACGCCGGACATGCCGGTATTGAGTCCGATCGGAATCTGCCCTTCCAGCGTCCCGAACGTGTTGTTGATATCACCCGACCACGGCGACGCGCCGAAGCGCTGCATTCCGGCGCCGCCGGATCGGCACAACAGAAACACGCGATCGTCGGGACGGTCCCTGGCCGTGCCCTCGGCGAAGGCTTGCTGCCGCAGCAGGTCGTAGCGATTATGCAGCGTCGTTCCGCTGCCGCCATGCAGGCGCGTC
>JACQDQ010000398.1 GCA_016201015.1 Pseudomonadota bacterium | reverse complement strand
GCCGGCTCCGGCGGCGGCCTGCAGGATCGCGCGGCGGCTGAGCAGTCTATCGCGAGTGAGCATGGCGGCCCTCCCATGGGCATGAAACGCCGCGCCGCGCGGCGCCAGCGTCCGCGCCCGACCGGCGGCCCGCGCGATCGCGGCGTGTGATCGCGGGCGGTTATTCTTGGCGCGGCAGGCCCAGCTTCGGCAGCGGCCGGATTGCAGTCAAACGATTAAACCGCAGGTTCCGTTGACTTTTGCTCACGGCGGGGCGGCCGGGCATCGGGCTGGCGATGCCGGCGGGCCGCCGGCGCGGCGAGGGAGCGTGCGGCGCTAACTGGGGAGGGCGGCCCGGGGCCGCAAGGGAGGCGTACGGCGCACCGGATTCTTGCGGTCTCGCGCGCCGACCCTGCGTGGCCCTCGACTATCAGGTGATTGCGCGATCAGCAATTCCTGGGCTCGCTGCTGTAGGACGCGTGGCTGCAATGCAGAAGGCGCAATGCCCGCCTACGCGACCTCAACCGTACTGCCCCCTGCCAAGCCCGAGAACTTCAAGAAGTAGCCCCAAGCAGACTCTGCGCTGGCATCGACTGCCGTAGCAATCGGCGCGAGGTCGTGTCGGCGCGGTATCTCTATGCTCGTTTCTAAGTATCGTGCCCGATCGGTTCCTTTCATACGTGTACGAGTAATAGTCAAACACCGTTACTAAGCGACAGTATTTAGTGTATCTTGTCCTTAAGGTACCACCACCAATTGGGTATTGTCCGCGGTTTGCCTGATCACAGTCACGCAATACGCCGACTCATCCAGAGTTCAGGATCTATATGACTACCTCAGCGCCCACTGCCGCAGCGACTGTGTCCCCCCGCGCCGAATTGATGAGAAGTGACAACAAGGAGCACGCTGGCTCCGTCAAAACGGCAAGGCCGATCGAATTTCCGCTAAGTCCATTTGCGCAAGCTCTGGAGCGAGCGATTTTGCAAAGGAAAGGGCGCGCGAAGCATTGCGGTAGAAATGCGTTCCACCATCTACGGTACGCTTGGCGCCTGCTGGGGGTTGATGACGCTGCCGCCGCATATCGAGCGATTACGGCGGAGGAAGAAGCAGCCACCGCCGTTTTCTTGGCACTCAAGAACAAGCGCTATCGGTCAAGTCCGGTTCTTGCTGGATAAAGTGGTTGGGGATGCGGTGACGTTTGCGCCAGCAGCCGGGGCGGTTCGCTCAGCGTGAGCGCGATTGAGTTCGTCGCGGATCGCGTGCAGCTGGCGCTGCTCGAACTCGGTCGTGCGCAGACCGCGCCAGCGCTCGGCGGCGCGGATCAGCGCCGCGTACATCAGCTTGAGCACGGCGCGTTCGCCGAAGGCGTGCGGGATCACCTTGGTGCGCCGCCGCTCCTCGCCGAACAGGCGCTCGAGCAGGTTGGTGGTGCGGATCGCGCGGCGGTGCGCCAGCGGGAACCTGAGATGCGCGATGCAGGCCTCAAAGTCGTCGTCCAGGCAGGCCACGGCCGACGGCAGATCGCCTTCGTAGGTCGCCACGATGTCGTCACGCAGCAGGCGCGCCAGCGCCGGCGAGGCCGCCTGGTAGCAGGCCCGCGCCCGGGCATGGAACTCCGGCCAGACGTCGTCGGGCACCTTGCTCTGCAGGTTCCTCATCTTGTGCGCCAGGCAGCGCTGGCGAGCCGAGCGCGGGAAGCACTCCTCGATCGCGCGAATGACCCCTGGCGCCCCGTCGCTGACCGCCAGCAGCGGATCGGGCAGCCCGCGCCGCCGCATGTCCTGGAAGAACTCGCGGCAGCTCGCCGTGTCCTCCTTGGTCCCGGGTGCGAGGTGCAGCAGCGCCTTCTGGCCGTCCGCCAGGATGCCCCACGCCGCCAAGACGGCCTCGCGCGGCTGGCCCAGATGCAAGCGCTCGGCAATCCCGTCGACGAACAGGTAGACCACGTCGAACTCCGCCAGGTCCCGGCTGGCGAACCCCTCGTACTCCGCCCACAGCCGCTCGGTGATCGTGCTCACCGCCGTGCGGCTCAGCAGCGACTTGCCGCTCTCATCCGCGAATACCGCCTCGATGTCGCGCGTCGACAGGCCGCGCGCGTACATCTCCACCGCCAATCCCTCCAGCTCCTCCGTCCGCCCCCGCAGCGCCTCGCGGATCTTCGATCGAAACGGCTCCGCGCGCGCGGCAATCTGCGGCGCGCTGTACTCGATCGCTCCCTCGGCGCTCTTCAGCCGACCCGTTCGGTAGCCGTTGCGATGGCCGCTCCCGGGCGCCGCACCCCGCGCGTAGTAGCCCCGCCCCAGCGCCTCCGCCGCCTCGCCCTCCAGCGCCTCCTCAATGATCAGTCGCGCCGCCAGCCGCACCAGCTCCGAGCCACCGTCAGCCGCTTCGCCTTCCCCGTCCATCACCGCCTTCAACTTCTCGCGCGTGCGCTCGCTTGCAGGTATCCTCTCCATCGGGGTGCCCCTTCGTTTGAGGCCGGTCGTCAAACCGGACCTCGTGGATTCGCCAATCTGGCGAGGGTGCACCCCAACCCTTTTCCCAGCAATCCTAGGACTTCACCTCCGCCTTACCCAGTGCAGCGGCCTTGCCGAACAAGGGAAGCGCGATACGGTCGTATTTCCGGAACAGTGCTGCCATGAACCGATCATGGCGCGGCATTGATCTGGCCGGCATCAAGTCATTCCCTTAATTATATATTTCTGGGTCAGGAAGCTCATAACAATGACCGGCAGAACAGCAACGATGCCCAGGGCGGAAACTTCGCCCCACAGAATACCGCGCTCCGTCTTGAAGAAAATCACCGCCGTCGAGATCATCTTTACGTTGGTAGAAACGAGGAACAGGGCATAAGTGAACTCATTCCATGCGAACATGAAGCACATGACCATGGTGGCGAACAGGCCGGTTTTGATCTGCGGCAGTACGATCCGATAGAGCGCGCCCACCCGGGAACAGCCATCCAGCATCGCCGCTTCTTCGATCTCGGGCGCCATATTCTCAAAAAAGCTTTTCATCATCACAACAACGAAAGGCAGGTTGAACACCATGAAGGTGACAACGAGGATCAGATAGCTGTCGAGTATCCGGAACACGAGGCCGATCAGATAGAATGGCAGGACCAGTGCGATCGAAGGAAAGATGCGCGCTGAGAGGACGACGAATACCAGCTTTTCCTTATGCCTAAACGAGAACCTATAGAGGGCATATGCTGCAATCGTCCCCAACGCGATGCATACAATGACGTTGACCGAAGCCACGATTAGGCTGTCGGCCAGATAGCGCAATAACCCGTATTTCTGGATCGAACCGTAATAGTTTTCCAGGGTCGGCGTGAATAGGATTGTCGCGGGCTCGTACAGCAACACGTGCGTCTTCAGCGAAGTGACAAACATGTAGAACACCGGAAACGCGGCGAACAAAGCCACCAGCGTTACCAGCGCATACACCACCGCGGCCCTCGCCCATTGCCGTATCGCAAATGCCCCCGTGCTCATTGCTTCTGCCGTCCTGCGACCATCATCGCTGCGGTTAGCGCCATGATGATGGATACAAGAATGATTGCCGCCGCGGCGGATATACCCATCGCACCGATGCCAAAAGCGGCTTTGTAGATGTAGATCGGTAAGATCTCCGTCGCGTTTCCTGGGCCGCCATCGGTCATGGTGTAGATCGGCCCGAATACCTGGAAAGCGAGAATAGCCTGGAATAGACTGCTGCTAACGATCACGGGCTTCAATTGAGGCAGCACAATCCACCAGAAGACTTGCCGGGTTGAACAACCATCAAGCTGAGCGGCTTCCAATGGCTCGGGCGCGATGCCGCGCAAACCTGCCAGTAGCATGAGCGCCGATAGCGGAAAATGCATCCAGACCAGCACCACCAAGACTGAAAACAGGGCATAGTTCTGGCCAAGCCAGACCACTTTGGCGCCCGTCACTCGTTCCACTAGGACGTTGATGATCCCGAAATCGAAGCTGAACATCAGCTTCCACATCAAGCCGGCGATCGCCGGGTTTACCGCCATGGGCAGGAGAAGCATGGCAACGACCAGGTATTCGCCCTTAAGCTTGCGATTCAGCAGCACGGCAACGCCCAGGCCGATCAGGAATTTGATAACCACAGAGACGGTGGCGACGACGATGCTGAGGCGCAGCGCAGGCCAGAACTCGGTCTCACGGCCCGAGAAAAGGCGGTAGTAGTTCGCCAGTCCCACGAACTCGTGTTTGGACCAGGGATAGCCGATCTCGAACGAAGTAAGGCTGATGTAGAACAGCAGCGTGACCGGAACCACGCCGAGCAACATCAACGGCATTGCTGAGGGGCCGACCCATAGCCAAGGCGCGAGCCTCTTCATCAGCGAAGGCGTTGCCCGTTGCGTGCGGAAGGCCAGGCGAGGATAGAGCCCTTCTCGCCCTCCATACGAAGAGAAAGCCGGCCGGAGACAGACTGGCTGTGCATTATTGCAGCGACTTTTTGATCTTCTCCGAGATTTCGGTCAGTTCTGGCACAGCGGCAGCAACTGCGGCTTCCGGCGTCATCTTCTTCAGCAACGCCTGCCCCCCAAAAGTACCGGCTACGCGATGGATGCGCGTAGCCTCCGGCGTGGCGGGGACCCAGCGCCGGCCTATAGCGAGTAAATTGCCGGCCGCTTCCAAGCTTCCCTTCAATGCCGCAGCCAAGCTTGGGTCCTGCGCCACGAATGCGGGATCGTTGAGCACGGACAGGCGTGAAGGCACGCCACCCTTAGCCACCATCTCCTTCGCATTCGCCTTGGCCGTCATCCAGGCGATAAAGGCCCAGCTCGCCTCCTTGTTCTTGGCGATCGAGGGAATGCCAAGACTCCAGCCGCCGACCGGCCCGAATTGGCCCTTGGGGCCTTTCGGCGGCGGCGCGTAGGCCACCTTACCGACCACCTTCGACTTGGTGGGGTCGACAATCCAAGGCTGCAGGGAAGTCGCATCGAACCACATCGCCGTTTTGCCAGCAGCGAAAGCCGACACGGCCGCGTCCCAGGTATATGTCTCGATATCGGGCGGAGCATTTGTCAGCAGCTCGAGTAGATACTTCAACGAGGCCAAAGTTTCGGGTGAGGTAATTTTTACGTCCCAGGTCTTCTGGTCCAGAATCGCGCCGCCGAACGCCGGCGTGAATAAATCCCAAGTCAGCGCCAGGGTGCGTCCAGTCTCGGCGCGCATGGAAATGCCGTAAAGCCCCGGTTCCTTGTTCTGGAAGAATTTGGCCAGCGCCAGAAGGTCGTCCAACGTTTCGGGCGGCTTCTTGCCGTATTTCTCGAATAGGTCTTTGCGATACGAAATAAAGAAGCTCTCGCCCGCGACCGGAATGCCGAGGACTTTCCCGGCCTGCTCGCCGAGGCCCTGGCGGAAGGCTGGGGCCAAGTCTTCGTAGTCGTACCCGGCGGGCGTCAGCGCAGCATTGCGCAGGTACGGCCCAAGATCGGCCAGCACCTGCTTGGCGGCGTACTCAGCCAGCGATACCCCGCGCACCATATAGGCGTCGTAAGCGGCATCACCTGCGGTCTGCGCCAGCATCTGCTTGGGCACGATGTCGCCGCTGCCCACCATTTCCCAGACCACCTTGATGCCGGTGGCCTTCTCGAAGCCCGGCGTCATCGCCTGCATAGCCTCTGAAGAGGGATGCGGAATGGCAAGCACGCGAACGGTCGCGCCGTCATGCTTCGCCTTGACCGTAGCCGCCCAGGATTCCAGCGACTGCGCCGAAGCGTGCGGCCCTGTCAGCAGCGCTGCGAAGCCGAAAACCGCCAGCCACAAGCGAGCAATCGCGCTCTTGACCATAAAATCCTCCCTCGGTTTGTTTCGTCGCTGCCCCTTCCAGTCGGTCACGCACGAACCGGACCGCTGGGGTTCCTTGGCCGCTTGTGAGCAAATGCCCATGCGGAGGGCTAATGCTCTCTACGCCGGCTGGGCTTGTCAATCGCTTATCTTGCCCAAATCCCGCAATTTCCTGAATAACCGAGACTAGGGGCTATTTATCGTCATCAAGGCATGCCCCATCACGCCGGCACCAATTCGGCGAGCGCATCGAGCGTCGCCCAGGCGAGCGGGCGGCGGCCGTCCTCGATGTCGTGGATGAGGGCGACCAGGCGGCGGACCAGGGCCGTGTCGATTCCGACCTCGCGGCCGATCTCGGCGATGATGGCGATCTGCGCGTCGACTTCGGTCTTGCGCCGGCGCACCGCCAGGTCGCGATAGATGCCGCTATGCGACTTCGCCGATTTGCGGTTGAATGCCACCATGACCGCGATCGACTCCCTGGTGACCGCCTCGCTCGCCTCCGGCATGAAGGCCGCCGGATCGAAGCCGTTGAAGCCCTCCGGCCGCACGTCCTTGGCCCGCGCCACGCGCATCACTTCCTGGCCGAGCCGGCGGAAAGTCGTGAAATGTCGCGGCGAGGCCAGCGCGTCGGCGATCGACGCCTCGGTCAGCGCCGTGGCGAAGAGCAGCGCGCCATAGCCGAGCTTGCCCCACAGATAGCCCCAGATATTGTCGGTGATGATCGCATTGGGCTCGAACACGGCGAGCAGCTTGTGCATGGCGGCGACGCGCTCCGAGCGTTTGCCGTCGAGCTCGCCGACCACGACCGCGCCGCGGCCGCCGAACAGGATGCGGCCGGGGTCGAGATAGTCGGCGCCGAAATTGACGAAGCAGCCCATGGTGCGCGGCGCGCCGACGATGCGCGAGATCACCAGTTCATTGAGCCCGTTCTGCGCCGACAGCACGAAGCCTTTATCGGCCAGATGCGGCGCCAGCGCCTTGGCCGCCGCCTCGGTGTGATGCGCCTTGACCGCGAGCACGATGCGGTCGAATTGACCCTTGACCTGCTCCGGCGTCAGCGCCCGCGCCTCGACCTTGAAATTCTCGACCGGCCCTTCGATCGCCAGGCCGTCGCGGCTGATCGCCGCCACGTGCTCGGCCACATTGTCGACGAACAGCACGTCGTGACCGGCGCGGACCCAATAGGCGCCGAGGGTGCCGCCGATGGCGCCGGCGCCCCAGATCACCAGCGGCGTGCTCATGCCCACGGCCCCTCGATCACGCCGCGCGTCTCATCGACCGCGACGCGCCACAGCGCCAGCATCTCGTCGTCGGAGCGCTGATAGAGGCCGCCGAAATTGCCGTCGCCGACGATCGCGCGCGCCTGCGCCGGGTTGGCCGCGCGCAGCCGGTCGGTGTCGATCATCATCTTGCGCTCATTCGGCATCGCGATGTTGGCGAGTCGCGTCCACGGGAAATTCTCCATCCACGAGGCGTGGCTGGCGACCTCGTCGATCGCCTTGGCCTTGGCCCAGGTCTTCGGCGCGTTGTACCAGTTGAAGAACTTGACGCTGACATCGGTGTTGGCGGCCATCCATTCCTGCGTGAAGGAGCCGACCGGCGCGTTGCCGCCATGGCCGTTGACCATCAGCACGCGGCGGAAGCCGGCGCGCTTCAGGCTGTCCAGCACGTCGCGCACCAGCTCGACCGCGGTGGTGACGCGCAGGCTGATCGTGCCGGGAAAGGCCGAGAAATACGGCGTGATGCCGAAGCTCAGCGCCGGGTAGACCGGCACGCCCAGCGGCTCCGCCGCCTCGACCGAGACGCGCTCGGAGAGGATCGCATCGACGCCGAGGCTCAGATAGCCGTGCTGCTCGACGCTGCCGATCGGCAAAACGCAGCGGTCGTCGCCCTTGAGATAGGTCTCAACCTGCATCCAATTCATCTCGAAAATGCGCATGGCGTCCCACCTTAATTGCTGTGCGGTCAGCATGCGGTCCCGCCTTCGCCGCCGTCAAGTCGGAACACCGCCGGCCTGCGCATGCAGCTCGAATCGGTGCATTCTGATCCGGCGTGTCACTGTTTTGTCCGGAGGGTTTCGACACGGATGTCTTCACTTGAGCGTCATGGCCGGGCCGGCCCGCAGGGCCGAGTCCCGGCTATCCACGAAATTCGCCGCTGCCGCCGCTTGCTGCCGGAGATTCAACGCAGAGAACGCAGAGTGATCGCGGAGCGCGCGGAGTGATGCTTTCGTAGGGGCGTCCGCGGGCTTGGACTCGCGGATCAATCCCGCCCCCACAATCGGTTCGATACTCCGCGCCGTCCGCGTCTCCTCCGCGTTCTCTGCGTTGAATTCGGTGG
>JACQDQ010000397.1 GCA_016201015.1 Pseudomonadota bacterium | reverse complement strand
TCGAGCGTGCGCCGGTCAGCGGCGACTATCGCGGCTACAAGGTGGTGTCGATGCCGCCGCCCAGCTCCGGCGGCACGCACATCATACAAATTCTCAATTTGATCGAGCGCTACCCGCTCA
The DNA here is from genome assembly GCA_016201015.1 of Pseudomonadota bacterium. GTDB lineage: Bacteria > Pseudomonadota > Alphaproteobacteria > CACIAM-22H2 > CACIAM-22H2 > JACQDQ01. Next base: position 2,940 of record JACQDQ010000397.1, on the reverse strand, counting down.
AGGAGTACGGCGCCAACAGCGCGCAGACGATCCATGTGATGGCGGAGGCAATGAAGCTGGCCTATGCCGACCGCTCCGAATACCTCGGCGATCCGGACTTCGCCAAGGTGCCGATGAAGGCGCTCACCTCGAAGGTCTATGCCGACGCGCTGGCGGCGAAGATCAATCCCGAGCGCGCGACGCCGGCGGCCGCGATCCGGTCCGGCAAGCCCGAGCCCTTTGAAAGCGAGCAGACCACGCATTTCTCGGTTGCCGACGGCCAGGGCAATGTCGTCGCCGCCACCTACACGCTGAATCTGAGTTTCGGCAGCGCCATCGTCGCCGCCGGCACCGGCATCCTGCTCAACAACGAGATGGACGATTTCTCGGCCAAGCCCGGCGTCGCCAACGCTTACGGCGTGATCGGCGGCGCCGCCAACGAGGTCGCGGCGTTCAAGCGGCCGCTCAGCTCGATGTCGCCGACCATCGTGCTCAAGGACGGCAAGCCGTGGCTGGCCACCGGCAGCCCCGGCGGCAGCCGCATCATCACCACGACCCTGGAGACGATCGTCAACATGATCGACCACGGCATGAACGCGGCCGAGGCCGCCTCCGCGCCGCGCGTCCATCATCAATGGCTGCCGGACGAGCTGCGCATCGAGAAGGGCATCAGCCTGGACACGCTGCGCCTGCTCGAGCAAAAGGGCTACAAGATCGAGCTGCGCCCGACCATGGGCCGCACGCAGACGATTCAGATCCGTGCCGACGGCTTCTACGGTTCTTCCGACCCGCGCAACCCCGACGGCCTGGCCGCCGGCTACTGACCCGCCGCTCAGCGCAGCGCCGCCTCGATGTTGCCGCCGTCGACGGTGAGCACGGCGCCCGTCGTCTTGTTGGCCAGCGCGAGGAAGACGAAGGCCTGGGCGACGTCGGCCGCCTTGACCTCGCGGCCGAGCAGATTGCCCGACATGTAGTCCTTCTCGCTGACCCCGCGCGCCTTGGCGCGCGAGGCGACCATGGTGTCGGTGAGCAGCCCCGTGCGCACGCGATCGGCGTTGACGGCACTGGCGCGGATGCCGTCGCGCCCATGGTCGAGCGCGTATTGGCGCACGAGGAACAGGGTCGAGGCCTTGGGCAGGCCGTAGGGCCCGAAATCGCGGCCGGGATTGACCGCCTGCTTCGACGTATTGAACAGCAGGCAGCCGCCGGTGCCCTGCGCCTGCATGATGCGCGCGGCGTTCTGCGCCACGCTCTGATGGGCGAAAAAATTCAGCTCGAAACTGGCGCGCAGCGTCTTGTCGTCGACCTCGCCGATGCGGCCCTGCCACGCGGCGCCGGCATTCGAGACGACGATGTCGACGCCGCCGAACCTGGCGACGGCGCGGTCAAAGGCGGCGCGCACCTCGTCGGGCTTGGTCACGTCGCAGCCGATACCCAGCCCGCCGAGCTTCTTGGCAACCGCCTCGGCCGCCGCCGCGTCGCGATCGAGCACCACCACCTCGCAGCCCTGGGCGGCGAACGCCGCGGCGGTCGCCGCGCCGATGCCGCCGCCGCCGCCGGTGACGACGGCCACCTGGCGCGCCAGCGCTTTCTCCGGCTCCTTGCCGAGCTTGGCCTGCTCCAGCGACCAGTATTCGACGTCGAAGATGTCGGCCTCGGCGATGCTCTCGAAACGGCCGATCGCCTCGGCATCGGTGATCGTGGCGATCGCTGACTCGGCGACGTCGGCGGCGATCTTCGCCTCCTTGGCCGACTTGCCGAGCGCGAACATGCCGACGCCCGGCACCAGGATGATTCGCGGCACCACGTCGAGCATCTTCTTCTTCGGCGTCGCGCGCGCGTTGCAGCGTTCGAAATAGGCCTTGTACTCGCTTGCATAGGCGGCAAACGCGGCCTTCGCGGCTTGGGCGAAGCCAGCGAGATCGTCGGCCTTGGGCGGCGGCACGATCAGCGGCTTGGCCTTGGTGCGGATCACGTGGTCGGGCGTCACCACGCCGGCCTGCGAATAGCGGCCGACATCGCTGCCGTTGGCAAAATTGAGCAGTTCGGCGCCGTGGCGCCATTCAAGGATGAAGCGCTTGTAGACGCCGTCTTCCGGCGCCTCGGCGATCGCCGCGAGGCCGCGCAGGATCGGTGCGATCTCGGCCGCGCCCGCCAGCTTCGGCGGCAAGGCGCCCGCGGCGAAGACGTTGCGGCGGCCCTTGGCCAGGCGCGCCTCGGCCAGGCTGACCAGCTCGATCATGCGGCCATAGGCCTCTTCGGCGGTGTCGCCCCACGAGAAAATGCCGTGCTTGAGCAGGATCAGCCCGTCGGCCTTGGGCGAAGCCGCCTGCGCCGCCGCCGCCATCTTGGCCAGCGCGAAGCCGGGCATGACGTAAGGCACGATCGCCGCGCGGCCGTCATAGACCTCGCGGCACAGCGCCTCGCCGTCCGGCTGGTCGGTCAGCGCGAGAACCGCGTTGGCATGCGTGTGGTCGATGAATTTGTGCGGCAGGAAGGCGTGGAACAGCGTCTCGACCGAGGGATTGGGCGCCGCGGCGTCGAGCAGGTTGCAGCGCTGGAAGTTCACCATGTCCTCGTCGGACAGGCGGTCGAGCCTGACGAGCTGCCGCAGCGGCGCCAGGCGCACCGCCGGCAGGCCCGGCGGCTCGATCACGCCCATGTCCCAGCCGCTGCCCTTGACGCAGAGGACCTCGACCTCCTCGCCCAGCGTGTCCTTGGCCCGCGTCTTGACCGAGGTATTGCCGCCGCCATGCAGCACCAGGCGCGGCTCGCCGCCGAGCAGCCGGGTGGTGTAGACGCGCAACGCGAGATCGCGATTGGTCCCCGCCGCCGCGTATTTCGCGACGGCGGCCTCGGCATCCTTGCTGGACCACAGGTTTTTCATGGCGCCGTTCTCAATGCCGCCTGAGCACGCGGCCGGCGACGGCGTCGAGGCGGTCGACGACGGTCGGGTACTGC
>JACQDQ010000379.1 GCA_016201015.1 Pseudomonadota bacterium | reverse complement strand
TACATGATGATGGCATTGACCATCTCGATGGACCAGTATCTGCGCCGGACTTTGCCGTCGGCGCCCGACAGCTTCGGTGCAATGCAAGACCTCCCAACCGTTGGTACAATCGGCCAGCCCATCCCTGAACGGCCCATTCCCCTTCGGAACAATTTCCAGGCGTGATTTTGCCCCGATCTCGGCCCTCAGGGTCGATGCAACGCAGCCGGATGTCGATGTATCCGGGCCCCGACCATGGGGCGCCTGTCGGTCCTTTGACCTCCAGTTGGTTATTGCTGCCGCCCGCGCTCATAGGCCCCCATGTCGATCGGACCGACGCGCGGCCGCTGGCGCTCGCCAGCCGGGTGCACATATTCGGCTTCCGGCCATAGTGTGACGCCATTCGCCCGGCCCGGATCGACGCCGGCGTCGATCGCCGGCGACCGCGCCAGCAGACGAACATCGTAATTTGTCGGATCAACCAGCCTTGCATCGCGCGTCGTGCGATTGCCGGCTTGGCGCCTGCCGCTTCCATAATCCGGCACGACCGTGCCGACTTGGCCCACGAGTCCCGGCCGACCGGCGAGAAGATTGTTTGCCAGCCTGCCCGCGCCGCTGAGCACGATGCCGCTTCCCACGAAGATATTGTTGACGACGTGAGCGCTCGTCATCGGCGCCGCCTCGATGAACTGGCCGGCATAGGCATCGCTAAGAAAGGTATTGTTGACGACGTAGATGTCGCGGCCGGGATTGGCCGCGCCCTCGAGGGCATAGCCGATCGACGTCGGGCTCATCGCATGCGGGCCCTTGTGAATGACGTTGCCGATGACGTAGCTCGTGCCGCCGTTGGAGATGTCGATGGCGTGGCTCGCGCTGCCTTCCGCTTCGTCGGCAATGCGGTTGTAGAGGATGAAATTGTTGCGCGCCCGCGTCTTGATCAGATGCCCCTTATGCGTCGCGTGGAAATAGCTCGCGCGGATCGTCAGCGAAGCGACTACGCCGATATAGATGCCGTGCATCTGTCCGGTTTCGTAGTAGTGGCCGTGGCGGGCGAATTCCGAGCGTTCGATCGTGACGACGGAGGCGGAATTGTCGGTCGTCAGGATGCCGGTCTCGTTGTCGTGAAAGAAGCAATCCGCCACCGTCAGGCCGGCGCCCTCGAGCCGGATACCGGCGCCGTGGCGGTCGGGCACGCGAGCGCCCGAGAATTCGATGTTCTCGACGCGCGTGTCGCGTCCGGCAATCACCCAGATCGCATTGTCCTGGGCGGCGGCGCCCGCCGCGCGCAGATGCGATCGGCCGCCGACGCCGCGCAGCGTGAGCCCGTTCTGCCGCCATACCGCGACATCGCCGATATACTCGCCGGCGTCGATCTCGACTGTGTCGCCGTCCCGCGCCGCGATCGCCGCCTGGCTGGGAAGTCGAAGCTCGCGCGCCGAACCGACGCGAAGCACGCGGCCCGGTCCGACACCGCTGGTCGGCTGACGATCGTCGATTGATTCCGCCGCCTGCGACGGCTTGGTCGCCGACGGCGCATCGGCCGCCAGAATGCCCGGCAGATGCCAGCCCATCGTAAGGGCGATCGCCAACATCCGCCAACGAGGATGCATTGCCAATCAATCTGCCAATGCGCGCCGCAGAGACTCGACACGCTAGCCGCCGCCATACTGGCCACTCGACAGCGATCGCACAAGCGGCCTCATGCCGCGGCGGCAAGGCCGTTGTGCCACGCTCATGCGCGGCTGGAGGAGCCGTTATTTCATTCGGGTCACGGCCGTATGTGCCAATCGCACGGCAACGCGGCTCCGGCGTCCCCGGGATGAACATTATGTCGGCGCTGGCCGCCTTCATCATGCACGTGCCAATGCTCCGCATTCGGCCCTATGCTATGGTCCGGCGGCGCACTCGAAATAGTCGGTTAATCGTTTGACGCCACGATCGGGCGGCTCAGTTGGATTCTACAACAGCCGGGCGCATATTGTCTGGGTCGATCCGTTGTCAAAGTTGGGGGCCGAGTTCACGGCGATGAAGACCAAGGTTTTGATCACTGTAGATGTGGAACCGTCGATCGCCGGCGCCTTCGTCGACCCGGCGCGATACAAGCCGCTCATTCACGAACCGGTCTGGGGCGAGGTCGCGGGCAGGAGCGAGGCGCTCGGGTACCTGATCGAAACGCTCGCCAGGCATCGGTTGCCGGCAACTTTCTTCGTCGAAGCGGCACACACCTGCTACTTTGACGAGCAAATCATGGGCAACTATGCTCGACGCCTTGCGGACGCCGGGCACGACGTTGCGCTTCATCTCCACCCGGCATGGCTGACGTTCAAGGCCGGGCAGCGAGATTCGGGTCGGCCGATCAGCGATCAGTGCAGCGACCTCGACGACGACAGACTTGTCCGGCTGATGGACGAAGGACGTGCATGCATCGAGAGCTGGACGGGTATCGCGCCCGCTTGCTTCCGCTCGGGCAATTTCTCGGTTTCGCGTGCGATCTACCGGGCAATGCACAAGGCGGGTTTGCGCGCCTCCTCGAACATCTGCGTCGGCGTGGCGCCGCCCGCCGATGCGTCGCTTCGGTTTCCCGGTGGAGTGCACTCGATTGAGGGGATTACCGAATTGCCCGTTACTTGTTTCGTCGATCATGGGCCGGTCGGCCGGGGCAGGTCGCGACCGATGCAGATTACCGCGTGCCGCTTCGAGGAACAGCGAGCGATCTTGACCGCGTTGCACGCCGCCGGCGGTTCCGTAGCGGTTATCGTCACGCATCCCTTCGAGTTCCTGAAATGGTCGGGGTGCGCATTTTCCGGCCTGCGGCCCAATCGGCTCGTACAACAGAGATTCGAGCGCTTGTGCGCCCATCTCGCCGACAACGCGGATCGCTTCGACGTCATACCGATGAGATGGATCGCCGATCATGGAACCGCGCCGGAGCCGGCGATTGCGCTCGACGGCAAGCCGTTTTCGTCCCTATTCCGCGCCGTCGAGAATTTCGTCAACGACCGGATTCCGATGTGAGCAGGCATCATGACCCACGATGACACAGCCGCAGCCGTCATCATCGGCGCGAAGCCGCCGCAATCGCCCGCGGTTCCGGTGCGGTCGATCGGCGAGGTGCCGCTCAGCTTTTGGATCGGTCCGAAGAAGATCGCGAGCATCAAGCTGCGAGTCCAAAACGAAAGATGGCCGATCGATCCCTTCGATGATCGTCTCCCCCCGCCGCCGGCTCTGACCATGCTCCCGGGTGACGTCGCGGGCGTGTACAGGCCGTCCGAGCCGCAGGCCGAGCTGGGGCCTGCGCTCACGCGTTCGGATTCGATGTTGCGCTACGTGGTGAGCTCCTATCGTCGGCGGTTCATCGATATGGCGGCGGGTTTCGACATTTACATGGCGAAATTCTCGGGCAAGACCCGCTCCACGCTGCGACGCAAGATCCGAAACTTCGAGAAGACTTCGGACGGGCGGATCGATTGGCGTATCTATCGACGTCCCGCCGAGATGGACGAATTTCACGCGTTCGCGCGCGCGGTTTCCGAGCTGACCTACCAGGAGAAGCTGTTTGACGCCGGTATTCCGGCCGATACCGCGTTCCTCGAGAGCATGCGCTCCCTTGCCGAGGCGGATGCCGTGCGCGGCTATATCCTCTTTCTCAAGGGAAAGCCGATTAGCTACCTCTACTGCCCGATTGAGGACGGGCGGGTCATTTACGGCTTCCTGGGATTCGATCCGGCGCACGCCGGACTTTCTGCGGGAACGGTCCTGCAGATGCTGGCCCTCGAGCAGCTGTTCTCGGAAAAGCGCTATCGCTTGTTCGATTTCACCGAGGGCGAGGGCGCGCACAAGACGCTGTTCTCGACCGAACTGCGTCTTTGCGCCAACGTATTCTACCTGAGGCCCAGTCTGAAAAACACGTCGTATGTGAGATTGCATCTCGCCAGCCAGAGGATGTTCAATCTTGCAGACAGCGTGGTCGCGCAATCCGGGTTGAAAGCCTGGCTCAGGCGAAAGATCCGGGGCCAGGTCGACCAGCACTAGACGCCGGATGAATCAGCTTATTAAGGCGGCTTTCCGCCGTCTGTTCGGGCCCTATGAGTACTACAACATCTATCGAAGGGACCTGCAGCCGGGAGGGCCTGCCGCCGACAGTGCGGCGGTTATCGTGACCGCCGACGATCTGCTTCGCTCGGGGTCGCCGGAGATCCGAGCCTTGGCATCCTATGACGGCCAGGAAGCCAAAGGCTTCGGCATTGTCGACAACGGAAACGTCGTGTGCGCGTGCTGGTACTGGTACGGAAAGCGCTATGCGCAGTCACGTGGATTTTGGCCGCTCGAGGACGGGGACGCCAAGCTCGTGCAGATCACGACCGCCGAGGACGCGCGTGGCCGCCGGCTGGCGCGCCAATTGATCGCGGCGTC
>JACQDQ010000378.1 GCA_016201015.1 Pseudomonadota bacterium | reverse complement strand
TGGATTCCTTTACAGCCTCTTTCGCCGGGACGACATCACAAGCAATTCCAATCGGAATCTGCTCTGGCACCAGCCCCCTACCGCTGCTCCGCTGCGATCCGCAGGCCGAGGGCGACGAGCACGGTGCCGGTCACGCCCTCGATGGTGCGACGTATCGCCGGCCGAGACAGACCTACATTCGGCCCAAATCCTTGATCGCGTCGAGCACCATGCCCGTGCCCACGGCGAGCATCAGAATATCGTTGGCAACGCGCACGTAGCGATACCCGGCGGGCGGCAGCCCGATCTTGACGACGAGCGTCGTCGGGACTTCGTAGAAGACCACGTCGCGCGGCAACGGCTGGCCGACCGACCACCGAACTTTACCGCGACCGTCTCGACCTGCTGGCTCGGATTGCCGCGGTCCTTGCCGCGCCCCTTGCCCTTTCCCGGTTCGTCGGCCAGCGCCGCTCCGCCCGCCAGCATCCCGGCGATCGTGAAAGCCAGCGCCAATCGCATCCACAGAGAGCTTCGCGACATGATGTCCTCCACCTGGCGCTTGTCTGATTAGTATGCGTTCGGCAAGGCACGCTGACTAGCGCCACGTCGACCAAAGCCACTGCCCCCGTTCATCCTCCGGGCGGCCGCGTCGCAAGTTCCGATTCGCGCCTTCGATCCGCGCGAAACGAGGAACGGGACTTCGGCGCGCGGTCAGGCCGATTCGGTGGCGGCGGGGAGAGCGGCGATCTCGCGCCGCAGCTTGGCCGCCAGCGCGTAGCCGAACGAGTCGAAGCCGACGGCCGGCATGGCGAAGGCATTGGGACCGCCGATCACGCTGGCGCGGTAGTACTCGCCGATCGTCATCCCCATCGGCGGATGCGACCGCGCCCAGTCGATAGGCAGGCCGTTGACGCGGATGTTGGTGCGCGCCGCGCGGTCGCGCTCGGCCTCGGGTTCCGGCCCGTCGTTGTTGCCGCCATCGCCCGAGACATCGATCACCTGCTGATCCGCGGCGAACGGGCAAAGCGTCAGCTGATCCATGGCGAAGTCGAGCGTGGCGCCGACGGCGGTCGAGCCCTCGAACGGGCGGCGCCCAGTGAGCAGCGTATCGGCGATCCCGCCGCCGCCCTCCTCGGAGCCGACCACGGTCCACGGCACGATCACCCGCTGGCTGTTGGCGCCTGACCACTCGAAATAGCTCACCGCGATCCGCCGCTTCGGCGTGTCCTGGATCGCGCGCATGACTTGCGGGTGGAGAAAAGCTTCAGCGTAGCCCTTGCGTTGCAGCCACCAGTGCTCGCCATCGATGCTGCTCGAGACGTCGACCGCGAGCACCAACGCGCACGATACCGGGACCACCGGCCGCGCGACGGCGGAACGCCGCATGCCAACGGGAATAGCCGTCCCGGCCAGGGCCGACGCCGCGCCGAGGAGCATCGCCCGTCTTGTGGATCTGATCGCGCTAATGGTCGGCGACCCCGGCCGACGCGCGTCGAGACGCAAGCAGCCACCACAAGCGCTGGGCCGGATTGCGGCGTTCGCGGTGGGGCGGTCGTTTGTGCGTTTGAACGGATGATCGCCGTTGTCGTTGCGGCGAGGGGTGAATTCCGGAAGGCAGGCGCTGGAATGACCATATTGGCCTCCTCAATCGCTCCACGGTCCTCCCGGTTCTGCCGTTGGTTATCAACTCACGGGCGGCTCGTTAACCTTCGGCGAAGTTAGAGTTAACGATTCCTGAGATGCCCATGAGCCTAGCGTCGCTCTCCTGTGTCGTTGTGAGTCCTTGTCGCTCCCTAAGCTAAGCATATTTCATGCCATATGGCAACGGACATATCAAGATATAGGTTTAATAACTTCGCCTAAGCCTTAGATTTTACGGACTAACTGTCCTGAGGATACGAGGGAGAGCGGCCTGCGGCCGCCCACGATAGGATAAATGTCCCATAGCCTGGCCGTCGGCCACGCGCGGCGGTCCAAACGGCCCAAACGGACGAAACGGACGAAACGGAACAGGGGAGGTGTGTGGCGGGCGGCTAAGCCCGCAACTTGTAGCCGCGCTTGAACATCCAGTGGCACAGCCCGTAAAGGCCGGCGTTGACCGCCAGCATCAGGCCGATGCCAACCGCCAAATTGCCGTCGGCATGGCCGATCCAGCCATAGCGGAAGCCGTCGATCATGTAGAAGAACGGATTGACGAGCGCGATCAGGTGCCAGGGCTCGGGCAGGCGGTCGATCGTGTAGAAGGTGCCGGAGAGGAAGGCGAGCGGCGTGATGACGAAGTTGGTGACCCCGGCGAGGTGATCGAACTTCTCCGACCAGATGCCGCCGGCCAGGCCGAGCAGCGACAGCAGCAGCGAGGCGGCCAGGCCATGGAACACGACATAGGCCGGATGCGTCATATGCAGCGGGACGAACGGCCACAGGCACAGCGCCACGGCAACGCCGACGATGGCGCCGCGCGTGACGCCGCCCAGCGCGAAGCCGATGGTCAGCTCGGTGGGCGACAGCGGCGGCATCAGCGAGTCGACGATATTGCCCTGCACCTTGGCGATGACGAGGGAGGACGAGGTGTTGGCGAAGGCGTTCTGCACCATCGCCATGATGACGAGGCCGGGCGCCAGGAATTCGGCGAACGGCACGCCGCCGGCCCGCGATACCGCGCTGCCGAGGGCGAGCGCGAAGACGGCGAGCAGCAGCAAGGTGGTCACCACCGGCGCCGCCACGGTCTGCGTGCCCACCTTGAAGAAGCGCCGCACCTCGCGGGTATAGAGCGTCCACAGGCCAAGCCAGTTGACGCGGCCATAACGGCGCGGCTGCGGCGCAGCAAGGCCGATGGCGGCGGGGTCGGGCGGCGCGGCGGCATCGGGCGGGGACATGGCGGCCCGACGATAGGACGCGGGACCCGAGGGTGCAACTGGTCAAGCCGGCCTCGCCCTGCCAAGATTTGCCGCCGTCATGCGCCGTCACCGCCCCCCGTCGCCGCCCACCGCCGAGAAGCTCGATCAGGCGGCGCTGGCCTATCTCGAGCATTACGCCAGCTCGGCGGCGAATCTGCGGCGCGTGCTGATGCGGCGGGTCGAGCGCGCCGCGCGCGCCGGCATTGCCGCGCGGGAGGACGGCGCCGCTCTCGTCGACGCCCTGGTCGCGCGGTTCCGTTCCGCCGGGCTGCTGGACGACAAGACCTACGCCGAGGGGCGGGTGCAGGCGCTCCACCGTAGCGGCCGGTCCCGCGCATTGATCCGGCGGCCGCTGGCGGCCAAGGGCGTCGCTGATGCCGACATCGCGGCGGCGCTGCAGGAACTCGACGCGGCGAGCGCCGACCCCGATCTGCGCGCCGGCCTCGCCTTCGCGCGGCGGCGGCGCCTCGTCCCGTTCCGACCGGCCGGCGAGCGTGCCGCGCGGCGGGCGCGGGATCTCGCCGCGCTGGGTCGTGCCGGCTTCGGCTACGCCATCGCCCGCCGCATCGTCGATGCGCCGAGCCCCGAGGCGCTGGCCGCCGAGATCGCCGCCGGCGGTTAGGACGAGGGCGCGGCGCCGGGCGCAGGCTTCGCGTCCTTGGCGTCGCCGACGAAATGCACCATGCGCTGCGGGAACGGAATCTCGATGCCGGCCTTGTCGAACGCCAATTTGATCCTGCGGTTGAAGGCGCGCGCCGCTTGCCACTGCTTGCCTGACGCCGTCCTGAATTGCGCCTTCAGCATGACCGCCGAGTCGGCAAAGCTGTCGATCCCCAGCACCTCCAGATCCTGCAGGATGAACCGTCCGACCTCCGGGTCCTTGCGCAGTTCGGCGCCCGCCTCGATCAGAACCTTGGTCACGCGGTCGATGTCCTCGCTATAGCTGACGCCGATGTCGAACGTCGCCACGGCGAAGTCTTTGGTGAGGTTGGTGATCGTCTGGAACTGGCTGAACGGGATCGTGTGCACGGCGCCGTTGCCGCCGCGCAGCCGCACCGAGCGCAGCGATAGATGCTCGACCACGCCCGAATGGTCGCCGAGCGTGACGACGTCGCCGACGGCGATCGAGTCCTCGAGCAGGAGGGACACGCCGCTGATCAAGTCGCGGGCGAGATTCTGCGCACCGAGACCGAAGGCGATGCCGATGACGCCGGCACCGGCGAGCAGCGGCGTGATGTTGACGCCGATCTCCGACAGCACGACCAGGCCGACGAAGACGGCGAGCAGCGCCACCAGAATGCGCTGCAGCAGCGGCAGGATCGTGCGCAGCCGCGCGCCTTTGCGGCGGCCCTCGGCGCTGGCCGCCATGCGGTTGATCTGGCGCTCGAGCATCGCGCTGCCGAGTTCCCACAGCGCGAGCGCGACCGCAAAAGTAAGGGCGATCGAGATGACGGAGCCGCCGATGCGCCGGCCGGCCGGCGTCGCCAGCCGGCCCAGCGACTCGATGCCCCAGAACTGCACGACGGCCAGCGCGGTGAACGCGTAGATGATCGCCATCGCCGCGATATTGACGATTTGCAGATAGCGGTTGGCCCGCGATTCCAACATCGGATAGCGCTGTCGCAGGTCTTGCGAGATCGCGAACAGCCGGCCGATCAGCCGGCGTACGACGATCGTGGCGAAGCGGGCGAGCGCGATCGCCGCGATGGTGAGCAGAGTGGCCTGCAATTCGAAGGTGAAGCTGGCGCCGGGCCCAAGCAGCCAGATGATGAGGATCACCGCGACGTAACCGAGGGCGGCGACGTGCCAGTAGCGGCCGAAACGGCGCCGCAGGCCTTTGATTTCGGCGTCGGTCGTGGATTCGCCGTGGCCGGCGATGGCGCGGCCGACCGCAACCTTGTTTTGCAGGATGACGATGATCAGCATCAGCGCGATGAGCACGCCCAACGCCTTGATGAAGAAGGCGTGACCGACGGGCGGCAGGCCGATCAACAGCGCCGCTTCGTCCGTCACCCAGCCATACACCGCAAGATTGGCGATGCGGCGAATCCACACATAAATGTAGGAGGCCGTCTCGTCGCCCAAGGGAATGAGCCGCAGGCCGGCGTGGCGCGGCGCCAGCAGCGCCGCGGCGAGCAGCCCGATCGCGCGGGCGAGGATGTTGGCGTTGATCAAGGCGAGCGCGATGAGGCTGGTCAGCCAGCTCGGCGCGACCGCGGTCAGCGCGGCGAAGCAAATCGCGGCAAACGCGATGATCGGGATGAAGTCCAGAACGATGCCGAGCCCGAGATAGCCCGCCCGATTCCACAGACCGTCCACCCGGCGCTGCTCGATGGCGCCGCGCGGACCGGCAAGCAGGCGCATGGCGATCCACTCGGCGATCCAGCCGGCGGCAAGCACGATCGCCACCTTGCCGAGAATCTCGATCAGCCGGCCGCGATTGTCCGCGTCGGCAATCTGGGCCAAGAGCCAAGCGAACAGATTCGGCGCGTCGGCGAGAAAGGCCGCGGCGTTGAAAAGCGTGGCGGCGAACTCGGTGATCTGGTCGGACAAGGTGCCGAGGAAGCGGCCGGCGATGCGATCGGGGATGGCGGGCGCCGGCGGCTCGATGCGCTTCTCGGCGTCGAGCAGGGTGCGCAGCTGCTCGACGAATTTCTGGCGCGCCTCATTGTTCTCGAGCATCGTCAGCAGTTGCTCGATGTCGTTCGCCGCCACCGCCGGCGGCGCGGCGGGGACATTCGGCACCTGCGCCCACGCAGCGCCGATCGCGACGGCCAGCGCCAAAGCGAGCGCCAGGATGCCGCCGCCAATGTGTCGCAATGGCGTCCAGCCGGGCATGGTCGGCAATCTAGCTCGCGGTCTGCCGCATGTCAGCCGCGACGAAGCGGGCCCAGCCGCTTTCCTCATGGCCGAACTGGAACCGCGCGGGGTGAAGAATTTCCGCCAGTATTTCCAATGATTCGACCAGCCGCGGCCCGGGCCGATTGAAATATTGACTGCCGTCGAGAAGGAAGACGCGGCCCTCGCCCACGGCACGCAACGCGGACCAGCCCGGCTGCGCCGCGAGCGCCGGCATTTCGACCCGGCTGCGCGCGATATCGAAGCCGCAGGGCAGGACGAGAATGATTTCCGGGTCGGCCGCCGCCAGCGCGGCAAAATCCATCCACGGCGAGTGCCGGCCGGCGCTGCCGAACAGATTGTCGCCGCCGGCCATGGCGATGAGCTCGGGCATCCAGTTGCCGGCCGCCATCAGCGGCGCGATCCATTCGATCGCCGCGACAAGCGGCCGATGCGGTAGGGCTGCGGTCTGCGTCGCGATCGATTGCATGCGGGCACGCATAGTGCCGATCAACGCGGCGCCACGCGCTGGGGTTCCCAGCGCGGCGGCGAGCCGTTCGATGTCGGCGAAGATGTCGACGAGCGCGTTGGGGGCAAGCGAGACGATCGTCGGCCGGGGCGCGATCCAGGCGGCGAGCGCCGCTTCGAGGTCGGCAGGAGTCACGGCGCAGACCTCGCACTGCGTCTGCGTCACGATCAGGTCCGGGTGCAGGGCGCGCAGCGCCGCCGCGTCGACTTGGTAGACCGACAGTGCCCGCGCCAGCAGGTCCTTGACCTGGCGGTCGATGTCGCCGCTCGGCCGTGAAATATCGAGCTTCGGCGCGGTCAATGCGGGCAGGCTCGCGACATCAGGCGGATAGTCGCATTCATGGCTGCGCCCGACCAGCCGGTCGCGCGCGCCGAGCGCGGCGACCAGCTCGGTGGCGCTGGCGAGCAGCGAGACGATGCGCGTGGCGGTCATGCCGCCATCATGCGCGGGTATTCATGGCGCCGGCAAGGCGGAGAGTGGGCAGCTACGACGCCTCCGCATCGTCTGCATTCAACGCCGAATCGAGCATGTCCTGCACCGCCTGCTTGTCGAGGTCCTTGGTGATGAAGACGATGCGCGACCGCCGATCCTCGCTCGGCCAGGAATGCAGCATGATCGGCGGGTGGAACAAATGCTGCACGCCGTGGATGACGATCGGCAGCTCCGCTTCGGCGACGTTGAGCAGGCCCTTGATGCGGAGCAGGCGGTCGCCGTGCTCCGTCACCATCCGATCGACCGCCTCGGCCAGTTTGTCCCAGGCGAGCGGGCGGTCGAATGTCAGGCAGAACGAGCGAATGTGGTCGTCGTGGCGGTTCGCGTCGTGGCGGTGGTCGTGTGCGTCGTGGTGATCATGATCGTGGTCGTCACCATGGTCGTGGCCGTGATGATCGTCGTGGTCGTCGCCATAGGCCTCCGCGTTGAGCCAGGCGCGGACATCGGCCGTCTTGTTCTCCGGATTGTAGGCGCCGGTGTCGAACAACCCGGCCGGTTCGATCTCGCCATGGCGCGCGCGCAGGATCGGCGCGCCCGGATTGAGCGCGGCGAGGCGGGCGACCAGCCGCGCGACGGCATCCTCGGCGGCGAGGTCGGTCTTGGTGAGGACGAGGCGGTCGGCCATTGCCGCCTGCTTCACCGATTCGAACTGGCGGTCGAGCTGGCCGACGCCGTTGACCGCGTCGACAGTCGCGATCACGCCGTCGAGCCGGAAGTTCGAGGCAATCACCGGCGCCGCCATCAGCGTCTGCAGCACCGGCGCCGGATCGGCCAGGCCGGTCGTCTCGATCACCACGCGATCGAAGGGCGGCACCTTGCCCTCCTCGCGCTTCTCGAGAAGATTGCCGAGCGTGTCGACGAGGTCGCCGCGCACCGTGCAGCACAGGCAGCCGCTGTCGAGCAGCACGGCGCCCTCGGTCGAAGTTTCGACCAGCAGGTGATCGAGGCCGACCTCGCCGAACTCGTTGATGACGACGGAGGTGCGCGCCATGCCGGGATGGCGCAGGAGCTTCGACAGCAGCGTCGTCTTGCCGCTGCCGAGGAATCCGGTGAGCACCGAGATCGGCAGACGCCCGTCGGCGTTGGTGTCGTGGTCCGAAGCGCGCTCTGCCGTCATGATCGATGTTCCACCGAATCGCCAGACGCTCAGTTCGGACGGCGCGTCGCCTGTACCATCCGGTACATGCCCTCGACGTTGAGCTCAAGATAGTCCTTGTAGCTCGTCCAGCCCTGGTACTTGGGCAGGGTGATCTCCTTCTTCATCTCGTCGAGCGACTTGCCGTCGCGCGCCATCTGCATCACCGCAGCCCTCAGGTCCTGCATGTATTCGCGGAACTGGCGGACATGGTCCCGGTTGCCGATTTTGCCGTGGCCGGGGACAAGCACGTCGAAATCCATCGCCTCCACGCGTTTCAGTGAATCGATCCATTCATTGAGGTAGGCGTCGGGGAAGTCGCGGAAGGCGATCGTCTCGACCGGAATGAAGTCGACGGCGAAGAGCAGCCGCTCCTTGGGAAAGCGCATGACGAGCGAAT
>JACQDQ010000392.1 GCA_016201015.1 Pseudomonadota bacterium | reverse complement strand
TGCGCGGCGGGCGGTCCATGCTCGATGAAGCGATCCGGCATGACCATCGGCCGGAATCTGAGGCCGGAGTCGAATAGGCCGGCATGGGCAAGGCAGTGGGCGACCTGCGCCGCGAAGCCGCCGATCGCACCATCCTCGACGGTGATCAACACCTCGTGCGCCGCGGCGAGCCGTTTGACCAGGTCCGCGTCGAGCGGCTTGGCGAAACGGGCGTCGGCGACCGTCGTCGACAACCCGCGCGCCGACAACTCGGCTGCCGCGGTCAGGCATTCGGCGAGGCGCGGCCCGAGCGAGAGCAGGGCGATCTTGGTGCCTTCGCGCAGCACGCGGCCCTCGCCGATTTTCAGCGCCTGCCCGCGCGCCGGCAGCGTCACGCCGATACCTTCGCCGCGCGGGTAGCGCACGGCCGATGGCGCGTCGTCGATCGCCGCCTGGGTCGCCACCATGTGCACGAGTTCCGCCTCATCGGCGGCCGCCATGATGACGAAGCCGGGCAGGCAGCCGAGATAGGCGAGATCGTAGAGGCCGGCATGAGTCGGCCCGTCGGCGCCGACGAGACCGGCCCGATCGAGCGCGAACCGCACCGGCAGCTTCTGCACCGCAACATCGTGCACCACCTGATCGTAAGCCCGCTGCAGAAAGGTGGAGTAGATGGCGCAGAACGGCCTGCAGCCCTCGGCGGCCAGGCCGGCGGCGAAGGTGACGGCGTGCTGCTCGGCGATGCCGACGTCGAAACAGCGCGTCGGGAATTTTTTGGCGAACAGATCGAGGCCGCTGCCCGACGGCATGGCGGCGGTGATGGCGACGATCTTGTCGTCGCGCGCCGCTTCAGCGATCAGCGCCTCGGCGAACACCTTGGTGTAGCTGGGCGCCGACGCTTTCGGCTTCACCTGCGTGCCCGAGACGACATCGAACTTGGCGACGCCGTGATACTTGTCGTCGGAGGCTTCGGCCGGCGCGTAGCCCTTGCCCTTTCGCGTGACGATATGGATCAGAACCGGGCGCGATTCGGCCGTGTCGCGGACGTTGCGCAGTACCGGCAGAAGATGGTCGAGATTGTGGCCGTCGATCGGCCCGACGTAATAGAAGCCAAGCTCCTCGAACAGCGTGCCGCCGGTGACGAAGCCGCGGGCGAATTCCTCGGCGCGTTCGGCCGCCGCCTCGACCACGCGCGGGAAGTGGCGCGCGACCTCGCGCGCGAGGCTGCGCAGACTGAGATACGGCTTGGACGAGATGAGCCGCGACAGATAGGCGCTCATCGCCCCCACCGGCGGCGCGATCGACATGTCGTTGTCGTTGAGGATGACGATGAGGCGCGTCTTCATCGAGCCGGCGTTGTTCATCGCCTCGTAGGCCATGCCGGCGCTCATCGCGCCGTCGCCGATCACCGCGATCACGTTGCGGGTGTCGCCGGCGAGGTCGCGCGCCACCGCCATGCCGAGCGCGGCAGAGATGGACGTCGAGCTATGCGCCGCGCCGAACGGGTCGTAGACGCTCTCGGCGCGGCGGGTGAAGCCGGCGAGGCCGCCGGCCTGGCGCAGCGTGCGGATGCGGTCGCGCCGGCCGGTGAGGATCTTGTGCGGATAGGACTGGTGGCCAACGTCCCAGATCAGGCGGTCATGCGGCGTCGCGAACACATGATGGAGCGCGACGGTGAGCTCAATGACGCCGAGCCCGGCGCCGAGATGGCCACCGGTGACGGAGACGGCGTCGATCGTCTCGCGCCTGAGCTCATCGGCGAGCTGCTTCAGCTCGTCGGCCGTGAAGCCCCGCAGCACGGCGGGGTCGCTCACGGTGTCGAGCAGCGGGGTCTTCAGCGCGTTGTGGCCGATCTCGGACATGAAGCTCCTCGGTGCGCGCGGCGACTCGCGATCGGAACTAGGGGCGCCGGCAAACTCGGCCTTCCGGCCGGAAAAATCAAGGGTGGGCAATTATTCGACGATCGGAAGTTGTATGGTGACAACCGCTTGCGCCGCGATGCCCTCGGCGCGACCGGTGAAGCCCAGCCCTTCGGTCGTCGTCGCCTTCACCGAGCAGCGCTCGGGCGACAACTCCAGGATCTCGGAGAGCTTCGCCACCATCGCGGCGCGGTGCGGCGCGATCTTCGGCCGCTCGCAGATGATCGTCACATCGATATGCCGGATGTGCCCGCCGCGTGCGACAACGAGACCCGCCGCGTGCTCGAGGAAGCGACGCGAGGCGGCGCCGGCCCACAGCGGGTCGCTCGGCGGGAAATGCAGGCCGATATCGCCGGCCGCCAATGCGCCAAGAATTGCATCGGTCACGGCGTGGAGTGCCACGTCGGCATCGGAATGGCCGATCAGGCCGTGGCTGTGCGGGACTTTGACACCGCACAGCCAGGCGTGGTCGCCGGGGCCGAAGCGGTGTACGTCGAAGCCGGTGCCGACGCGGGTCTCGCCGGCGGCGAACAGCTCGGCGCGGCGCAAATCGTCGTCGGTGGTGATCTTGATGTTGTGCTCGGCTCCGGGCACCAATGCGACCGCGAGGCCGGCGCGCTCGGCCACCGCCGCGTCGTCGGACAGACCGGCCCCCGCAGCGGCGCGATGGGCGGCGCGGATCGCTTCATAGCGGAAGCCTTGAGGCGTTTGTGCCCGCCACAGCCCGGCGCGCTCCACCGTCGCGGCGACGCGCCCGTTCTCGCCGCGCTTCAAGGTATCGACGACCGGCATCGCCGGAATCGCGCCGTCGGCGCCGGCCAGGCCGTCGAGCACGGCATCGATGAGCGTGGATGGAACGCAGGGCCGCACCGCGTCGTGGATCAGCACCAGTTCGGGCGCAAGCTCGGCCAGGCTGTCGAGGCCGAGCCGCACGGACTCCTGGCGCGTCGCGCCGCCGGCGACCGGCGGGAGCAGGTCGAGTCCCTCTGCCGCCACGTCATAGAGCGCGCGATCGTCGGGATGGATGACGGCGCGCACGGCGGTGACGCGTGGATGATGGCGAAGGACCTCGAGACTCGCCCGCAGCAGCGGCCGGCCGGCGAGCGGGCGATACTGCTTGGGGCGGTCGCCCGCCATGCGCGTGCCGCGCCCGGCGGCGACGACAAGCGCGACGCAACCGGTCATGCGCGGAGGATGCGGCCCCAACGGCGTCTCGCCACACCTAGACCCTGAATATCGATGTTGGCCACGTGCATTTGCGGGCAGCCGATCCGACCGCCGCCGGCGCCGCCAGTCATCGCTTGAATGCGATCGAGTCGTAGGCGGCCAGGGCACCCATATTGACGAGATCGCCGACGCTGGCGCCGAGCTTGACGATCTGCGCCGGCTTCGACAGGCCGATGAGCAGCGGCCCGATGACGGTTCCGCCGCCCAGCTTCTCGATGATCTGGCTGGCGATGTTGGCGGAATGCAGGCCGGGCATGATCAACACGTTGGCGGCGTCCGACAGCCGGCAGAACGGGTAGGCCGTCTTCATCAACGCGCCGTCGAGAGCGACGTTGGCCGTCATCTCGCCGTCATATTCGAAATCGACCTTGCGGCGATCGAGCTCGGCCACGGCGCTGCGCAGCGGCTGCGCGGTTTCAGCCATCGGATTGCCGAAATTCGAGAAGGAGACGAAGGCGACGCGCGGCTCGTGGCCGAGCTGGCGGGCCTTGGCCGCCGCTTGAATCGCGATGTCGGCCATCTCCGTGGGGATCGGCCGTTCATGCACGGTGGTGTCGGCCATCAGCACCGTGCTGCTCTTGGTGACGATGACGGTAAGGCCGAACACGCGCTTGCCCGGGGCCGGGTCGAGCGCCAAGCGGATCCCGTCCAGAGCCACGTTGTAGCTGCGGGTCGCGCCGGTGACGAGCGCATCGGCGTCGCCGCAGGCAACCATCGCCGCGGCAAAGACGTTGCGGTCCTGATTGACCAGGCGCTGGCAATCCCGCCACAGGAAGCCGCGGCGCTGCAGGCGGGCATAGAGAAAATCCGTGTAGCGCCGGTTGTCCTTGGACAGCCGCGCATTGTGGATCTCGATGCCTGCGGCATTGGTCAGGCCCATCACCTTCATCGTCTTCTCGATCGGCTCGTTGCGGCCGATCAGCACTGAGGTCCCGTAGCCGGCATTGTGGAAAAGCGCCGCGGCACGGACCACGCGTTCCTCCTCGCCCTCGGCGAAGACGACGCGGCGCGGCATGTTGCGCACTTGCTCGTAAATGAGGTCGAGGCTCGCCGCGGTCGGATCGCGGCGCGTCGA
>JACQDQ010000391.1 GCA_016201015.1 Pseudomonadota bacterium | reverse complement strand
GGCGCCATCGGTTTATGCATTCTTCTGCGGACGATCGGCACGCCGGGCCTAGGGACGGAGCTGCCGATCGCCACGGTCGTGGCGGCTTTCCTCGTCGCGACGGCCATCATTTTGTTTCGCATGTCCGACAGCGATCAGATCGTCGGATGCAAGGTCGTCGGCGGCCTGTTGCTGACACGCGCCGCGGTGGCGCTCGTCTTGCCATTCCTCGCGTTGGCGCCCGCGACGGTGGATCTGGCGCGTCTTCTAGTTTCTGCCTTCGCCGTGGCGATCGCGATCGGGCTCATCGTGCTGGTGCTGCGGCGCCAGCAGGCGGTGGCGGAAGGCACGGCCCGCGCGCTGCAGAGCGAGATCGAGACACGGCGTCGTGCCGAGGTGGAGGCGCTGCAGGCGCAGCGCCGCTTTGAGGACTTCGTCGAGACGGCTTTGGATTGGGTTTGGGAGCGCGACGCCGACCTCAAGCTCACGTACGTCTCGCAGCAAATCGTCAAATTGACCGGACGCGGTCCCGAAAGCTATGTCGGACGGAGCCTCGACGAGGTGTTTGAATTCTACGTCACACCCGATGGGCGCGAGCCTTATCGACGGGTGCTCGAAGCCCGCCAGCCGTTCCGCGACTTTCGCGTGCGGGTCGTCGATCGCCGCACCGGCCGGCTCCTGACCCTGTCGCTCAGCGGCAAGCCGCTGTTCGACGCCGCCGGCAACTTCACCGGCTACCGCGGCAACGGGCGCGATATTACTGAAAGCGTCGAGACGCGGTCGGTTCTCGAAGCGATCGTCGCCGGCGTCGAGCGTGCGATCGGTCAGGACTACTTTCAGGCCCTGGTCGAGCATCTGGCCCTGGCACTCGAATTCGACTGTGCGCTGGTGGGAACGCTCGACGCCGAAACCGGCGCGAAGATCGAAACCGTCGCAATGTATCTCGACGGCAAGCTCATCGACAACGTCGAGTACGCGCTGGATGGAACGCCGTGCGCGACGGCGTTCACCAGCCGCATGTGCGTCTATCCTTCCAATGTGGCCGCCCTTTTCCCGACCGATCATATGCTGCAGGGGATGGGCGCGGCGGGATACGCCGGCACGCCGTTGATCGGTGCCGCCGGCCGGGCAATCGGCCTCATCGCTCTCGTCAAGCGCGCCCCGATCGCCAATGTGGAGGTGGTGAAGACCGTTCTTACGGTGCTGGCGACGCGCGCGGCGGCGGAGATCGAGCGCAAAATCGCCGACGCGGCGCTGCGCGCGGCCGAGCAGCGGTTCCGCGCTGTGATCGACAACATGCCGATCGCGCTGCATCTCAAGGACAAGGAGGGCCGGTTCATAACGGTGAACAAGGCGTTTACGCGCTGGACCGGTATCGAAGCCGAGGCTTTGAAGGGTCGGACCCACGCCGTCTTCGCGCAGCATATGGAATGGGCGAATGTCCAGGTTGCGGACGCTGTGACCGCAGAGCGAATGGTACAGGAGACCGGCGAGGTCTACACGCGAGAGCGGATGCGCGCGTTCCGCGACGGTCAACAGCACGATCTTGTGGTCTCGACCTTCCCCATTTGCGATGACGCCGGCCGGATCGTCGGCACCGGCACGACCGCGACCGACGTGACCGAGCACCGGCAGATGGAGCGGTCGCTGGCCCAAGTGCAGAAGATGGATGCGGTGGGGCGGCTGGCCGGCGGCATCGCCCACGACTTCAACGGTCTGCTTGGCACCATCGTCGGTTTCGCGAGCTTCATCGTCGAGGACACCCCGCGCGACTCGAACACGCATGGATTTGCCGATCGCATTCTGCGGGCGTCATCACGGGCAAAGCAGCTCGTGCAGCAGATTCTCACGTTCTCTCGGCGCAGCGAAGCCGAACGCAAACGCATCGAGCTCGCCGATGTGGTCGGCGAGACGCTCGAGTTGTTCAGGGCAACGATCCCGGAGACGACGCGGCTCGAATTCAACAACATGCTTCCCGATGCAGCGGTCGACGCGGATGCGTCGCAGATCGGCCAGGTGCTGATGAACATCTGCGTCAATGCCAATGACGCGCTCGCCGGCGGCACCGGTCATATCCGCGTCAGGATCGGCCGGCTCGGCGACCAGCAACGCGACGATCTTCCGACGGAAGGCATCGGAATCGAGGAGCGACCGGACGGTACGACGGTCTACGTCGTCGGCACCCTGAAGGCAGCCAGCGACTATGTCGTGATCGGCGTGACCGATACTGGGCCGGGCATGACCCGTGCCGTCATCGAAAAAATCTTCGAGCCGTTTTTCACGACAAAGCCGAAGGGCCATGGCACCGGCCTCGGCCTGTCGGTTGTCCACGGCATCGTGCTTGGCCATGATGGCGTGATCGTCGTTTCGGCCAAGCGGAACGTGGGAACCAGCTTCGAGATCCTGCTGCCGCTGTCGGCGGCGGCACGCGCCGAGGCGCGGGAAATCGATCACGAAGAACCGCCCCCGCACGGCAAGGGTCGCGTTCTTGTGGTCGACGACAATGTCGAATTCGGCGACATGCTGTCGATCGGCCTCGAGCGTCTTGGCTACGAAGTCGCTGCGAGCAACGATGCGGTCGAGGCGCTGGAGGCTTTTGCCAGCGATCCCGAGGTTTGGGACCTTGTGCTCACCGACCAGACCATGCCGAGATGCACCGGCCTCGAGCTGATCCAGCGGGTCAAGGCGATCCGGCCGAATCTGCCCTGCGTCCTGTGCACCGGCTACAGCAGCAAGGTCAGTCACATGGCGGCGGTCGCGGCCGGCGCCAGCGCGCTGATCGCCAATCCGCTCGACATCCGCGCGCTGGCGCGGCTCGTCGCGGATCTGACGCAGCGGCCGCAATCGGCCACGGCGGCGCTGCGCGACCGAACGCCGGGTTGAGAGGTGGGCCGCCCGTGCTATCCTGATCGCCTTCGTGTCCGAGGGAAAAGAGGAGGCGACCATGCGGAAATTCATCATCGAGCGCGACCTTCCGGCGATCGGCAGCGCCGAGCGTGAGCAGCTCAAGGCGGCGGCGGCCAAGTCGAACTCAGTGCTGCATCAGCTCGGGCCCGATATTCAATGGGTCGAATCCTACGTCGCCAGCGACAAGACGTTCTGCGTCTACATGGCCAAGGACGAAAACATCATCCGCGAGCACGCCAAGATCAGCGGCTTTCCGGCGAACAAGATCACCGAGGTCAGGAAGATGATCGATCCGACCACGGCAAACGGCTAGGCGGTCAGCGGTAGAAATAGTCGACCAAGGCCATCGGCACGGCCGGCACGTAGGTGACGAGCACCAGCACCGCAAGCAAGACGGCGATAAACCAGACGTTCACCTTGGTCACCTCCCAGATATCGGCCTTGGCGATCGAGCAGGCTGTCATCAGCACGCTCGCCACCGGCGGCGTTTGCTGGCCGATGCCGAGATTGATGGTGACGATCAGGCCGAAATGCACGGGATCGATGCCGACGGCGCGCACCAGCGGCATGACGATTGGCACGACCAGGATGATCGCCGCAGCCGAATGAAGGAACAAGCCCAGGAATAGGAAGAGGACGTTGAGCAGCAGCAGGACCACGTACTTGTTGCTGGTGAAGCCGGCGATGGCACGGGCGAGCTGCTGCGGCGCCTGCACCTCGGTCAGGTAAGTGCCGACCACTGTCGAGGTGGCGACCAGCAGCATGACGACCGCGGTTTGCACGCCGCCTTCGATCGTGGCCTCTCTGAGGTGGTGCCGGTCGAGCTCGCGATAGATACCGACGCCGACGACGAGCGCCGCGACCACGGCGAGGCCGGCGCCTTCGGTCGCCGTCACCAGCCCGCCGAAGATGCCGCCGAGGATGACGAGCGGCAGGATGAACGCCCAAGCCGCCTCGCGGAACGTCTGTCGCAGCCGCGCCAACTGGAAGCTCTGCTCGACCGGGAAGTTGTGACGCACGGCGAACCCGTAGGCGGTGGCCATCAGCAGAAATCCACCGAGCACCCCGGGAACGATGCCGGCAACGAATAGCTGGACGACAGACGTCTCCGCCATTACCGCATAGAGGATCATCGGAATCGACGGCGGGATGATCACCGCAAGGGTCGCCGCCGACGACATGACGGCGGCGGCAAAGGGCGTCGGATAGCCCCGAGACTTCATCGCCGGGATGAGGATCGAGCCGAGCGCTGCGACATCGGCCACCGCGGAGCCTGAGATCTCGGCGAAGAACATCGAGGAGCCGATCGCCACCATTGACAGCCCGCCGCGGACGAAGCCGAACAGCGCGGTGGCGAAGGCGATTAACCGGCGCGAGATGCCGGAGGCGTTCATGATCGCGCCGGCAAGGATGAACAGCGGAATGGCAAGCAGCGGGAAATTGGTCGCGCCGTTGTAGAGAGCGATGGCGACGTTTGGAAGTTGATCGACACTCTGGGTTAGTAAAATGGCGCCAACCGCGACGATGCCGAGGCCGACGGCGATCGGCACGTTGATCAGAGTGAGGACGAGCAGCGCCAGGAACAGGACGAGGATCGCCACCGGTCTACTCCGTCGATGTGTCCAGGGCCGCAGCCGTGGGGTCCGGGCGTGCGGCGGCGCGCCATATTTCCGGCAGACTGGCGAGTTGGGCGACGATGAACACGACCGCGCCCACGGGAATGATGGATTGCGTGAACTGTTCCGGCACCCAGGGCAGGCTGACCAGGCGCCCGCCCTCGAGCACTTCCAGAACGCGCCAGCCGATCCAGGCAACGAGCGCGAAGAAGCCGATCACCAGCGCTTCGGCCGTAGCGACGGCGACGAGGCGCCAGGGCCGCTCGAGCGCCGCGACGAGGCCGGGCACCCCGATATGCGCGCGCTTCAATGCGGCGAGCGCCGCGCCGTAGTAGGTGAGCCAGGCGAGCCCAATCGAGGCGACCTCGTCGTACCAGACGAGCGCGGCGCCGGCCGTGCGGAAGCCGACGCCGATCACGACGACGACGAACAGCCCGGCCATCAACACGAGGACCACGGCCTCGAGCAGCCGCTCGAGGGCTTTCCGCCCGGTGGAGAGCAAGGTCAGCGGTTCAGGACGAGGTGCGACCGAGCGCGATCGCGCGATCGATCAGCTCAGCGGCGCCGGGAACCTCCTTGCCGAACTCCTCATAGATCGGCCGGCTTGCCGCGATGAAGGCATTCTTATCGACCTCGCCTACCAGGGTGCCGGCCTTCTTCACGGCGTCGAGCAACTCGCGGTCGAGGCGCTCGGACGTCGCGTAGACATAGGCCTGGGTCTCCTTGGCCGTCACCTCGAGTACGGCGCGCAGATCGGCCGGCAGGCTGTCCCATTTGCGCGCGCCGACGGCGACGAAGGCGGGTGTATAGACATGGCCCGAGAGCGATAGATATTTCTGCACCTCGTGCAGCTTGGCGCTGTAGATCTGCGCGAACGGGTTCTCCTGCCCATCCATCACGCCGGTCTGCAACGCCACGAACAGCTCGGAGAACTTCATCGGGCTGGGATTGGCACCGTAGGCTTGGAACATCTTGACGCGCCATTTGCCTTCCGGCACCCGCAGCTTGATCCCCTTGAGATCGGCCGGCGTCGCGATCGGCCTGCGGCTGTTGGTGATATGGCGGAAGCCGTTCTCCCACACTGCGAGGATGCGGTAGCCCTTGGCCTCGGCTGCCGGGGCGAGCTTTGGCCAGAATATCTCTTTCTCGATCCGCGCCATGTGGGCGCGGTCCTTGACCAGATAGGGCATCTCGAATAGGCCGAAGAGATCGGCCTCGGACGACATCACGGTCGACGGCAGCGCAAATTCGATGGTACCGAGCTTCAGCTTCTGCAGCATCTCTTTGTCGCCGCCAAGCTGGCTCGAGCCGAAGGCGACGACCTTGGCGCGGCCGCCGAGCCTCTCATTGGCCCGCTTGGCGAACTCGTCGGCCGAGAGCTGGAACAACGAGCCTGGTTCGCCGACATGGCCGAACTTGAGTTCGAGGCCCTGCGCGCTGGCCGGCGCGCCGGCGAAGACAAGCCAGGCGGCGGCACCCAGGCCGATGGCAAACGCCACTTTCATCGGGCTCATCGCGTCCTCCGCATATTCTTGGAGTTATGGCGCGTATTGTGCACGCGGCACGCGCTGCGGGCAAGGCGGCACACCCCACCTATCCGTCCGGGTCGAATCCCTGTAAATTTAAAACGGATGTTTCGCCGCTTCTTCGTCCTTCTTCTCGTTATCTTCGGGCTGGTGTTTGTCGCCGGGCCGATCGCTGTCGCCCTACTGGCGATCGAGCGGAACCCGGCCGTTGCTTCGATGCCGAAGCCCACGGCCGAGGAGCTGGCGCGGGCCGGGCGGCTACTCGGCCTCTATCTGCGGGCGCTCCTCGGCATCGAGCAGGGCGCGGTGCTGACGGTCTCGGCCCGCGACATCAACAATCTCATCGCCTATGCGGCGAGCGGCAATGACCGCGTGGCCGCCAGGGCCGAGCTGTCGCCGGCCGGCGTTGCCATCGTCGGAACGCTGAAGCTGCCGGCGACGCCGCTCGGCGAATTCGCCAATGCGAGCGTCGGCATCGCACCATCGCAGGACGGGTTCAAGCTCACGCATGTGCGGCTCGGCACGATCGAAGTGCCTGGCCTGCTGGCAACGCCGGCGCTACGCCTCGCGCTCGACTGGGCGCTGGGCGACGGCTATGGCTCCGCGGCGCTCGCGGCGGTGCGCTCCGTCACTGTGCAGGGGGACACGGCGACCGCGCGCCTCGCCCCGACGCCGCAGCTCGCGGCGCGCGTCAAGGAGCGAATGGCGACCGCCTTCAAGGAATTGGTGCGGCCACCGGCGCCCGAGACGGTGCGCGCCTATTATGCGCGCATTTTGGAGGTCGCGAGCGCCCCGAACGCCACTGGATTCGCGACCTATCTCGGCGCCGTGCTGCGCCTCGCCCAGGAGCGCGCCGGCGATCCGGTCGTCGAGAACCGCGCGGCGATTCTGGCGCTCGCCATGTTCTTCGGCGATAGCCGCTTCGAGCGCTTCGTCGGAGCGGTGCGGACCGGCGCACTCGACACGGCGCGTCCGCGCGTCAAGCTGGACTCTGTCAATCTCTCCGGCCGTCACGATCTCGTGCAACATTTCACCATCTCGGCGGGGCTGGTGCTGATCAGCGCCTCCGGCCTCGCCTGGACCATCGGCGAGCTCAAGGAGATTCAGGATTCGGCGCCGCACGGCAGCGGCTTCAGCTTCAGCGACATCGCCGGCGACCGCGCCGGCATCCGCCTCGCCGAAACGGCGACGAGCGGCGCCACAGCGGCGCGACGGCTGCAGGCGCTGCTCGCCGGCAATCCGGCCGAGGAATTGTTCTTCCCTCGGGTCGTCGACTTGCCCGATGACATGCCGGCCGCCGAGTTCGGACGCCGCTTCGGCGGCGGCGTCGGCAGCCCGGCTTACGACACGATGCTGCGCGAAATCGACCGCCGTATCGCCGAACGCCCCGCCTATCGCGGCGGGTGATGGGGCAACAACGATCGAATTTCATTGGGGGAGCTTACGATGACGGACTGGCTATCTTTCGCCGAATACAGCGTCGGCACGCATTCCGGCTACGTGAATATCGGCGATTTGCCGCCGCTGCCATTCTTCGTCATTCGCGGCGCCAAGGACGGGCCGCGCCTCGTGGTTACGGCCGGCATTCACGCCAGCGAGTACACGGGAATCGAATCGGCGCGGCGGCTGGCGCAGACCGACCCCAAGTCCCTCAGCGGCATGCTCGTCATCCTGCCGATCGTCAATATGGCGGGCTTCTGGGCCCGCAGCATCTATGTCAATCCACTGGACGGAAAAAACATCAACCGCGTGTTTCCGGGGCGCGCCGACGGCTCGCCGAGCGAACGCCTGACGCACTGGATCGTCGAGAATGCGATGCGTGGCGCCACCGCCCATATCGATCTCCATTGCGGCGATATGAACGAGACGCTGACGCCGTTCGTGCTGTTCGCCAAGGGCGATGCCAAGGGCGAGCATATGGCGCGGCTGTTCGGGCTTCCTTACGCGGTGGCCAGCACGGCGCGGGGCCATAGCTACGGCGCGGCATTTTCGATCGGCGTACCCAGCATGCTGGCGGAGATGGACGGCAACGGGCTGTGGACCGAGCCCGGCGTCAAGGGGGTGCTCGCCGGCGTCCAGCGGATCATGGCCGATCTCGGCATGATCAAGCGCCGCGGCGCCAAGCCCGCCGCACCCAAGATCTTGACCATGCGTGTTACCACCGCGCCGAAATCCGGCTTCTGGCATCCCGCCGTCAAGCTCCGCCAGCGGGTCAAGGCCAATCAGGTCGTCGGCACGGTCAGCGGCATCCTGGGCGAGTTCAAGGAGAAGATTGTCGCCGGCCATGACGGCTTCATCATCTACTACGCCACCAGCCTCGCCACCAACGCCGGCGAGGCGCTGTTCGGCGTGGCGGTCAAGGCCGACGGCTGACCTCGTTTCCGCCGCTCGGCCCGCGCGGCTGCCGAGCCGCTCTGCATTCAGGTCGGCTAACGTCGCCAAGACAGATTTGCGACCTTAGCCCGTCGTTCCAGGCGTGGACCACGACACGGTGTCGGCTCGGCCACCGGCCAACGTCTCGGCCAATAGGCCGTCAGAGGCGTCGCAAATAGCTGTTCGGGTCGTTGAGGAAGGCCTTGGTGATTCGCACATGCTCGACGTCGTCATAAGGGACGGGGCGGATGCGGCCCTTTTCGAACAGCAGGATTTCGGCGCCGGGCACCGCCATCAGCATCGGGGAATGCGTGGCGATGACGAACTGGCCGCCATGCTCGACCCGATCCTTGATCAGGGCGATGAGGGCGAGCACGCGCGTCGGCGATAGCGGCGTCTCCGGCTCGTCGAGAAAGTAGAGGCCGTTCGGCACGAGACGCCGGTTCAGGATGCCGAGGAACGTCTCGCCGTGCGAATGGGAATCGGGCTCGGTACCGTAGCTCCGTTCGAGTGCCTGGCGTTGACGCGCCGCGACCGCCGCTCCGCGCTCGCGGCCGCCCTCGGGCAGGCCCGCTCGCAGCTGCTCTTCCACCTGCGAGAGGGAGAATATGTCCGCCCCGATCCGCCCTATGTAGCCGAACACGTCCTCGGCCCTGAGAAACATCTTCGTCCGAGGATAGCGCCGACGCAAAAAGACGAAGCCCTTGGCGAACTCTTGCGCCGCCCAGAGCGTATGATCGCGGTCAAGATCGCGGCTGCCGACGGCGATCGCCTTCATTCCCGCCGCCATGCCTTCGAGCAGGGTCGACTTGCCGCATCCGTTCTCGCCGACTAGGAACGTCACCGGAGCGTTGAATTCCAGTAAGTCCAGGTTGCGAACGATCGGCAGCGACCACGGGAACTGATCCTCGCGCGCATATCCATCGCGCCGCCGCAGGCCTGACAGATACATCGACATCCTCCAGCCCGGTTTTGCAAGGCCGTGCGCGACTTTGTCGATCGCGGCATCTACAACGTACGGTTGATTACTATTATAGCACGACTGACATCCTGCTGCGAAATCTCTAGCGCAGCAGGTCCGCTACGTGATCGGCGATGGCGAGCGAAGCGGTGAGCCCGGGCGATTCGATGCCGTAGAGATTGATCAGCCCCGGCACGCCGTGCTCGCGCGGGCCGTGGATCACGAAGTCTTTGGCCGGCTCGCTGGGCGCTTGCAGCTTCGGGCGGATACCGGCATAGGCCGGCTGCAGGCTGCCGTCCGGCAGTCCGGGATAATAGCGGCGGATTGCCTGGTAGAACGAGTCGGCGCGGCGCGGATCGACGTCGTAGTTGAGTTCGTCGATCCACTCGACGTCGGGCCCGAAGCGCACCCGTCCGGCGAGATCGACCGTGATGTGTACGCCCAGTCCGGCGGCATCGGGCATCGGGTAGATGAGCCGCTGAAAGGGCGGCTTGCCGACGGCGAGCGAATAATAGTTTCCCTTGGCGAAGTAGCGCGGCGGGATGGTGTGCGGCGGCAGACCGGCGAGGCGCCGCGCGATGTCCTGGGCATGCAGCCCGCCGCAATTGACCAGCGTGCGGCAGATCAACTCCATCGGCTCGGCGCCGTCGACGGTAATGCGGATGCCGTCTTCGCCAACGGTCCCGGCAGCGAGGCGGCTGTGGAAGGCAATCATCGCGCCGTGCTCCTCGGCGTCGCCGTGGAAGGCGAGCATGACGCCGTGGCTATCGACGATCCCTGTGGCGGGCGACAGCAACGCGGCGACGCAGACCAGCTCCGGTTCCATCGCCCTTGCATGATTCGCGCCGATTCGCTGCAGGTCGGTGACGCCGTTGGCCTCGGCCTGGCGGCGGATCTTCTCCAGGCCCGGCATCTGCGCCTCGTCGGTGGCGACGATCAGCTTGGTCACGCGCTTATGCGCGATGCCGTGGTCGGCGCAGAACCTGTAGAGCGCTTCGCGGCCGGCGACGCAGAACCGCGCCTTGAGGCTGCCGGTCGGATAGTAGATGCCGGCATGGATGACCTCGGAATTGCGCGAGCTGGTCTCGGTGCCGATCGCCTCGGCTGCCTCGAGCACGATCACCTCGCGCCCGGCGCGCGCCAACGCCCGCGCGATCGCCAGACCGACGACGCCCGCCCCGACGACGACGCAGTCCGCGCGCTCGGTCATGCGTTGGCACGGTCAGCGAGACGGCGGGCCAAGCGCGCGGAGCGACCGACACGATCGCGCATTCGCCCGGTCACGTCGGCCTGAGCAGTCCGCGACTGGTCCCGCATTTCGGTGCCGTGTGATCAGTCCGCG
The DNA here is from genome assembly GCA_016201015.1 of Pseudomonadota bacterium. Lineage (GTDB taxonomy): Bacteria > Pseudomonadota > Alphaproteobacteria > CACIAM-22H2 > CACIAM-22H2 > JACQDQ01. The sequence continues at coordinate 13,143 of JACQDQ010000391.1, read as the reverse complement.
AATGGTTAAGAGGCGTGGTGCCGCCGGAGTGAATTGAACACTCGACCCCGTCCTTACCAAGGACGTGCTCTACCACTGAGCTACGGCGGCAGCGGAAAATGTGGGCGGGAAAGTGCCACAGCCGGCGCCCCTGTGCAACCCGCGCCACCGGCGCAGACGGGCCGCTGCACGGTTCGCGCCGCCTGTCCAGCAGGCGATTCGCGGTCCGATGCAAGGAGTTTGGATCGGCCGTCGCCGCGAATTTGTCATAGTATTGTCCATGACGCGCCACAGCGAATCTGTCAGGGTGCGCCCATGACAGATTCGACTATTCCACGCGCTTACTTCCTTCGCGCCGCGCTGGCGGAGGCGAAGGCACCCGCTGCGTTGTTGGCGGGCAAGAGTGAGACATCGGGCGCCGAGCCTTGGGACGAGGTGCTGCGCGCGCTGCGCGCCATAGCCACGCAGCCGCCATCATCGGCCAAGCAGCGCGAATGGCTGCGTCTTGCGCATCGACTGGTCACATTGCGCCGCGCCTCTGCGGCGTAATCCGCGCGACACCGTCAATTTGGGCGTCTGACCGCGGCCGTTCAGCCGGCGCGGCCGGTTGCGACGCGCTCGACCTCGACGCCGACCGCCTCAGCTTCAGGCATCACGTCGATCTTTTGCACGCGCACCACGACGCGCTCGACCGGCAGCGCTTGGCAGCAATGGTCGGCGATGCGGCCGGCCAGCGTCTCAACCAGGTTGACGTGGCCGGCGAGCGCGATCTCCTTCACCCGCTTGACCAGCTTTTCATAGTTGATCGTGTCCGCGATCTTGTCGGAGAGGTGCGCCGCAGGCTCCGGGCTGAGCAGCTCGATATCAATGCGTACGCGCTGCGCCTCGACGCGCTCCTGCGGGTGGATGCCGATGCGGCAGTGGAGCAACAGTCCGCGCACGGTGGTGCGCCGCGTGCCATGAAATCCCGCCTTGGCGCGGGCAAGCGGCTCCGCCGTGGTGTCGGCCTTGGGCGCATTGGCGCCGAGACGAGTCGCAAGGGTGGAGCGGGTCACGCAAGGACTCCTCGATTGAGCCTATCGAGTATAGGCCAATATGTGGACGGCCGGCATCACTCAATCAATACGCGCCCGGGACCGCGATCTCGCGCGGTGCGATGGCGTCACGCCTCCACCGCGCCGTAATAGAGCATGACCGTGTGCTTGGCCTCGGCGAAGAACAGCCAGCGCTCGACCAGGACGCCGAGCGTGCCGCTGCCGACGGCGAGGCAGGCCGCGATCTTCGCCGCGGCGCCATCCGTCACCAGCGCAATCAGGGTCAGTACCAGCGGCACCGCGAAGCCGGCGGCGCGGGCGATGCGGCGCAGCTTGACGGCGTGCTTGCGCGCGACGCGGAAGCCCATCTCCTTGAGCAGATAGTTCTCCTCGGTGTGCGGCGCCTCGAGCAGGCGCACCGGTCCCTTGAGGCCGGTCGCCGTCGCCGCCGTACTCGGCGGCTTGGTCGTGTCGATGAAGACCCAGTAGCGCTCCTTGAGCCACAGCGCGAGCGGGATCGACGCCGCGGCGAGCAGGCCGACGAGCCGATGCGGCCCGCCCCATAGATGCTGCAGCGCGTTGAGAATCAGCGCGCCGGTCATCAGCGCGAGTGCGAGATAGTTGGGCACCACCCACGCGTTGCACCACTGGTGGACGGGTTTCAGGCACGCATAGATCATGCCGGTGCAATAGACAGTGACGACGGCCATCGCGGCGGCGGCGAGGCCGAAGGCCGAATTGATACCGTCGGTGCGGTCGAAGACCACCCACAGCATGGCGAATAGTCCGGCTGGCACGTAGGTGACGAGCGCCGCCACGCCCTCGCGTGACAGCCACGACGTGCGCCACTGCGTCACGGCGCGCCAGGCCCGCTCGGGATGGCCGAGATGGAAGGTCGAGGAGAGCAGCCCGGTCGTGACTAGGGTCAGCCCGAGCGCGAGCCCAGCGACGCCGAACCAACGATCCGCCGGCACCACGCCGAGCGGCAGCAGCAGACCGAGCAAGGCGAGCAGGCCGTAGCCGGCGCCCGAGGCGGTGGTGAAGAAGATGACGGAAAGGGCGGGGTGCATTGCAGCTAACAGGTGTCGGGAATTACGCGGCGGGAACGACGAGCCAGAGGCGAAGAATTGGCTGGTGCAGTTGCCAAGCCTGGCTCTTGGCCGTTGACGTCCGTCACCGCGAGAGCGCGCGGTCGAGCCAGCGCAGCAGTTGGTTGCCGCCGATCTGGGCAGCGGGCTCGAGCCGCGTCGGGGCATTGGCCGCGGCCGCTTTGCGTGGCCGCGGCGGCAGGTACTTGTTGACCGGCCGATAGCCGAGCTCCGGCATCAGATCGACGCCGCCGCGCGCCGCAACCAGCCGCGACACCTCGGAATTCGGATCGCCGAGATCGCCGAAATGCCGCGCATGCGCCGGACACGTGGAGACGCAGGCCGGCACCCGTTCCACTTCCTCCAGGTTCTCGTTGTAGATGCGGTCGATGCACAACGTGCATTTCTTCATGACGCCGGCATCCTCGTCGAACTCGCGCGCGCCGTATGGACAGGCCCAGGAGCACAGCTTGCAGCCGATGCAGGTGTCAGGATTGACCAGCACGATCCCGTCCTCGGCCCGCTTGTACGAGGCGCCGGTCGGGCACACCTCGACACAAGCCGGCTGCTCGCAATGCAGGCACGATTTCGGGAAATGCACGGTGCGCGAATCCTCGCCGTCACCCGCCTCGAAGCTGTGGATGCGGTTGAACCAAACGCCGGTCGCATCGGCCGCATAGGGGTTGTGGTCGGGCAACGGCGCCGAGTGGCCGCCGGCGTTCCATTCCTTGCAGCTGACGGCGCAGGCGTGACAGCCGACGCAGGTGTCGAGATCGATGACGAGGCCGAGCTTCTTTTGCCCAGGCTGCGGCGCGGGAAGGCCGGTCACGGGCGTTCCCCGGTCTCGGCGCCATAGCGTAGAATATCGGGCGGCGCCGGCAGCCCGGGTAGCCGTTTGAGAGCTGGCGGTCGGGGCGCGGTTTCGCCGGCTTCGGCCGCGGCCAACTTTTCCAACCGCACGCGCAGGTCATACCACGCGGCCTGGCCGGTCACCGGATCGGAGTTGGAATAGCGGTGGCCGTCCGCGCGCGCCGGCAACAGCTCCGTGATCGCGTGGTTGAGCAGGAAGCCCTTGGTCGCTTCCGGTGAGTCCGGCGACAGGTTCCAGGCGCCGGCGCGCTTGCCGATCGCGTTCCATGTCCACACCGTGTCGCGGTTGACGCCGTCCATCAGGCGGATCTGCGCCTTGACGCGGCCATGCGCCGAGATGATCCATACCCAATCATCGTCCCCGAGGCCGAGCGCCTCGGCCGTGCGGCGATTGACGAACAGGCGGTTGTTACCGAGGATTTGCCTGAGCCAGGCATTCTGCCCGCCCCAGGAGTGATATATCGGCATCGGCCGCTGGGTCACGGCGTGTAGCGGGAAGGCGGCGGTGGGCACCGCCTCCTCCTCGAACGGCATGTACCAGATGGGCAAGGGATCGAAATAGGTCTCGACTCGCGCCTTGTGCGCTGCCGGCGGCTGCACCGGTCCGTGCCCGCGCGCGGCGAGGCGGAAGCGCTGCAGGGGCTCGCTGTAGAGCTGCAGCACGATCTGCGTCGGCTTGTCGAGAAAGCCGAGCCGCGTCGCCGTCTCGAGATAGCCTTTGTTGGCGTGCTTGTAGTAGAGCTGGTCGTGCGGCAGCTCGTAGCGCCAGAAGCACTGGTTCTCGATGTAGCGCTCGAGCTGCTTCGGGTTGACTGGTCCGGCGCCGTGGCTGTCGCCGTTGGCGCCGCGCCAGCCGGCCAGCGGTCCAATGCCCGGCTTGCGCTCATGATGGACCATGTAGTCCGGATAGAAGCCGGGATATTTGGCGCTGCCGTCGGCGTTGACGAAGCCGGGCAGCCTGAGCCGCGCGCCGAGGTCGATCAGCACGTCCTGAAATGGACGCACGTCGCGGTCCGGCTTCAGCACCGGCTGGCGGATCGCATCTGCCGGTCCCTCGGCGCTGCAGATCGGCCGGTCGAGGATCGAGATGCAGTCCCAACGCTCGAGATAGGTGGTATCCGGCAGCACGAGGTCGGCATAGGCCACCATCTCGGAGAAATACGCGTCCGAGTAGATGATGTGCGGAATCTTGTAGGCCCCGGTCGCGGGATCCTTGTCGGCGAGCATCGCCGTGGTACCCGACGTGTTCATCGCCGAATTCCACGCCATGTTCGCCATGTACATGAACAGCGTGTCGATCGGGTAGGGGTCGCCTTTCCAGGCGTTGGCGATCACCATGTGCATCATGCCATGGGCGGCGAGCGGCGCCTCCCATGAGAACGCCTTGTCGATGCGCCGCGGTGTGCCATCCGCGTCGACCAACAGATCCTCGGGGCCGAGCGGAAAACCGAGCGGCATGCCGCCCATCGGCCGATTGGGCCGCACCTGGTCGGCATGGCCGGTCGGCTTGCCAGGCGGCGGGCAGGGCCGCGGGAAGGGCGCCTTGTAGCGCCAGGCACCCGGCGTGTCGATGGCACCGAGCAGCATTTGCAGGATGTGGATGGCGCGGCAGGTGTGGAAGCCGTTGGAGTGCGCCGAGATGCCGCGCATCGCATGCATCGCGACCGGGCGCCCGACCATCGTCTCATGCCGCCGCCCGGCCCAGTCGGTCCATGGCTGGTCGAGGACGATGGTCTGCTCGAAGGCGGCGTGGGCAAGCTCGGCGGCGATGCGGCGGATGGTGTCGGCCGAGATGCCGCATTGCACGGCGACAGCCGAGGGCGCGTAGCGTCCATCGAGATAGCGCTCGGCGAGCAGATGGAAGACGGGGACCGCGAGCCGTCCGTCCGGCAACGCCACCTCGCCGACCAGGCGCGGACTGATGTCGGGGGCCAGCGCATTCACCGCCTGCTGGCGCTTGGCGTCCCAAGCCAGCGGGTTGCCCGCCTCATCGCGTGCGAAGAGGCCATCTTCCGGCGTGCCGGGATCGTGCAGCACCAGCCACGGGGCATTGGTGTAGCGCGCCAAATAGTCGAGATCGACGCGATCGGCCGTCAGCAGTTCGTGGATGAGCGCCATCACGAACAGTCCGTCCGTGCCCGGACGGATGCCGATCCATTCGTCGGCGACCGCCGAGTAGCCGGTCCGCACCGGGTTCACCGACACGAATTTGGTGCCGCGTTCCTTGAGGCGCGAGAGGCCGGTCTTGATCGGATTGGAGTCGTGGTCCTCGGCGACGCCGAACATCAGGAAATACTTGGTGCGTTCCCAGTCCGGCTCGCCGAACTCCCAGAAGCTGCCGCCGATCGTGTACATGCCGGCGGCCGCCATGTTGACCGAGCAGAATCCGCCATGCGCGGCGAAATTCGGCGTGCCGAACTGCGCCGCCCACCAGCCGGTGAGCGCCTGGCTCTGGTCGCGGCCAGTAAAGAAGGCGAGTTTGCGCGGGTCGGTCGCGCGGATGTCGGCGAGCCATTTGCCGGCGAGGGACAGCGCCTCGTCCCACTCGATCTCCTTGAACTCGGCCTGGCCGCGCTCGCCGACGCGCAGCAATGGCTTCGAAAGGCGTGCCGGCGAGTAGTGCTGCATGATGCCGGCCGCGCCCTTGGCGCAAAGAACGCCGCGATTGATCGGGTGATCGCGGTTGCCCTCGATGTAGCGGATAAGCCCGTCTTTCAGATGCACCTTGATGCCGCAGCGGCAGGCGCACATGTAGCAGGTCGTGTACTTGACCTCGTCGTGCACGCGCGGCGAGGTGTCGACCTTGTCTTCGGCCGCGAACAGGCGTGTGATTGTGCCGCCGTCTATCGTCATCGCTCGGGGTTCCCGCCCATTGTTCGTACACGTCTTGTAGGTGGTCCAGGCAAAGCCCGTCAAACGCCATCGCCGCCTTGTGGCACTCGTAACGACTTCCTTAGTCTAGGCCAATGCCGGATAGCCGAGGCGGCAGCTTTCGGCCTCCATCTCCGCGATCTGCGCATAGCGCGCCTCGGGCAGCACTTCGATCTTGTCGATCAGCAGCGCGGCGCGTGCTTCGGCAAGCGATGGGTCCGCGGCGGCGGTCGCCAGACCGGCGCGCAGTCGCGCGATGAGGCCGCCATCGGCGCCGGCGCGCGTGACGTAGGGCAATCCGGGCGCGCGCGCCGTCGCGACGATCGCGCGCGTGGCACCGGTCACATTCGGCCGAAGCCGGGTCAGCAGCGCATAGGTGACGGCGTCGATACAGGCGACATCGGCTTGGCGGCGGGCGACAAGCGCCGCGCACTCCGCATGGCTGCCGGCTTCGACAACCGCGCCGAAGAACCGGCCGCTGCGCGCGAGCGGCGCTATGGTTGAGCGCAGCACGTTGTAGCCGGAATGGGAGTCGCGGCTGTTATAGGCGCAACTCAGGCCGCGCAGGTCTTCGAGGCTGGACGCCGGCGAGTCGGCGTGCACGATGATGAAGCTGCAATTGTCCGGACCATCGCAGCCCGGCGCCGCGTAATGCGGGGTGGCGAGATAGGCGAGCCGGGCAGCCCAGCCGCACACCAGCGGATAGCCGCAGGTCTGCGTGATGAGCAGATCGGGCGCCCCCCATAACACCTGCGCTGGGGTGCCGCGCGTAAGCCGGTCCGGCACCGCGCATATACCCTCGCGGCGCAACGCGCGCGCTAACCCGCTCCACCACGCATCGGTCGCGTCGCGGAGCTCCGGCGGGTCGTACATCGGCAGGCTCGCGGGAGCGGAGATTGGCGCGCTCATCCGCGTCGCGGCTTCTGGTCAAACTCGCGAAGGTGAGGCACAATCCGGCGAAATTTGCCGGCGCCAGCATCGCGTTGGCCGCGCGCATATCCAGCCAAAGGACAATCTGAGATGACGAACTCCCTTCCGTCGCATGTCGGCTACGCCGTGATCGGCGCCGGCATCCATGGCCTTTCCACCGCCTGGCACCTGGCGATGGAACTCGAAGCCCGCGGCAAAGGCACGGGAGCCGACATCGTCGTGCTCGACAAGACCGGGCCGGGCGCCGGCGCCTCGGGCATCGCCTGTGGTTGCGTGCGCAATCTTTACATGACCGAGCCGCTGCACGCCATCCTGCGGCACTCGGTCGATGTTTGGACCTATGATCCGGTCGCCTTCGGCTTCCAGCAGGTCGGCTATGTTTCGGCAGGGGAAGCCAACCAGGCGGCGGATTATGAGCGCCTGCATGCGAGCCAGCAGCGCGCGAACTATCCGTCCGATCTCTATCAGGGCAAGGAGGCGCGCGGCTTCCTCAAGAAGATCTGGCCGGATTTCAAGACCGACGGCATCGACGTGGTGCTCCATGAGAAAGTGAGCGGCTATGCCGGTACGCGCCAGGCGATCGCCGGGCTGGCCCAGAAATGCCGTGACCATGGCGTGCGCATCCTGTCGGGCGTCGAGGTCAAGGGCTACGACATAGCCGGCGGCCAGGTCCGCCGATTGCACACCAATCAGGGTGAAATCGCGTGCGACGCAGTGGTCCTCGGCCTCGGTGCGTGGACGCCGCGGCACTGGGAGATGCTTGGCAAGCCGGCGACCATCGAGGCGCGCTATGCCGATGGCGGCAGCGTCAAGAAGGACATGTGGACTTATTGGCGCTTGCTCGAGGGCGAGCTTTATGTCGATAAGCCATATCGCACGGCCGGCGATCTTGATCCGCCGGTGCTGCATGTCGAACTTATGAACACGCCGGTGGTCGACCAGACGGGCAAGGAGCTCGCCGACCATCTTTACGTCTACTGGAAGAATGGCTCGGAACGTATGGACCGGCCCGGCGTGCAGGGCGGCACGATTCCCAAGAAAGTCGGTCCCAAGGCCGTCACCGACCCTTATGGCCACGCCAATGACGAATATCAGGCCGAACCGGAGTTTGCCGACTATTTCGCCGCGGCGATGGGCCAGCTCATGGGCCGGTTCGAGGGCTGCCGCAAGAATTTCCGCGACCGGCGCAATGGCGGCATCGGCGCCTTCACCCCCGACAACGTGCCGATCTTCGATTGAGTGCTGCCGAATGTGTACATGATCGCCGACAGCAACCACGGTTTCAAGATGACCGGTGCCGGCAAGCTGGTCGCCAGGCTGCTGGTCGGCGGCAATGCGGTGGGGGAGCTCGCGCCGTTCAGCCTCGACCGTTTCGCACGCGGTAAGACCTTCGGCGCCAGCAACAGCCACTGCCCGTGGGTGTGATCGCGGCGCTCGGACACGATGTCCAGATCGCCGCATCGCGCTGCGTTACGAAGGCTCGCCGCGTCGGACCCCGACATCGCCGCGGCGCTTGCCCAGGTCGGGCAGCCGCCACCGCGCGATCGTCCGCCCGGCTTCGCCACGCTGTTGCGGATCATCCTCGCGCAGCAGATTTCGGCCGCTGCGGCGCGCAGCCTGTGGACGAAGCTGACGACGGCGATCGATCCCTTGACGCCCGCGGCGCTCGCCGCCCGTCCGCCGGATGAGCTGCGCAGCTACGGCCTGTCGCGGCAGAAGGCCGCCTACGCGGTCGGTCTCGCTGGCGATATGGCGTGCGGGCGCGTCGATCTCGACCGCGTTGCAGGGCTCGACGACGAGGCGGCGATCGAACACCTCGTTCAGGTCAAAGGCATCGGCCGCTGGAGCGCCGAAGTCTATCTCCTGTTTGCCCTGCAGCGGCCCGATGTCTGTCCGGCGGCCGATCTCGCGTTGCAGACGGCGATGCGGCGGCTGAAGCGTCTGCGCCGCCTCCCAGATTCCAAGCGCATGTACAAGCTCGCCGAGCCATGGCGGCCCTATCGCAGCGCCGCCGCGCATCTGCTCTGGCACTACTACGCCACTGCGCCCGTCGATTAATCCTTCAGATAGCGCGCGAAGAAGGCGGGCACGCGGATGATGGCGTCGGCCCGCGCCGCCGGGTCGGTGCCGGCATGCGCCGTACCGCTGGCTACGGTGGCCAGACCGCTGCGCGCGCGTAACGGCTGGTTTGGCGCATCGAAGTCATGGTAGGCGCGGGGATAGACGGTGATATCGAGCGGCGAGCCTTTGGCCTTAGCCTGCTCGACGAACGCGATGCAGGGCGGTGCCGGTGTCCAATCGTCGGCCTCGCCGTTGAGGATCGCGAGCGGCAAGCGCGGCACGAATCCGCGGTCGTTAGGCAGGCGGCAGCCAGGATAGAAGGCCACCGCCGCGCGGAAGTCCGGTGTGGGCGCCATCGCGCCAGCGGCCGTCGCATAGAGCACTGTGCCGCCACCATGCGACCAGCCCATAAGGCCGACTCGGTCTCCGCGCACGTCCGGCCGTGATTGCAGGTAGGCGAGAGCACCGGCTGCATCGTAAGCGCGGACGTCCGTGGTGAGGCCGCTGCGGTCGCGGCGCGTGCAGATATCGGCAACGCCGCGCGGGGTGAAGCTGTCGACCAGCAGCACGACATAGCCCGAGTCATGGAACCGGCTGGTCCAATCCTGGTGACGCGATGTGAGGCGGCCGCTGCGGTCGAACAGACCGCCGCAGCCGTGCAACAGCACGACGGCGGGAAAGGGGCCGGCGCCTTGGGGACGGTGCAGGAAGCCGGTCAATTCGATTGCAGATGCTGCCTTGTCCTGTGGGAAGAGTGTCGGAAATGCAACCGTCTCTTGCGCGCAGACGGGAACGATGGCGACGGCAAACGCCGCGCCGAGCGCGATGACGAGCCGCGCGACCAGGTCAGGCCGTCCGCCGGTTATAGGGAAGGCGCGCGAGCAACATCGCCATGCCGCACCAGCCCGTCGCACCGGCCAGGAACAGCCCGGCGCCGACGAAGGCTGACAGAGCGTAGAACCATGGATTGATCAGCGTGCCGAGCGCGACGCCCAGCATGATCAAGCTGCCGGCAACGAGCTGCACCTGGCGCATGATCGGCAGCGGTGCCGAACGATCTTCAACTGTCGCGAGCCCAGCCTGCTTCCACGCCTGCAGTCCGCCGGCGAGATTCGCGACATTGACGATGCCGGCGGCGGCGAGCGTCTTGGCGGCGTGCGGCGAGCGGAGCCCGCTCGCACAATGGACGACGATATTCGTATGCGGATCTCGAAGGCCGAGCGCGGCCCGGTCCAAGGTGGCCAACGGCATGAGCTTGGCGCCGGCAATGTGCTCGCGGGCGTACTCGTTGGCCTCGCGCACATCGACGAGGATGCATTCGCCACGGTCGAGCGACGATTTCACGGTTTGCGGGTCGAGATCGCGCAGCTTGAATTCGCCCATGCGGACCATCCTTTCCGCCAAGTTCATGAATACCTACATGCATTATATTAGAGAACTGTCATATAAATTCAAGGACGTTGATCACGCCGCGCCGCTGGTTGCGGGAAATGGTCCCGGCAGACTAAAGATATATCTGGCGCACATATGCGGCTACCACGTGTCGCAGCATGGGAAAAGACAGGAAAGTCCATTCGGACCGAGCAAACGCGTCGCCGCCTGCAACGGCGCGGCGCGAACGGCTTGCCGTTGCGCTGCGTGCGAACCTGCGCCGGCGCAAGGCGCAGGGCCAAGGCCGCACTGCGCAGCAAGCCACGAAACCGGACGCCGGCAAAGCGGAATGACGAGCCCGGTTCTGACGCGCGAGCGCCTGCGCGCGGTGCGTGACTTCTGGTTCCTGCCGCCGGATCACCCGAATCATGGTGCAATGCGGGATAACTGGTTCAGCAAAGTTCCGGCCTTCGACGAGGAAATTCGTCGGCTCTTTCTCGGAGATACCCTGGCGGCCGCGGCCGGTGCCTTCGTCGGGCTCGACGTTACGGCCGAGGGGACGCTCGCCTTGCTCTTGCTGACCGACCAGTTCCCACGCAACCTCTTTCGCGGCGTGGCCGGCGCCTTTACCGCCGACCCGATCGCGCGGCGCCTCGCGGCAGAGGGCATCGACGCCGGGTTCGACCGGGCGCTGTCGCCGGTGCAGCGCTTGTTCTATTACCTGCCGTTCGAGCACAGCGAATTGCTGGCCGATCAGGAACGCTCGCTTTCGTTGTATGGCTCCCTGCCGACTACCTCCTGGCGCGACCAGGCGATCGACGCTGCAGAGCGCCACCACGCCGTAGTGGCGCGCTTCGGCCGCTTTCCGCACCGCAATATCGCGCTTGGCCGCCCCTCGACGCCGGAGGAGATCGAGTTCCTCAAACAGCCGGGATCGAGCTTTTGAGGTCGAGAGCCGCTTCGGCGGCGCCAACAGTCCGGTGCTGTCGTGGCGCGTCCATTAACCGTGGTGACGGCCACAGCTTCGCCAAAATACTTGGTCGTCGACGAATCGATGCTAGTCTAGCTGCGGCTTTGCGGTAATGGTAAATCCGGCCCTGTGACGAACGACACACCAGTTCTGGCGAGCACTATAGTAATCTGGCGCTTCACAGGTAGCGCCAAACGGCAACAGGTACGATGACCTTCAAGGCCAAATTCTGGGGTGTCCGCGGCAGCATCGCCACTCCATCGGCCGACCATCTCGCCTTTGGCGGCAATACGTCCTGCGTCGAGCTATCGATGGACGGCCAGCGGGTCATCCTCGATTCCGGCACCGGCATCCGCAATCTTGGCCATTGGCTGCTCAAGAAGAACGTGCAGCACGCCCATTTACTGCTGTCGCACACGCATTGGGACCATATCAACGGCTTTCCGTTCTTCACGCCGGCTTACCGCAAGACGCAATCCTTCACCATCATGGGGGGGCATTTGAATGAAAGCGGCGGGGTGCGGCGCATCCTGTCGCAGCAGATGGACCAACCTACCTTCCCGGTGCCCCTCGACATGATGGCCGCCAAGATCGCCTACGAGGATTTTACCGCTGGCGACCGCTTCACTCTGGGCCGCGACATCAAAGTAAGCACGACGACGCTCAATCACCCCAACGGCGCCACCGGCTACCGCTTCGATTATCGCGGCAAGTCGCTGTGCTACATTACGGACACCGAGCACATCATCGGCAAGCCTGATGAGAACGTGCTCGCCTTGATCGATGGCGCCGATATCGTCATTTACGACTCGACTTATACCGACAAGGAATTTCCCAAGAAGGTCGGTTGGGGCCATTCGACCTGGCAAGAGGGGGTCCGCCTCTGCCGTGCGGCCACTGCCAAGCGGCTGGTGATCTTTCACCACGATCCAGACCATCCGGATATCTTCATGGAGGAACTGGAGAGCGAGGCCCGCTTTACGTGGTCCGGCGCAATGGTCGCGCGCGAGAATATGCGGATCAACCTCGGCTGAACGGATCCGGTGGGGCGCCGCCCGGCGGGCGGAATGCCACCCTGTGAGGACGTCGGAGCGCTGGATTCGGTCAGGGCGGTGCATACTGGTTGCTGCCGTTCCGCACTCGTTCGCACCGGCGGCAGTGGTTGCGGAATGACGGCGCCTAGCTCATTTGGCCGACGCAGGCGGCGTCTGTCTATGTTTGGTGAAGACGGCCGAGGGGGCTGGATTTTCGGACGGGCGTTCGCTATGTGATGCTCGAACAGTCACAGCGCGGGCGACGGCTCGGTGCCGGCGGCCAGCGGACGTCTGAGGCCGAAGAACAGGATCCCCGATGGATAAGATTCGCATCCGTGGCGGCCGGCCACTTCGCGGTGTCTTGCAGGTAGGCGGGGCCAAGAATGCGGCGTTGCCGCTGATGGCGGCCAGCCTGCTCACCGATCAGACCCTGACCCTGTCCAACCTGCCGCATCTGGCCGATATCACCACGCTGATCAACGTCTTGGTTCAGCTCGGCGTTTCCGTCGAGATTGAGCACGCGGCGCCGAATGGCGGCGGCGAAGGCCGCGTCCTGTCGCTCAACGCGGCCAACGTCGCCAGCACGACGGCGCCCTACGACTTGGTGCGCAAGATGCGCGCCTCCGTCCTGGTACTTGGCCCGCTGGTCGCCCGCATGGGCCGGGCGCGGGTCTCGCTTCCCGGCGGCTGCGCCATCGGCACCCGACCGGTCGATCTCCACCTCAAGGGACTGCGTCAGCTCGGCGCCACCATCGACCTCAGAGAGGGCAATATCGAGGCCGATGCGCCCGGCGGCTTGGTCGGCGCGGAGATCGTCTTTCCCTTCGTCTCGGTCGGCGCGACCGAGAACCTGCTCATGGCGGCGACGTTGGCGCGGGGCGAGACTGTGCTCGCCAACGCGGCGCGGGAGCCGGAGGTGGTTGACCTTGCCCGCT
>JACQDQ010000047.1 GCA_016201015.1 Pseudomonadota bacterium | reverse complement strand
GGATTGATCTGCGCCGATCCGCGCGCGGGTCGGCCCGCGATTTAATGGACCAATTGCGGCCGTGATGCCCGGTCAAATCGCGATTCGCCCGGCGAGCGGCGGCGCCGTTCACCATATTTTAAATGCCGATCATCTAATTCTATTTCGCCTGCAATTTTTGCACCTGACCGCCGTCGCGGCATCGCCGCCGGCGGAAAAGAAGGGGAATTTTGAAAATGGGCCGTCTACAGCACGATTTGCGCCAATGTCTGGTGGCCGCCGCGGCGCTGCTGGGGGGGATCGCCACCGTGGCGTCGACCGCCCATGGCGACGAAATCACACTGCGGTTCGCCACGATCAGCGTCGCGAACACCTCCACCTTCACGGAGGGCCTTGTGCCCTACGCCCGGGCGATCGAGCGCGACTCCCGCGGACGGATCAAGGTCGATCTCCGGGCGCAGGGCGAATTCGGCAAGCCGAACGAATTGCTCGGCTTGCTGGAGAAGGGCCAGATCGAGATGGCCTCGACCGTCCAGGGCTATTATCCGGGCCGCTTCCCGCGCAGCGCGGTGATGGAGCTGCCGCTGCTGTATCCCGACGGCGTCGCCGGCACGCGGGCGATGTGGAAGCTGTACGAGGAAGGGCTGCTCGCCGAGGACTACGCCGGGCTCAAGGTGCTCGGCCTCTACGTTCTGCCGCCCTACGCGCTGTTCACCGCCGACCAGAACATTACCAGCGTGCGCGATTTCCGCGGCCTGCGCATGCGCGCGGCGAGCCCCACGGTCGGCCGCGCCTTCGCCCAGCTCGGCGTGATCCCGGTCGGCACGCCCAACAACATGATCGCCGACGTGATCACCTCCGGCATCATCGATTCCATCGCCTATGGCTGGGATTCCGGGCTGACGACGCCCACGGTCAAGGACAAGTTCATCGTCGACCATTTCAAATATCTGGTCGACCTCAACTTCGCCGCGCCGGCGCTGATGATCGCGATGAACAAGGCCGCCTATGACGCGCTGCCGGCCGACCTCAAGGCCGCCATCGACAACAACAGCGGCGAGAAGCTGTCCGTGGCGCTGGCCGTGCTGCGCGACAGATACGAAAAGGAAGCGAAGGCGCAACTGCGCAACAGCAAGCAGCATACGTTCATCGCGCCGACGCCGGAGCTGCAGCAGGCCGTGGCGCGCGCGGTCGCGCCGGCGGTGAACGAGTTCGCCGTCGCGCTGCGCCAGCAGGGCATCGACGCGGCCCCGCTGATCGCCCGCGCGCGCAGCCTGGTCCAGGCGCAAGTCGCCGCCGCCCGCTGATTTCATTTTTCATCGCCGGGCCCGCGCCCGCGCAAAACAACATCTCGCCGGGGGTTTAATCCGATGTCGATCGCATTCATGTCGAATTTGGGAATCAAGGCCAGGCTGATGCTCGCCTTCGGGGCGATCATGGCGGCGATGGTGGTCGTCGGCGGCCTCGGCTGGTACTTTCTCTCGCAGGTCGGGTCGTCGCTCGGCGTGGTTGCCACCCGCGATATCCCGCAGGTCGTCGGCACTCTCGAGCTGGCGACAAGCGGCGAGGCCGTGGCCGCCGTGGCGCCGGCCCTCTATGCCGCCGCCAACGAGGCGGAGCGCCAGCGGCAGATGGCAAGGCTCCAGGAAGCGCAGCGCGCGATGGCGAAGGCGCTGGACCGCGTGCTCGGCAGCAGCGACGATGCGCGCGCGTCGACCGAATTGAAAAGCCTCTCCGACACCGCCTCGGCCCGCCTCGACACCCTCAACAAGGCGGTCCAGGAGCGTCTGACCCAGGCGAAGGCCGCCGCCGACAACGTGCGGGCGCTGGGCGAGGCGCACAACAGGTTTCTCGCGCTGGCGCAGCCGGCGATCGACAAGGCGAAGGCGAAAGTGTCGAACGTGTCGATGAGCATCAGCGGCGATGCCCGCGCCTTGACCTTGACCATGTTGCAGCTCGCGACCGTGCAGATGCCGACGATGCAGTACCTCGCGGACCTGGTCGGCGACGCCAATCTGGTGGTCGGCCTGCTGTCGGACGCGGCCTCGGCCGACGACGCCAAGCAGCTCGGCGCGCTGCAGGAGAAGTTCCGCGCGGCGGTGGAGCGCATTGAATTGCAGATCGACGTTCTCGACAAGATCAACAAGGTCGAGGGGCTGCGCGCCGCGACCGACGCCATCCTGGCGCTCGGGTCCGGCGCCAAGAGCGTGTTCGCATTGCGGAGCGCGCAGTTCGCGGCGAACGAGAGCGGCCTCAAGGCCATCGACGAGGCGCGCAGGAACGTCGAATCGCTCATTCAGGCGGTGAGCCGCCGGGTCGAGGCGACGCGCGCGCGCACCGATCAATCGACGCAGCAGGCCCAGTCGATGGTCGCCACCAGCATTACGATGATCATGGCGATCGTCGCGGCGAGCCTGATCGGCGCCGTGCTGTTCGTCTGGTTCTATGTCGGACGCAACGTCGTCGGCCGGCTCGTCGGGCTCGAGCGGAACATGACGGTGCTCGCGTCCGGGAACCTGGACACGAAGATCGACGCCAGCGGGTCGCAAGATGAAGTTGGCGCGATGGCGAAGGCGCTGATCGTCTTCAAGGACGGCATGGTGAAGGCGCGCACGCTGGCCGAGCAGCAGGCCAAGGAACAGGCGTCGAAGGTCGAGCGGGCCGAGCGCGTGAAGCAACTGACCGAGGCGTTCGACCAACGCATCGGCCGCACGCTGAGCTCCGTCGACACGGCGGTGGAAAGCGTGCGCGGATCGGCGGACTCGATGTCGAGCGCGGCGCAGACCGCGCGCGGCCAGTCGACGTCGGTGGCGGCGGCGGCCGAGCAGGCCTCGACCAACGTCCAGACCGTCGCTTCGGCGG